>CAZPFK010000001.1:0-8595 GCA_964585855.1 uncultured Vicinamibacteraceae bacterium
CACGACCATGACCATGACGGTCATGATCACGACCACTGACGGTTGCTGCAATGCGACTGGCTCACCCCGGCGGAACATCCCCGGTGGCACATCCACCTGCCTGCAACATCGCTTTCATCGCAGGATAGGACAGACCGGATAGACCTCACCGTTCCGCTGAGGGAAGATCGGAGTGAGGGACAGCCCGGCGCCTCGCAGCGCATGAACGATGATCGGTCATTCGCGATTCACACCGGCGGCAAAAATTGCGCAAGGGCGGAAATTCGATCAAAAACCGGGGTGAATCTGCGCCGGAGATTCTCCAACGGCGCCGGAGAATCTCCAACGGGAGCGGAGAACCTCCAACGAGAAGGGAGAACCTCCAGTCAGAAGGGAGAATCTCCGCCCGCGCTGGAGGTTCTCCGATGAGATGGGAGCACCTCCGACGGCGAGGGAGAATCTCCAATGGGATGGGAGGATCTCCAGTGCGGAGATGCTCACGCGGCGAAGGAGAGCACACGGTCGCGCTCGCACAGACCGCGCCGCGATCCCTGCCACCTCATCCAAACCGCCCTATCCTCCACCTCACCCCTTCCAACCCCACCATGCCGACCTACACACTCAACTCCATCGAAGTCGCCGGTACCCCCGCCTCCATGGGCCGACAGCACGGTGAGGCCCTTCGCGATGAAATCCGCCGCTTCGTCGCCCATCGCCTCGAAGTCGCCTCGCAATACGTCGCCGAACGCGGCGTGCAGGCCGGCAACCCCTACCGCATGCAGGGCGACCGCTGTCTTGCCGTTCTCGAAGTGTGGGACCCCGCCGGGTACGCCGAACACGTCGGCGTTGCCGAGGGCGCAGGCGTCCACGCCGCCGACCTCTACGCCGCCTGCAACTACAGCGACATCCGCGACCTCGTCGTCCTCAGCCACCCCGAAGCGGCGCGCACCGTCCCCTGGGATGTCGAGGGCTGCACCGCCTTCGCACTCCCGCCGGCGATGACCCGGAACGGAGAAATCCTCTGCGGTCAGACCTGGGACCTCCACCCGCGCGACATGGAATATGTCGTCGCCATCCACCGCAAGCCCGACGATGCCCCGCAGACCTGGTCGATCACCTGCGCCGGCTCGCCGACCCTCATCGGCATCAACGACTGCGGCGTCTACGTCGGCACGACCAACATCAAGATTCACGGCGTCCGCCCCGGCGCTGCCTACCTCAGCGTCCTCCACCGCGCCATCCGCGAACGCACCTGCGAGGCCGGCGCAGAAACCGTCCGCACCGCCCCGCGCGTCGCCGCCCACACCTTCTGGATCGTGGATGAACACAGCGCCGTTGAGATCGAAGCGGCCGCACACCACTACACGCAGCGGTCCCTCCCCGCCGATGCGCCGCTCCTTCAGACCAACCACTGCCTCGACGACCTCCACCGCTCCGCCGAGGCCGAGCCCCCCTCCGAGAGCAGTCTCTGCCGACTCCAGCGCGCACAGGAACTTCTCGCCGACGGACCCCACGACACCGACTCCATCCGCCGTCTCTTTTCCGACCGCGCTGACGGCGTCAACTCCATCAATCGCTATCCGGAGGATCGCGGTTACGCCGCCACCAACGCCTGCGTCATCGGCCTCCCCGCCCGGCGCACCCTCTGGGCCTGCCGCGGCCCCGCCGACCAGGGCCTCTGGCGCGAACTGACCTTCGCCTGATCTCACACCGGCCGGAAGGTCGCCAGCCGCGACGGGTCCGTCGTCATCTTCGGCCCCCCGAGCAGTTCCACGCAGTAAGGAACTGCTGCAAAAATCGCATCGAGGCACTCCGCCACCGCCTTCGGCTTGCCCGGCAGATTCAGAATCAGCGTCTTCCCGCGAATGCCCGCCGTCTGCCGGGACAGTATCGCCGTCGCCACCAGCCGCAGCGACGCCGCCCGCATCGCCTCGCCGAAGCCCGGCATCATCCGCGAACACACTGCCTCGGTCGCCTCCGGCGTCACATCCCGAAGCGCCGGCCCCGTTCCGCCCGTCGTGATGACCAGGTGGCACCCCTCAAGGTCGCACAGCGCAATCAGCGCTGCCTCGATCTGCTCCTGTTCATCCGGTGTGATGCGCACCACCGGCTCCCACGCCGAAGCCACCGTCTCGCCCAGCCACTTCAGAATCGCCGGGCCGGAGAGATCCTCATACTCCCCCCGGCTCGCCCGGTCTGAGACCGTCAGCACGCCGATCCGCACGCATTGCGCATCCTGCTCATTCATGGCCAATGATAGTGCCCGGCCGTACCCTTCGAGACCCGCCGCCCGGGAACTCCCATGAGCCAGCAGCACGACCTCGACTCCCGCCTTGCTCTTGCCCGCGACATCGCCGTCGAGGCCGGCCGCCTCACGCTCGAGTATTTTCAGCGCGATGATCTCCAGGTCGATCGCAAGCGCGACGGCTCCGTCGTCACCCGCGCCGACCGCGAGGCCGAAGTCCTCCTGCGTGAGCGCATCGAATCCGCCTTTCCCGCCGACGCCATTCTCGGCGAGGAACACGGAATCCGGGAGGGCAGCAGCGGCTATCGCTGGATTCTCGACCCCATCGACGGAACGAAGTCCTTCGTCCACGGCGTCCCCCTCTACGGGACGCTGATCGGCATTGAGCACGAGGGAAGCACCATCGCCGGCGTCATTCGCATTCCCGCTCTTGATGAATCCGTCTGGGCAGCCCGGGGCGGCGGGGCGTGGCATCAGCAGTGCCTCCGGGAGCGACCGGCCCGCGTCTCGGAGACCTCCGAGGCCCGCGACGCGCTGCTCTGCACGACCGCGATTGATTACTTCACCGCCCACGGTCGCCGCGACCTCTATCTCGCACTGGCCGCTGCCGCCGGTTGCACGCGCGGGTGGAGCGACTGTTACGCCCATGTGCTGCTGGCGACAGGGCGAGTTGATGTCGTCGTTGAGCCGCAGGTCAATCCGTGGGACATCGCGGCGATTGCGGCGATTGCCCGGGAGGCGGGCGGGGCCTTTTCGGACTGGGCCGGGCGCGACGCGATCGACTCCGGCAATTCGCTGATCACCAATGGGCGAGTGCATGAACCGTTTCTTTCGATGCTGAGGTGAGGGTGCGTGATGATGCGAGTGCTGCTGGGCAGCGGCGGGTTTCGAACGCCGGAGCGGGTGACGCTGCTGCGCGATGAGGCGAGAACGCTTTTCGGCGCGGGCTCGACGATTCTCTTTGTCCCCTGGGCGCTGGCCGACCACGAGGGCTACACGCGGGGGATGCAGGAACGATTCTTTGAGGGTGTGGCCACGCTCGTCGGTCTGCACACCTTCAGCGACCCGGTTCGCGCGGTTGAGGAGGCGGAGGGAGTCTTCGTCGGCGGGGGGAACACCTTTCGTCTGACCGACCGGCTGCATCGCAGCGGCGTGATGGAGGCGTTGCGGCGGCGGGTCGGCGACGGCATGCCGTACATGGGCGTCAGCGCGGGATCGAACGTGGCATGTCCGACGATGATGACGACCAACGACATGCCGATCGTGCGGCCGCCGTCCTTCGAGACACTGGGGCTTGTGCCCTTTCAGATCAATCCGCATTACTTCTCCGGGCAGGTGTACGTGCGTGCCGGCGAGGCATATGTGGAGCACTTCGGGGAGACGCGCGATGAGCGGATCGCCGAATACCATGAGGAGAACTCCCGGACGGTCGTGGGGCTGTGGGAGGGAGCGTTCCTGCGACGGGAGGGGATGGCGCTGTCGCTGATCGGGGGAGGGGCGCGCATTGTCCGTCGCGGTCAGGAGGCGCGGGATGTCACGGGGGGCTCGAGAGTCGATGAGTTGCTCAGTGAATCGCTGGATTGAGGAGGCGCTGTCATGCACACGCTTGTGATCGTCCGCCACGGCCAGAGTACGTGGAACCAGGAGAACCGGTTTACGGGATGGGTGGATGTTGACCTGACCGAGCAGGGAGTTAAGGAGGCACGGGAGGCGGGGCGGACGCTGAAGCGCGAGGGGCTGACCTTCGATGCGGCGTACACCTCGGTGCTGAAGCGCGCGATCCGGACCCTGTGGCTGGTGCTGGATGAGATGGACCTGATGTGGCTGCCGGTGACGCGCTCGTGGCGGCTCAACGAGCGGCACTACGGCGCACTGCAGGGGCTCAACAAGGCAGAGACAGCGGCGAAGCACGGTGAGGAGCAGGTGAAGATCTGGCGGCGCAGTTACGACATTCCACCGCCGGCGATGACCCGGGATGATCCCGGCTATGCCGGGAAGGACCGGCGCTACGCCACGCTGGCGGATGCCGACATTCCGCTGTGCGAGAGTCTTGCAGACACGGTCCGGCGGGTCGTGCCCTACTGGAACGATGTGCTGCGGCCGGCGATCGCCTCGGGTCAGCGGCTGCTGATTGCTGCGCACGGCAACAGCATCCGGGCGCTGGTCAAGCACCTCGATGACATCTCCGAGAAGGAGATCGTGGAGTTGAACATCCCGACGGGGATTCCGATGGTGTACGAACTGGATAGAGACATTCGACCCATCCGGCGGTCGTACCTGGGCGATCCTGCGGCGATCGCCAAGGCGGTCGGCGAGGTGGCTGCGCAGGGCAAGGCGCGTTAGCGGGGGGCGGCGAGTGGCGATTCGGAAAAGGCGGCGTGGACTCGGCCGGCGAGGTCGCGGAGGTCGGCAGGATCGTGAAGTGGGAAGGGCCAGTTGCGCGCCCCGAGGACTCGCTGCGCGGCAAGGGCCTCTTCGGTTCGCTCCAGGTCGAGACGGGCCGCGTCGAGGCGATCGCGGTGCTGTTCCTGCAGGTGCTGCTGGCGGGCGCGAAGGGCGTCGAAGAGTTCCCGGCGCTGCGGTGAGCGCCGGGGCGCGGCGTCGATCCGGGCGAGCAGGTCCTGCTTCCAGCGGCGCTCGGCGTTGTCGTCGAGCTCCTCGTCGAGGTTGTAGGGGAGGTGGTGCAGACGCCACTGCGCCCTGTGAAGGTCGGCATCGGTGACGTGCGGGCCGGAGCCGTTGAGGGTGACAGTCGCAGTGGCGCAGGTCATGGGGGCGAGTTCGAGGCCCAGCCAGTTGCGGATCCACTCTTCGGTGATGCGGTCGTAGAGGTAGCCGCCGGTTCCATGAATGAAGAGATCGCAGAGGAAGAGGCGCATGAAGGCGGTCATGAGCAGGGCGCGCGGTCGAAGATGCGCGCGGTCGCGGCGAAGGTCGGCCTCGTGGGCGGGGCGGCGCGGCGTATCTGCTTCGACGATCCACAGGGGAATCTCCGAGTCGGTCAACGGCCTGATGCCGGCATCGGGGTGGGCTGCGACCGCGCGGTTGTAGGCCTCCCTCATCTCCTGTGAGGATGCGGCCGTGTGCGCACAAAGACGCTCCCAGGCCTCGGTGCGGGTCAGCGCTGAGGTGGTCATGAGGGTGCGCAGCGCCGGCGAGCCGGTTGCGGCATTGAGGCGGTAAATGCCATCGTCGTCGTGACTTGCAACGCTGAGGCCGCGAAGGTCGGCGGCGGCCAGAGCGATCTGCACAGCGAGATTCTCTGAATCTGCGAACTTCCTCATCGAATCCAGCAGAATGCGCGCGCGCGGCTGCGCGTCGGGCCAGAGCGTTTCCAGCGGCGGGGTCTGAGGAGACAGAGCCGGGCGGGAGCCGGTGGCGATGCCGGCGCGGCCGGGCGGGGCGAGCCGGAGGGTGCCGGCGACGGGGCGGCCGGCGTCATCGATCATCGGGGCAGGGAGTTCAAGGGGGTCATTGTCGTCCTGATCGACGATGAGCTCGAGGAGGTCTGCCCCGCGGTCTCCAGGAGCGTCGAGGGCGTGGTACTTGGCGAGGACACCGGGATGGAAGAACTCGGCCTGGTGTCCGGTTGCGGCGATGGGGCGGTCGGAGTCGTTGCCGAGGAGTTGCTTGCGCGTGCGGGTGATCCACTGCCCGAGGGTGCGGCCGAGGCAGGGCGAGGGGTCATCGAAGCGGGTCCGGAGCGGCCAGAGGTGGGGCGGCGGGGTAAGGCGAAGATCGCGGATCATGGAGGGCGGGGGCGACTGCGGCGCGATCAGCCGGTGCAGGGACAGGGATAGTTCTCAGCCAGGTCGCGCCAGGCGGAGACGGGCAGGTCGTGACAGTGGCGGACGATCTCGGCATGGAGGGTGCCGAGGTAGTGGCGAAGACGGATGTCGGGATTGTCGAGGCGTTCGCCGAAACTGCGGTTGGGATCGTTGTAGATGAGGCGGATGGGGAGCTCGGCGATGCGAAGGCGTGCGGCGACGGCGGCGACCCAGAACTGCATGGGGAAGTCGTAGCCGTCCACATCGAGGTCGAGGTCTTCGACGGCGCTGACGCGGTAGGCCTTGAAACCGCAGAAGGCGTCGGTGAGGCTGAGGCCGAGGCGGCGGTTGAGTTCCTCGGTGATGGCGAGGTTGATGCGCTGCCGGTCGGAGGGGGCCTGGGTGATGCGGTCGATCTCGCGGAGGTAGCGGCTACCGGAGAGGACGTCGGCGTCGTCGCGACGGATGGCGTCGAGGAACTCGGGGATCGACTCCGGCTCATGCTGCTCATCGCAGTCCATGGTGATGAGCCAGTCGTAGCGGTAAGAGGCGGCCCAGCGGATGGCATCCTGCATGGAGCGGCCGTACCCGCGATTCTCAGCGTGGCGGACGACCTCGACGCGCTGGCGGGCCAGGAGGGAGGGGGTCTCGTCGGTTGAGCCGTCGTCGATGACGAGGATGTCGGAGGCGTAACGGCGGACGCGTTCGAGAACTCGGGTGACGTATTTCTGCTCGTTGTAGACGGGGATCGCTACCAGAACATCGCTCTTCATTGCAACTCCTTCCCGTTTCCGGCGGGGCTGGTCGTGTTCCGGGGGCGTCCGCTGCTCACTCTACGCCCGGTGCGGGGCGGCGACGAATGGGCCCGGGACGTGTCCGGGGGGCCGTGCCGATGATACAGTCCTACGAGACGCCCCTGAACCCGGATCGCGCCCCCGGGAGACTTTGATGAGCCAAGGCCTGCCAGATTTCCCTGAGACCCAGCCGGCTGAAGACGAACTGGAGATCGTGCCGCTGTGCGCGGTGTTCCGGCGTCACCTGCGTTCGGAGGGACAGAAGTTCACGCCTGAGCGGGCGCAGGTTCTGGATGCGATCATCCAGCTGGACCGTGTGATCGAGGCCGACGACCTGCGATTCGAGATGCGGCGTCGTGGGATGCGGGTGTCAAAAGCCACTATCTATCGGACGCTGAAGCTGCTGCAGGATGCGGGAATCATTGAGCCGGTCCACTTCGACCAGAAGCAGACGCACTACCAGCTGGCCTACGATCGCCCGAACCGCACCCGGATGATCTGCGTCGAGACGGGGCGGGTTCTGGAGTTTCCCGCAGAGGAAGTCGTGGCCCTGCGGGACCGGCTGGCAAAGAAGTTCGGATGGTCGCCGGTCGGACATCGTTTTGAGATCTACGCGGTCTCGCCGTCGGAGGAGGGTGCGGCACCCGACGAAGGCGAGGAGGCGTAGGGGAATCGTGGACCGGAGCCGGGCGGCTCCCCGGACAGGCGGGTGGACGTGCGCAGGGGTCTTGTCAACCGCGGCCTGATCGCCCTTCTGGTGACGCAGTTTTTCGGGGCTGCCAACGACAATGTTCTGAAGCAGGTCCTGATCTTCATGGTCGTCAACGGGATCTGGGCGGGGCAGCTCGGGGATGGCGGGCAGGGGTGGGTGGCGCTGATGCTGACCGTTCCCTTTATTCTGCTCTCGGGTTTCTCCGGGTGTGTGGCGGACCGGATCAGCAAGCATCGCGTGGCGGTTACGGCAAAGATCGCGGAGGTTCCCATTGCGCTGCTGGCAATGGTCGGGCTGTGGATGCAGAACCTGTGGGTAACGATTGCAGCCTTCCTGATGCTGGCGGTGCAGAGTACGTTCTTCGGGCCGGCGAAGTACGGCATGATGCCGGAGCTGGTTGAGGATCGCAATCTGAGCCGGGCCAACGGCCTTCTGAACATGCTGACGAATGTGGCGATCATTCTGGGGACACTGATCGCCGGGCCGATCTGCGACTACTACTTCCCGACCGACGACCGGGCAGGTGAGACTCCGGTATTGTGGCTTCCGGGAGCGGCGCTGGTGGGGATCGCGCTTGCAGGGCTTGGAGCGTCGATGTTCATGACGCGCCTGGAGCCGAAGGCGCCTGGGCTTCGGCTGAAGATCAATCCGCTGCCGACGTACATCGAGGCGTTGCGGGACATGGCGCGGGGGAAACTGCTGTGGGTGGCGCTGGCGTGGTCGTATTTCTACCTGGTTGGGATGATGGCGATCCTGCTGGTTCCGGACTACAAGGATCTGCTGGGGATCGATTATCGTCAGGTATCCTACATGATTGCCGTGCTTGGCATCTCCATCGGCATCGGCAGCGTTGCAGCGGGGTGGATTTCCGGCGACCGGGTGGAGCCGAGACTGGTTCCAGTCGGAGCGGCGGGGCTGATGGTGTTCTTTGCATTGCTTGGTCTGGGTCCTGAGAGCAAGACGACGATCACGATCCTGATCGGCGGGGCGGGATTCTTCGCAGGGCTGTATCTTGTTCCGCTGCAGGCGTGGCTGCAGGAGTTGTCGCCGGATGTGGAGCGCGGGCGGTTTCTGGCGACGGCGAATGCGATGTCGTTT
>CAZPFK010000001.1:8695-35650 GCA_964585855.1 uncultured Vicinamibacteraceae bacterium
AAGCCGGTGATGTCCACGAGGAATGAGGGGTTGTGGACCTTGCGCAGGTGCATGGCGTAGTAGAAGAAGAACCAGCGCGGATAGATGGGTGGGCCTGCGAGTCCCCAGGGCTCCTCGATCTTGCTGAGGCGGGCGGCGAAGCGCGCTTCGAGGGCAGCGCGGCTGACGGCGAGGTGGTCGGGGTGGGCGTCTTCGAAGTAGGGGGCGAAGACCATCTCGGCCTGGTGCTCGCGAATGACGGCGGCGAGGGCGTGGCGGAGGTCGAGGGTGGGCTGGAGGTAGCGGTTGGGGAAGTCGAGGAGGCGGCGTCGGACGCCGAGGATTTCAGCGGCCATCGCTGCCTCGCCGGCGCGGGTCTGCGGGTCGCCGTGCGGCGTCGGCTCGCCGTTGGTGACGTCGAGGAGAAGGATGTCGTGACCGGCGCGGGCGAGCTTGGCGATGGTGCCGCCCATGCCGATCTCCTGATCATCCGGATGCGGGCCGATGACGAGGATGCGTGTCATCGGCGTGCCCGGCGTCGCCGGCTCCGTGCGGGCCTGTTGCGTTGCGCTGCGCGCGGCTCGGCGGCGGATTGCTCGTCCGGAGTCTGCGCGGTGCGGTAGACGTTTCGAGGCATGGGGTTGGCCGACAGTCGGGCCTTGAAGATGAAGTCCGAGACCTTGTCGCGAACGGTTTCGCCCATCTGATCGAAGAGCCGGCGGCCTTCGCGGCGGTACTCGATCTTGGGGTCCTGCTGGGCGAAGCCCCGGAAACTGATGGCTCCGCGGAGCTGGTCCATGAAGTAGAGGTGGTCCTTCCAGGACTGGTCGAGGATCTGGAGGAGGATGATGCGCTCGAGGTAGTTGAGTTCGGAGCGGAGGAAGCGGAGGAGTCGGCGGCGCAGGGCCTCGCGGGGGTTCTCATCGAGGAGTTCCTCATCGCGCTCCTCGAAGCCGATGCCGAAGCGCTGTTCAAGCCAGCCGGCGAGGGCGTCGGGGTCGGGGTTTGCGGCTAGCGCTTCGTCAACGAGGGCGTCGAGCTTGCCGTTGGTCCACTGCCGCGCTTCTTCGACGAGTTCCGCGCGGAACTGCTGGGGCGTGCGGGTGAGCAGGTAGGTGGCGTCCCAGTTGAGGCCGAACTTCATGTTGGCCCATTCGGCGAGTTGCGCCAGCGAGCCGCGCGGGTCCTGAACCATGAGCTGCATGGTGGAGTCGATGGCGGTGTTGACGGGGTAGGAGGCCTCGCGGTCGCGGTAGATCTCCCGGACCTTGTCGAGGAGGAGGTTCATGGCCTCCTCGGGGGATTTGTCTGCCAGTTCATCGCGGGAGACCTGCATGGGGAAGCGGGACTGGACCCAGTCGATGAGCTGGTTGACGCCGTAATCGGGATCGAGGTAACGGCGGATGCCCGTGAGATCGGCCTCGTCGAGCGTGTTCATGGCGGCCTCGATGAGGCGGTTGGCGACGTCGCGCGGGGTCATCTCACGGACTTCGCTGGGAGTCAGTTCCATGCCGAAGCGGCGACGGGCCCAGTCGACGAGGCCGTTGACATCCCAGTCCACGGGATCGACATCGTCGGACATGAACTCGCCGATGGTGACTTCGATGCTGTGGCGGGCGTCCTCCTGGGCGTCCTTGCGGATGCGGTTGAGGAGGTCTTCCTCGTCGAGGCCACGGAGCCGGTCGGCCTCGATGGAGACGTCGAGGGTGTTCTGGACCCACTCGGCGATGCAGGTTGGGACGTAGGAGGGAGAGAGGTACTTTTCGCAGGCGTCGGCGACGGAGTCGGAGACGTACTCGAGGACGGGTTCGCGGAGGTTGTCGCTTTCGATGATGCGCTGGCGCTGGCCGTAGAACTCGAGTCGCTGGTAGTCCATGACCTCGTCGTATTCGAGGATGTTCTTGCGGACTTCGAAGTTTCGCTCCTCGACCTTCCGCTGGGCGCGTTCGACGGCGCGGGAGAGCATGGGGGCCTCGATGGCATCGCCCTCCTTCATGCCGAGGCGGGCCAGCACCTTCTGGGTGGTCTCGCCGGCAAAGAGCTTCATCAGGTCGTCTTCGAGACTGATGAAGAAGCGGGAGGAGCCCTGGTCGCCCTGTCGTCCGGAGCGACCGCGGAGCTGGTTGTCGATGCGGCGGGATTCGTGGCGCTCGGTGCCGATGACGTGCAGGCCGCCCATGGCCTCGGTGGAATTCCAGACTCGGAGGCGGTGGAGGAGGAACTCGCCGTTTTCATCGAGGGCGTCGCGGAGCTCGGCGATGCTGAGGGATTCGAGTTTCTTGGGGGCGAGCCAGGTGTGGGTCGTTGCCCAGTGGACCAGGAGGCGCCGGACGAGCTCCTCATCGGCGAGGGCGTCAAGTTCGGCGGGCTTCATCTCGAGCTGCTTCTGGGCGAGGAAGCGGTAGATGCGGCGGATGATCTCCTCATCATCCATCTCGGGGGTGACTTCACGGGGGCAGATGCTGCGGCGCTTCCAGTGGTTGATGAGCTCCTCGCGGTCAATCCGGTGGAGCTTGATGTCGGTGCCGCGGCCGGCCATGTTCGTGGAGATCATGACGGAGCCGAGGGCGCCGGCGTTTGCGATGATCTGTGCTTCGCGTTCGTGCTGCTTGGCGTTGAGGACTTCGTGCCTGATGCCGTACTTCTTCGTGAGTTGCTGGCTGAGGAGTTCGGATTTCTCGACGGAGGTCGTGCCGACGAGGATGGGGCGGCCGAGATCGTGGAAGGTTTTGATTTCCTCGATGATGGCGCTCCACTTGTCCTTTGCGGTGAGGTAGACGCGGTCCTGGAAGTCGCGGCGGATGACGGGAAGGTTGGTGGGGATGACCACGACGTTCATGTTGTAGATGTCGTGGAACTCCTGCGCCTCGGTGTCTGCGGTTCCGGTCATGCCGGCGAGGCGTTCGTAGAGCTTGAAGAAGTTCTGGATGGTGACGGTGGCCATCGTCTGGGTTTCGGGCTTGATCTGGACCTTCTCCTTCGCTTCGACGGCCTGGTGGAGGCCGTCGGACCACTGCCGGCCGACCATGAGCCGTCCGGTGAACTGGTCGACGATGACGACCTGTCCATCCTTGACGACGTAGTCGCGGTCGCGCTCGTAGACGGTGTGGGCGCGGAGGGCCTGCTCGAGGAGGTGTGGCATGTCGATGTTGTCGCCGACGTAGAAGGAGCCGATGTTGGCGACCTTCTGGGCTTCGGAGACACCTTCGTGCTCGAGATGGACCTGCTTCTTGTCCATCTCGACCTCGTAGTACTTGGTGAAGCGGTCGCGGGCGTCTTCGAGGCGGGGGAGTTCGTCCTTTGCGGCTTCGAGTGCGGACTTGAGGGCGGGGATCTTCGCCTTGTCGCGGGTGTTGCGGATGTCGCCTTCGAGGCCCTTGATGCGGTTCTTGCAGGCATCGACGGCGACGTTGGCCTCGTCCCAGGGCTTCTGCTTCTGCACGAGATGGCGGGCGAGATTGTCGGCGAGTTCGTAGCGGGGGGCGTCGGCGTGGGCCTGCCCGGAGATGATCAGCGGGGTGCGGGCTTCGTCGATGAGGGTGGAGTCCACTTCGTCAACGATGGCGAATTCACGGCGACGCTGGACCTGCTGGTCGAGACTGTACTTCATGTTGTCGCGCAGGAAGTCGAAGCCGAACTCGCTGGTTGTTCCGTAGACGACATCGCACTGGTAGGCAGTCTTCTTGAAGTGCTCGGGGAGCTCGTGCATCGGCGCGATATAGCCGACGGTGAGGCCGAGATGGTAGAAAAAGGGAAAGGTCCAGTAGCGGTCGCGGCGGACGAGATAGGTGTTGACGGTGACGACGTGAATCTGTCGGCCGGCGATTCCGTGTAGATAGCAGGCCAGCGGAGCGACGATGGTCTTGCCTTCGCCGGTCTTCATTTCGGCGATGTTGCCGAAGTAGACATTGCGGTCTCGGGCGGCGGAACGGATGCGGTCAAGGCGGTGTTCGGCGAGCACCATGCCGCCGACGAGCTGGACGTCGAAGGGACGGGCGCGGAAGGGGGGCCGGCTCTCGGGGTAGAGCGTGCGGACGGCGTCGTAAATCTCGTAGGGGATGGGGAGAATTTTCCAGGCGGGGACGGGTTCGACGTTGCCGATGAGGTCGCCGACGGGCTCGGCGTCGGGGGTCGCCTCCATCTGCGCCTTGGTGTCGAGGTAGAGGCGGCGGACGGAATCGGGAAGGCGCGAGGCGTCAAACTCCTGCGCGGGGTCGAAGATGTTGCGGATGCCGACGGCGCGGTCCATGGCTTCACGGGCGACGGCGAAGGCCTCGGGGAGGAGTTGTTCCTCGGATTCACCCTCGTCGTAGCGTGACTTGAACTCCTCGGTCTTGGCGCGGAGCTCCTGATCAGTCAGCCGGCGCATCTGCGGTTCAAGGTCGGAGATGGACTCGACCTGGTGAAGGAATCGCTTGACGAGTCGGTCGTTACGGGTACCGAAGATTCTGGCCATCATGGGGCCGATGACGGGAACGCCGGGCATGAGTCACCTCGAAAGATAGAGCAGGGAAACAGACAGAAGGGAGCAGGAGGGCTCTCCGCCGGTCGCGTCGCCGCCATGTCTTCACATGAGGTCTTTTCTGAACCCGGAGGTCAGCCGGAAGGGGCAGGGCCCGGGTGTGCAGCGATGCGACGTCAGCGGTGCGTCGAGGTGGGGGGTGGCAGGTTGAGGGTTCGCGTCAGCCAGCCGGCCTGCTGCAGGAGGGGGGAGGCGTTGCCGTTACCCGCAAGGGCATGAAGGCGGGGGAGGGAGTGCGGAGTCTGCGTCGGGGCGGGTGCAAGCGCGGGCGGCCCGGGGACCCGGGGGCCATCCTTCTCGCCTGTGGTCGGGTCGGAGCCGCTTCGGCGGGCGCGATCGAGGTTCTGAGGAGAGCGGGGAAGGGCCTCCCACTCGGCCGGCAGGGCCCGTGCCTGGAGATGGAGGTGCAGCGAGGCGCAGCCGGCGCTTCGCCATGAGGCGGCCTTTCCGTCGGCGGAGAAGGCAGCGGCGACGGCGATGACCAGCATGAGGGTGGGCAGCGCGGGGAGGACGCCTGGGGCGGAGGTTCGGGTTGGAGTGGAGGGTTTCATGGTCGAAGGCAGGATGCGTTAAGTATCGGCCTTTGCAACCGGCGGGACAAGGAAGGCGTTTTCGGACGCTATTTGCGTTCGATATTGAGGAGGTTGTTCTTGTTGGTGTCTTCCGGGGGCGTGATTCCCTGCTCCATGCGATACTGCGCGAGGCCGGGGGGCGGGGGGAAGACCTGATCGAACTCGACGCGGCCGGCAAGCGGTGACTGGGCGAAGGAGTCCTGGAGCTGGGTGAGGATGAGGTCGTAGGAAGTGAGCTTGACGTCGTCGGCGGCGATCTCCCACATGCGGATGCGCTCCTCCATCGTCACGACGGAGTCGGTCATGGCGAACTGGAAGGCCAGGGCGACCATCTGCGGCCAGGGGGGCATTTCAAGGCGGTTGGCTTCGGAGAAGAGGGTCTGGTAGTCGGCGAACTCGGTCATGAAGTAGTCATAGAGAATTTTTGCGTTGTTGTAGGCGGACCGATAGGCGTCGCGGTCTCCGCGTGCAGCGCCGAAGCGGAAGGCGGAAACGAGCATGCCGAGCACATCGCCGCGGGCCACCTGGGGCGAGGTCCAGCGCTCCTTTGTTTCAGCGAGGATGAACTCCTGAATGGGGAGGGTGAAGCGATCGGGCTTGTCGGGCTCGAAGAATTGCGGATCGGTGCGGAGCCGGGCGTAGGTCTCATCGGCCTTGTCGTACTCGCCCCACTGGTAGTACTGGCGAACGACGTCGATGAGGAAGTTGCGGTATCCGTCCTGGAAGGTCTGCGAGGGGCGTTCCTTGTCGGCCGACTCGCGGGACCAGACGACGGTGAAGGTGGATTCGTAGTAGGGGATGAAGCGCAGGTCGGGGCCGTAACTGCTTCGGCGGGAGAGGTAGTCGAAGAAGACACGGCCCTGGCGGGTGAGGAACTGCTCGGAGTGGAAGAGGAGGCGGTCGGTATTGATGCGGTCGAACTGGTACTCGTTGAGCCGGGTCAGGCCGCGCTCGACGCCGACCCACGCCCAGTAGAGGGAGTGGGCGAAGGGGCTGCGCCAGTCGAGTGGGCCGAACTTCTCCATGGCCTGCGCCATGAGGGCGGGGTCCATGTTGTAATCTTCGCGGAGGACCTGGTGGCGCACGGTGGCGAGGAGATCGGGGAGGGCGGTGGCGTTCTCGCCAGCCGATATTTGCCGCAGGGCGAGGAGGGAGAGGACCTCGCTTCGGATGCGGGGGTCGATCTCCTCGGGAGGCGTGTTCTCGAACTCGTCGAGGACTTCGGAGAGGCCGGCCTTCTCGGCGCTGAATGAGCCGCCGACGGCATCGAGTCGGGCGGCGGCTTCAAGGAAACGGATGTCCAGGCGGAAGCCGGCATCCTGCAGTTCGGCGATGAGGGATGCGGCCTGCGGGTTCTGCGATGCGAGGTCTTCAACGGCGGCGGGGGCGTCGGCGATGGTGCGGATCGCGGCAATGCGGGATTCAAACTCGTAGGGGGGCTCGCCGAGGATGCTGTGCCATTCGTAGGCGAGCTGGTCCTTGTAGTACTGGTGGGCATCGTCGGTGAAACCGCCGATCTTGTGCAGGAAATACCAGGAGAGCTCCTTGTAGAGCCACATGTCGTTGGGGTTGTACTTGAGGCCCTGCTCGCGAATGAGGCGGATGCCGTCCTGGACCCACTTCCACCGCTCATCGCGGGTGTGGGTGGCGACAGAGATGTTGTAGGCCATGTTCCAGGCCTGGAAGGCCCAGACCTTTGAGAAGCGGGGCTGAAGTTTTGTGATCCAGTCGGCGAGGGTGTAGGCCTCGAAGAACTTGCCGTCACTCTTGAGTTTGTCAGCGCGGATCCAGAGGTAGTTGACGACGATGCCGCGCAGGACGCCGACGCTCTGGGCGATGACGACGGGCAGGGGGGCTCCGCGGGTGGCCTCATCGGTGTAGCGGAGCTGCGCTTCGGAGGATTCAGCAGTGATGCGCGGCAGGAGGGCGCCTGAGGCTCCGATGCAGGAGATGAGGATGAGGGTGGCTCCGAGCTGTATCCAGCGATCACGTTTCATGGGTCGTCGGCGTTCCTCACTGGTGCCCTGAGTAGATTGCCACCTGGCGGGAGCGGAAGGCGACCCAGCCGACCAGAGCCGTCAGCCCGGTCCAGACGCAGAAAATCAGCACGAAAGCCTGTCCGACGGCGGCCCATGATACGTAGCGGCCGTCGATGAGGTTCTGCGTGGGCCTGATCTCGCCGAAGCTGCTGAGGACAAACTGTGCGGCGGTGGCGATGGCGGCGATGACGATGCGGACGTAGTGGACTTCCTTGGTCACCGCGTCGGTGGTCTCGTAGTACTCGAGGGCCTCGCCGAGGAAGGGGCCCATTTCAGCGCAGAAGAAGATGGTGAAGGCCATGAGGCAGGCGACGGGGAAACTGGCAAATGTCGCGGCGGCGATGGCGAGCATGGCGAGGAAACTGAGCTTGATCCACAGCAGCAGCAGGGCGCGGAGGAAGTTGCCCTCGAAGCGGCCGACCTTGTACATCAGTTCCAGTCCGTCGGGCGGGAAACTGACGGACTCGCCGTGCATGATGCCCTGTTCAATGTCGCCGTTGAGGATGGTAATGTCGACGGAGCCGTTCTGGCCTATAGCGCCTGCGGGGATGAGCATGGTCTGAAACTGCACCAGGGCGACCTGCTGGACTTCCCAGTAGGAGAGGCTTTCGACGCCGAAGGTCATGGGGAAGATGTCGCCGGGCTCGTTGAGGCCGGAGTCGAGTTTGAAGCGCAGGGTGAGGGCATTGCTCGGGAAGTAATGGATGACGACGCGGTTGCCATCCTGGAGCAGCGCGGCGTCGGCGCCGAGGCGGGCGCGCTGCTGTTCGAGGGGGAGAATGCGGATGACGGCGGGATCGGTCGATTCGTAGGCGTAGTGTCCGCCCGGGGTGTAGATGATGGAGCCGTCATCGGACTCCATGACGAGGTCGTAGACGGTCTTGAGTGCGTCGCCGAGTTCGATGGGCTCGCTCAGGGAGACGGTCACGCGACGGGTGCGGGAGATCGGATGCACGTTGTCGAACCGGAAGTCGCGTGCCTGGCCGGGATCGAGGGTGAGTTCGGCGGCCTGAATGGCCTTGATGCGTTCGCGGATGAGGTTCTGCAGGGTTCCGGGGTTCTCACCGAGTTCGCTGCGGACGCGGTACTCCTCGCGGGCCCATTCGAGGGCTTCCTCCTGAAAATCGGGGAGGGTGGGGCGGACGCCGACGCGAGCCGTCATCACCTGCTCGGTCGTGGCGAGGCGATCGGCCTCGTTCTTTGGTGCAAGCCCGGAGAGGTACTCGGTGAACCAGAAGACGGAGCCGCCGGAGACGGCCAGGAGAACGAAGGTGAGGCCCATGACGCCGAGCCACTTTCCAATGAGGTATTCGAAGCGGGTGATGGGCTTGGTGACGACGCCGAAGATCTGCTTATCGCGTTGCTCGAAGGCGACGCTGGCGGCGGCGACGAAGAGGGTCATGAGGGTGAGGACGGCGTAACTGACGCCGACGCCGTAAGACAGAAATGTCTGAATGCGGTAGTGGAGCAGTTCGCCGGGGTCGAGCCGGACGGCCAGCAGCGGGATGAAGAGGATGATGGCAGCAATGAAGCCGAGGGCGAGCTTGGTTCGCAGGGCCTCTTCAAGAACGAGCTTGCCGACGGCAAGCGGTCGCCAGGGAAGGTCAAAGAGCCGGCGCATGGCCTGTGCGAGGGCGAGGAAGACGAGGGTCATCGTTCCCGCGCCGAGCACGACCATCGACCAGTCACCGGCGCCGAGCAGTCGAAGCAGCGCCCAGCCGCCAACGGAGAGGACGCCGAGGCCCAATCCGGTCAATCCAAGTTGAAGCCAGATGATGACGAGCATGAGGCCGGCGACGGTTGCGGGGCCGGCCCAGGCGTTGTAGATGAAGAGGTACCAGGGGAAGCCGCCGGGCTGCGGTGCGGCCCAGGAGGCGGTGCGCATGAGCGTGACAGTCAGCGCAAGGAGGACGAGCGCCGCGGCGGAGGCAAAGATGCGAAACCAGCGGGTGCGCTGCGTTTCGTTGCATCGCTCCAGCAATCGGGCCAGCGCCTTGATCATGCCCCGTTCCCTTTGTCGGGGTTGAGCAGGTCGTCGATGACGGAGCGATCGACGTCGGGCTTCGACTTCGACGGCCCGGAGGGCGCATCGTCAGGGCGCTTCTGTTCGGGCTGATCGTCTGTAGTGCGCATCAGGTCGCCGAGCACATCCGCGCGTGGCTCTTCGTCCCTGGGCGGCGGGGGCACTTCCGACGACGCCGGCGGGGCGGGGGGAGATGCCGGAGCGGTGACGAGGCGGTTGATGAGGTCTTCGCCGGAGGCGTCCTCGGGCGCATCGGCGCGGAGGAAGGCGGCGGTGGCTCCGCCGGCGCGGGCGCCTGAGGTCTGGATATGGGCGGCCTGGGCCTTTTCCACGATGTCCATGAAGAGGGACTCGAGACTCTGACGGGCGGGGTGGATGGCGAGGACTTCCTTGCCTTCGCGCCTGTGGATGACGTCGCGCACAGCGCGGGCGGTTTCGTCGGAGATCGCCTCGCTTTCGATGACGGTGCGGTCGTGCTGGGCGAGAAGTTCCTCGGCGGTTCCCTCAGCGCGCTTCTTGCCGCCGTAGAGGATGACGATGCGATCGCAGACATCCTCAACTTCAGAAAGCAGGTGGGAGCTGAGGAGGATGGTCTTGCCTCGGCTGCCGAGCTGGAGGATGAGGTCCTTGACCTGTCGGATGCCGATGGGATCGAGACCGGACGTGGGTTCGTCGAGGATCAGAAAATCGGGATCGTTGATGAGGGCCTGACCGATGCCGACACGGCGCTGCATGCCCTTGGAGAACTGGCCGACGGGGCGGTGGGCGACGGCGTCCATGCCGATCATGGCCAGGAGTTCCTCGATGCGCTGGCGGCGGACCCGGGCCGGGAGGCCGAAGAGCCGGCCGTAGAAGTCGAGTGTTTCCTCGGCACTGAGATATGGGTAGAGGTAGGACTCCTCGGGGAGGTAGCCGATGCGCTTCTTGGCGGCGATGGAATCCGGGGGCTTGCCGAAGACGGCGATGCGGCCGGCGGTCTTGTGCAGGAGGCCGAGGATGATCTTGATGGTGGTGCTCTTGCCGGAGCCGTTTGGACCGATGAGGCCGAAGATCTCTCCGGGCCGGATCTCGAGGTCGAGGCCGTCGACGGCGCGAACCTGGTCGCGCATCCAGAAGTCCTTGTAGATTTTGGTCAGACCGACGGCGGCGACGACGGGGGCCTTGGTGGCCGAGTCGGCGTTTGGAGGTGTCGAGGTCGTGCCGCGGGCTTCACTCACCGTGAACTCCTGTCTGTGTTCGTGTTTATCCGCCGGAGCCGGTCTGTGCCTCGACGATCTGTTCGCGGGCAGCGCGAGTTCGTCTGGCGCGTTCGATGCGAGGATCGCGGTTGAGGAGGATTTCAACCTGGTCGGCATTTTCGGGGATGAAGAATCGCTCGAAGTCGCGGGCCATGATCTCGCTGATGCGATCGGACCACAACTGCATGGTGACGAGTGCGGGGTTCTCGCGGTGGGCCTCGTCAAAGGCGCGGAAGAGGCGGGCCTCGGAGATCAGCGACTGGACGATGGAGGTCTGCTCCGATCGTGCCGAGGCGATGCGCTGGGCGACGGCGCCGGCAGCGGCAGGGGACTGCGCGAGGGCGGCGAATTCATCGAGGATTTCGAGGCCTCGGGGGCTGTCGGCCTCGCCGGCGTCGATCAGCTGCTCGTACTCGTCGATGAGGCGGAGAAACTGCGGATAGGCGGGGCCGGCCATGGCGACGAGCCGCTGCTTGGCGCGGGTCTGGGCTTCCTCGCGTTGCTGCGCGGCCTGGGCGGAGGCGGTGCTGACAGCGTCGTAAGCGTCGAGGACGGGTCGCGGAGGCCGGGACTCCGTGCAGGAGATGGACTCGATGCTGATACCGGATTCGATGGCGTCGAGAACCTCCTGCGCGTAGGCCTTGACGGCGCCGTTCATCAGGTCGCGGGTCTGAATGATCTCATCAAGTGTGAAAGTTGCGGCAGTGAGGACGACGCCCCGGGAGACGGCGTCGCGGACGATGTGCTGGGTCTGAGCGTTGACGACATTGCGCTGGTACGCAGCGGGATCGATGATTCGATAGGTCACACGCCAGCGGGAGTGGGCGAGGTTGGAGTCGGCGGTGATCATCGAACCGTCCTGTCCGGGGACTAAGCCGCCGAATCGGCGGTCGAGTTCGCGGAAGGAGGCACCGCGTTCGTTCTCACGGAGGCCGACCCAGAACTCCTCGTTGAGTTCGATGGTCTGTGCTGCGGCGGGGACGAGGATGAACTCGCCGATGGGATAGGGCCAGGCGAGGTGAGCGCCGGGCTCGAGGGGCTCGGTGGTGGTGAAGTTTCCGAAGACCAGTCGCAGGCCGCGCTCCTGTTCGGAGACGCGCTGGTACCCGGTGAGGAAATAGCCGGCGATCATGACGATCATCAGCACCTGAAGAAAGCGGAAACTGAGGCGCAGCGCGTCGGCCAGGGACTTGTTGGCCGGGTCGAGCGCGTTCCAGTCATTTGCGGAGCCGCGCGGCTGGAGGGAGTCGGGATCACGTTTGGCCATGGCGTCAGCGATCTCCTTCCGCAGCGGCCTCAGATGGCGGCGACATCAGGTCGGCCGGGGGTCCGAGGAGGAGGTTGAAGGGGATGGCGGTGGGGCCGACGATGGTGGTGGCGTTGGTGCGGATGGAGGCGACGAGCGCGTCGAGCTGGCGGAGGAAGATGGCGAGGTCTTCGTTGCCTGCCTGCTCGGCGAGGTACTTCGCGCCCTCTTCTTCGCCGCGGCGGATGAGGTCGCTGGCGACGCGCTGGGTGAACTCCTCGATCTTGCGGGCGGCGGCGTCGGCCTCGGCTTCGATGCGTGCGGCTTCGGCAGCGCCGGCGGAGCGGGCGTCTTCGGCGAGCTTGTTGCGGGCGGCGCGCATCCGTTCCTGAACGGCCTGGCTGGTGGATTCGGGGAGGATGAGGCGGGAGATGCCGACCTTGATTGGCTCGATGCCGTAGGCGCCGACGCCGGGGTTCTGGTCGGAGGGTGCGGTGAGGTTTGCGAGCATGCGCTGTTCGACTTCGGCGAGGCGGCTCTGGCGGGCCTCATCGTTGAGCAGGTCGGTAAAGCGGAACTCGGAGAAGACGCCCAGTGCGGAGCGGAGGCGGTCATCGAGGAGGCGCTTGGCGGTGGTCTCGCTCTGGGCTTCCTGGAAGAAGAGCAGGGGGTCGGCGATGCGCCACATGAGGAAGACCTGCACGTCGAGCAGCTGTTCGTCGAGGGTGACGACGTTTTCGATGCGGGTCTCAGTGACCTGGGCGCGGGTGTCGTACTTGGTCACCGACTGGATCGGATAGGGCCATTTGAAGTGGAGGCCCGGCTCGATAGGCTCGGCGGCGTCCCCGGCGTCGCCGAAAGTGGTGACGATGGCGCTTTCGTTGAATCGCACCTGGTAGGAACTTGAAAACAGCAACAACGTCAGGGCGACAACGATCGCGACGACGTAGAGCACCATTCGATTCATCGGTAAGAGACTCCTCTGCTCAGCCGGCGGCAACGGGGCCGCGGCATGGCGGCTACTCGCCAAGTTGCGCGTCATACTCTGAAATACTGGTTCCGATCGAGAGGGTGGTCGGGTCCTCTTCGAGGTTGATGGTGGTTCGCAGGTCGGCGTCGCTGAGGTTGATCACGAGGCGTGACCCCGTCAGGGCGTCAACGAGGCGGGCGAGGTACTCGCGCTGCTTGAAGAGATTCGGCGAGGCCTCGTAGAGGCGCACGCGGCTGGAATGCCGGACGGCGGCTGACCACTGGCTGAGGTGGCGCTGCCAGCGCGTCGCACCGGCTTCGAGCAGGCGGGTGGCGGCGGTTCCGCCCCGCGCGGAGACAAGCAGGTCGTGAACACGCTGCCACTGCGCTTCGAAGCCCTCGGGATCGGTGTCGGGGGAGAGACGTTCAAGGGCCTCGATCTCCTCGGCCATGCGCCAGCCGGCGTCGAGACTTCCGGCAACTCCGGCGAGGCGCTGGGTGGCGGAGGCGAGGGCGGTCTGCACCGCGGCGCGGGCCTGTTCGTGGGCCTGGAGCACGCCTTCGTACGAGGCGGCGATCTCCACGGGCGGGTGGATCCCCGCAACGCCGACGAAGGCGACCTGCACTCCGGCGCTCTGTTCGTCGAAGTCGCTCTGGATCAGGCGGGTGAGGTCGTGGGCGAGCGTGGCGCGGCCCGAGCCGAGGACCTCGTCGATGGTGAGGGTGCTGAGGTGCTGCATGACGCGGCGGGTGGCGATGGCTGTCAGGAGGGCCTCGCGATCGGCGTCGCGCCCGCCGACGAAGGTGACGTAGTTGAGCAGTTCGGGGCGGCCCTGTGCATCGGTTCCGGCCTTGATGCGGTACTGGACCTGCACCTCGGTGACGAGCACGGCAAAGTCGTTGATGAGGCGATTGTCGCCCTGCTCGATGACCGACTCATCGCGGCCGGCCCGGACGATCAGAAGAGTCTCATCGCCTTCGGTGTGTGCGGAGGACCAGAGGATCGGCTCATCGCCCTCCTTTGGCTCGTTTCCGAGGGTGAGGCGGCGGATGGTGGTGACGTCGTAGGTCTGCAGGGACTGCCACGGCCACTTGAGCACGAGGCCGGGGCCGATGACCTCCTCGCTGGCCAGGCGGCCGAAGGAGGTGAGGATCGCTTCTTCGTTGGGACGGACGACGCCGGTGCAGCGGAGGACGATGAGCAGGCCGAGACTCAGGGCCAGCAGCGGGGCAAGCTGCCGGCTCATCAGCTGGTAGGCCCAGGTGGAGGAGACCTCGAAGCCGAACTGGTAGTTGATGGCCTCGCTGATGGAGCGAGCGACGGTGTCGGGCGCGGCCAGCAGGGAGAGGATGCGGGAGTCGAAGGCGGCGCGCGGGAACTCACCCGGCCTGCGGGGCCGGTAGAGGTTCATGATGAAGTTGACGGAAATCTCGACGCCGACCAGGAAGATCATCCAGGGGATGATGCGGCCGACGATGCGCATGGCGGTCTCGTTGCCGTTGATCTGGAAGCCGAAGCCGACGGCAAGGAGGGTGCAGGCAACGGCGACGCCGACCATGGCCGAGGCGCCGCCCCGGATGTTCTGCCAGGCGGGGTTCTTGCTCATGCCCGCGGTGTAGCGGGAGAAGATGAAGGCGACGGCGGCGATGGAGGCGGAGACGGCGAGCATCCAGGCGGAGGCGTCGGGGGAGGCGACGAGGAACTGCCGCGCTGTCTGCCCGGCGGCCTGGGCATCGGCGTCGAGCTGGCTTCCCAGAAGTCGCTGCTGCCACCATCCCAGGGCCATGAGCCCCACGGCGAGGATGAGACTGGAAGCGGGAAGCAGCCAGCGGTGCATCCACTTGAGGCGAGCGGCGGCGACCATGAGGTCGGCGTCGTTGGTCTCGAAGATGGCGGTGGCGGAGGCCCCGCCCTCGCTGAGGCGCTGGGCTTCCAGGGCCTCGAGGCGCTCGAGGCGATGCTGGGTGAAGAGGAGGGTGAGGGTGATCCAGACCAGCAGGCCGGTGAGGGCGTAGTAGGCGGCGGAGACCGTGGTGTAGTCTTTGAAGTGCAGGCCGGCGGCCAGCAGCGCCACTCCCATGACCAGTTGGAGCCCGAACCCACCGAGGCTCACCCTCGTAGCCAGCTGGTACGCACTGTGGTCGTTGCGCATCCTTGTCCCGTCTCTTGTCTTGGCTTCGAACTCCCCCCGATTCGTCGCCGGAGTCCGTGGGGTCAATTGATAAGGCTCAAAGAATAGCGGAACCCGAACCTGACAGCAACACGCCGCGAAGTCCCGATCTCCCCCGCCTTACGCGACGACGACGCCGCCGCTGCGGCGCGTCAACGGCCTGCTACGCACCTGCCTGCGGTCGAGTTCACGGAGACCAGGGGCCCGACCGGGCGGCGGCATCCGCTATGATCCCGCCCTTTCCGGTCCACCCCGAGCGAGGATGACGACTGATCCATGTTCCAGCAACTCCGGGCGATCTTCCGAAACACGCTGATTGAGAGCATCCGGCAGCCGATCTACATCGTGCTGATCGGACTGGGCATCCTCGCCCTGGTCTTCAACCTGAGTCTCAGCAGCTACTCGATGGACGACGATAACAAGATGCTCCTGGACATGGGGATGGCGACGATTTTCCTCATGGGCCTGCTCATCTCCGCCTTCATCGCCACAAGCGTGCTCAGCAGGGAGATCGAGGATCGCACGGTGCTGACGGTCGTCTCCAAGCCGGTGGGTCGGCCGCTTTTTGTCTTCGGGAAGTACCTGGGCGTGACGACGGCGATTCTGATCGCCGCGACGATCCTGGCGGTGACATTCCTGCTGACGATCCGGCACGAGGTGCTGCAACGGGCAGCGGATGAGAAGGACGGCCCGGTGATCGTCTTCGGCGTGGCGGCAGTGCTTCTGAGCGTGGGGCTCGGGGCTTGGTGCAACTATTTCTACAACTGGGTCTTCACCAGCACGACGATCGCCTTCCTGCTGCCGCTCTCGCTGGCGGCGTGGGCGGGCGTGCTCTTTTTCTCCAGCGAGTGGAAGATGCAGAGCCCGGCGACGGATTTTGACCCGCAGATGATGCTGGCGCTTCTTGCTCTGGCCCTTTCGCTGATGGTCATGTCGGCAGTCGCAGTGGCGGCGTCAACGCGGCTCGGACAGACGCTGACGGTCTTTGTCTGCGTGCTGGTTTTTCTCCTGGGTCTCCTGTCGGATCACCTCTTCGGCTCACGCGCCTTCGAGGCCAAAGCCCTGGCGCGAATCGTCGAAATCGAGGAGGGAATGGACTTCGACGGCGACTTTGCGGATGCTGAGGACTGGTACGCGGCACGGCTCGATCGGGCGGCCGGGGTCTCGGAAGGCCTTTCAGTCATCATCGCCTCGGATGCCATCGGATTGGCGCCGATTGTCGAGGCCGAGGGCGAACCGCCCGTGCAGATCCGCAATCTCTCCGGCTCCGAAGTTGAACTGGTGCGTCGCGAGGACGGGCCGGCCCTGCGCCCCCCGCGCGTGGATGATTACCTGTTCAGGGAAGCGCCGAAGCGCAATGCGCTGTGGATGGTGTTGTGGGCCCTTCCGCCGAATCTGCAGACGATGATTCTGATCGACCCGCTGACGCAGGGGCATGCGATTCCGGGTCAGTACATCGGGCTGCTGGCGGTCTACAGCGGGCTGTATACGCTGGGGATGCTCGCGCTTGCAGTACTGCTCTTCCAGACCCGGGAAGTGGGCTGATCCGAATCCCTGACAGAACAGGAACATCATGCTTGGGCGGGTCTGTGGATAACCTGTCCACATTCGATATCTGATGTGGCGGGCGGGTGGGTGTTTGCTCTAAGCCTTGCCGGAGCAAACGCTTAGCCGCAATGCCTCAGAGGAGCAGATCCTGGGGAATGGATCGAATCGTAAAATCCCAAGAAATCATAACTTACGCACTTGTGGCCCATAGGGCGGCTTTTGCGTTGACTTGCCGCCTCGTTCCCGTATACCGTCAGGTGATCGGGTTCTTCCCGGACGACGGCCCAGTGCCGTGGTCTCCAGCCGCGCGGTAGTCGGAGCACCGCGCGGCCCTTTCATTTTTGGGCAGTGCGGATGACTCAGGAAACGGCTCCGCCCACGGTGAGCGGAACGGGCTGGCGTCGGGGCTGGTGGTTGGGCTCCAGCGCGATCTGGAGGGGGAGTCGACGGCCGCCGGGGTCGCGCGGCAGGTTCTCCTCGTCGATGATCCTCTGAATGGCCATGACGCCTTCGATGAGCATTTCCGGACGCGGCGGGCAGCCGGGGACGTAGACGTCCACGGGGATGAACTGGTCGATGCCCTGGACGACGGCGTAGGTGTCAAAGACGCCTCCGGTGGAGGCGCACGCGCCCATGGAGATGACCCATTTGGGCTCGGTCATCTGCAGGTAGATGCGCTGCAGGACGGGAAGCATCTTGACGGCGACGCGGCCGGCGACAATGAGCAGATCGGCCTGCCTGGGGCTGAATCGCATGACTTCCGCACCGAAGCGCGCGAGGTCGTACCGGCTGGAGGCGGTGGCCATGAGTTCGATGCCGCAGCAGGCGGTGGCGAAGGGCATGGGCCAGAGGGAGTTCCGCCGGCCCCAGTTGATGACCTGCTGGAGCTGCGTGGTCAGGAAGCCGTCACCGGAGAATGTGCCTGCAATCGTGGTCATGGTGGTGTATGTCGGTGTGCCTTGGAGGCCGCGATCAGCGGCGGCGGTCGTCGTCATCGCCGCCGGTGAACCAGTCCTTGAAGGATTCATCGGTGTTGCTGCGTTCGGAGCGATCGGGGTAAGACTGGTCGGCGCCGATGCCGCGCGTGTCGGTCACGGTCGTGGTGCAGCCGGGCTGGAGCAGGGCCAGCAGCGACGTTGCCAGGGACGTGGCGAGGAGTCGGACGCGGAGCGATGTATGTCTGCATTGGTTCATAAGGCGTTCCTGCTGCATCAGACGCCGGCGGCCGGTCTGCGATCCGGCACATGGAGCATTCTACCCCCGAAAATGCGGTGCGATGGTCCTATCCTCCGCCATGCGTGTCACAGTCTTCTGTGCTTCAAGCCAGCATGCTTCGCCGTCGTTCTTCGAGGCGGCACGCCGTCTCGGCACCGGGCTGGCGCGCGAGGGGCACCACCTTGTGTACGGTGGCGGCTCGGTCGGGCTGATGGGGGCGATTGCCGATTCGGCGCAAGAGGCGGGCGGGGTGGTGCACGGCATCATCACCCGGAAACTGGTCGACCTGGAGCAGGCGCGGCCGCACTGCGACACCTTCGAGATCGTCGACGACATGCGCCGACGCCGGCAGCGGATGGAGGAACTGGCCGAGGCCTTCGTCGTGCTGCCCGGCGGCATCGGTACCTATGAGGAACTTTTCGAGGCGCTGGTGGCGCGGATTCTTGGGGAGCACCGGCGGCCGATCATCCTGATCAACGTCGAGGGATACTTTGAGCCATTGCTGGCGCTGCTGCGGCACACCGTCGAGAGCGGGCTGGCGCGGCCGGCAGCGCTCTCGCTGATGCGGGTTGCAGGCGATGCGGAGGAGGCTCTGCGGATGTTGCGGGAGGTGAGCGAGGAGCCCGCCCATTGCGCCGATGATCTCATCCCCTCGCGCGCTCCGGGAGCGGGACGATGAGCGCCGAGGCGCTTGAGTGGAGCGGAGTGCAGGAGGAGATCGCCGAGGCGCCGCCGCCGTCGGATGATCGGCGAGTGGGTCTGATTGCCGGCTCGGGTCGTCTTCCGCTGCTGATTGCGCGGGGGATGGCGTCGACGGGCAAGGAGGTGTGCACGCTGTCGCTGCAGGGGGCGTGCGACCCGGAGATCCGGACGCTGTCGGTGCAGTATCGCACGGCGTCGATTGCGCGGCTGGGCGGGTGGGTGCGCGCGTTTCGGTCGTGGGATGTGCGCGAGGCGGTGATGGTGGGGCGGGTGGAGCACACGACGAAGTATCAGAGTCTGGGCCTGCTGCGCTATCTGCCGGACCTGCGGACGATACGATTCTGGTGCGGCACGGTGCGCCATGACAGGCGGACCTCGACGCTGCTGACGACGCTTGCGGATTACCTTGAGTCTCACGGGGTGGCGCTTCTGGATAATCGCACCTACATTCCCGACCACCTCGCCACCCCTGGGGTAATGACGAGCACGCAGCCGGGCACGCGGCAGATGGCCGACATCGAGTTCGCCTGGCCGTTGCTGCAACAGGCGTCGGACCTGAACATCGGGCAGTCGATGGCGGTGCTGGATCGCGATGTGATTGCCGTCGAGGCGGCCGAGGGAACCGATGCGATGATCCGCCGGGCCGGGGAGTTGTGCGGGAAACGGCCGTGGGTGCTGTTGAAAACCAGCGCGGCCGACCACGACATGCGCGCGGATGTCGCGACGGTGGGATCGGCGACGCTTCGGAATCTGAAGGAGGCGGGCGCGGCGGCGCTGGTGCTGGGAGTCGGGCGGGTCATCATGCTCGACAAACCGGAGATGCTCTCTCTGGCTGATGAACTGGGGATCGCCGTCATCGGCGTCGGGCCGCCAAGAAATCTTCCGCCCGAACTTCGGCCATGAGCGGGGATGAGGTCTTTGTCGGCCGGGGCGGGCTGAAACTGGCGCACGCGCTGGATGTGTTCGGGCTGTCGCCGCAGGGACTGCACTGCGGCGATTTCGGCTGCAACGTCGGCGGCTTTACCGATTGCCTGCTGCGACGAGGGGCGGCGTCGGTGACGTCGGTGGACACGGCCTACGGCGTGCTTGACTATCGCCTGCGAATGGACGCGAGAGTGCGGGTGATGGAGCGGACGAATCTGCTGCACGCTGAGCCGCCCGCCGATCTTCCCCTGCGTGATTTGATTGCGATCGATGTGGGCTGGACGCCCCAGCGTCGGATTCTGCCGATCGCGCTGCGATGGCTGTCGGAATCGGCCGAGGCGCGGATCGTCACACTCATCAAGCCGCACTACGAACTGGCTGCCTTCGATGAGTCGCGACGGGCGCGGGTGGCGCCGGATCTTCCGGAGCAGGGGCGAGGCCGGGGGAATCGTCGTGAGCACGTGCTGAGCGAGGATGTGGCCGCTGCGGTCGTGGCGGCGGTGCTGGAGGAAACTGCGGCGATGGGGCTACGGTGTCTGGGGGTGACGGCGTCGCCGATTGCCGGCGGGGCGTCGCGGCACACGGTCGGCAACGTGGAGTCGCTCGCTCTGTTGGCGCGAGGCGAGTAAGGTGCGGGACGAAAGGAGCGATCGATGAGCGAAGCACTCTTTACGGAAGTGGATGCGTATCTCGAGGAACTTTTTGCGCCCGACGATGCCGTGCTCGACGGCGTGCTGGCTGCGACGCGGGAGGCGGGGATGCCGGAGATTCAGGTCTCGCCCCTGCAGGGTCGCTTGCTCTACCTGCTGGCGAAGATGTGCGGGGCGCGGCGGATTCTGGAGATCGGAACGCTTGCGGGGTATTCCGCGATCTGGCTCGCCCGGGCGCTGCCGGAGAATGGCCGGCTCATCACCCTCGAAGCGCTCTCGAAGCACGCAGAGGTCGCACAGCGGAACATGGAGGCGGCGGGCGTTGCCGATTGCGTGACGATCCTCGTGGGCCGGGCTCTGGAGACGCTGCCCTCACTTGGCGCGGAGCCTTTTGACCTTGTCTTCATTGATGCGGACAAGGAGAATTACCCGGCGTACCTGAACTGGGCGTTGCGGCTGACGCGCTCGGGGAGCGTGATCGTCATCGACAACATCGTCCGCCACGGCGAGGTGCTGGATGCAGCAAGCGCTGATGCGGTGATTCAGGGCACACGCGCGTGCAACGCCGCGCTCGCGGCTGAGACGCGGGTGGAGTCAACGGCCGTGCAGGTTGTCGGCGTCAAGGGACATGACGGGCTGGCCATCGCGCGGGTGCGGTGAGTGTGTCTCACGGAGGCGCAGCCAGAGGGAGACGCCGTAGGCAAAAAGCGCGAGCGCCACGAGCATCTCCTTCTGTTCGTTGAGCTGCTCGAAGTACTCGATGTAGATCGCATCGCCGCGGGCAGTCTCCTTGCCGCGCAGCAGGCGGTAGCTCTCCTTGAGCAGTTTGACGGAATACGCCCAGCCGATGGCGGCCGCGACGGACCAGCGGGGGACGGCGAGTGCGAGATCGTCAGGCCAGGGAAGGCGACGGGGCCGGCGATCGAGGAGCCAGGCGATCGGCAGGACGAAGAAGATGACAATCAGAAACGCGCTCGCGGCGGACTGAACGGGCAGCTCGGAGTTGTGGAGGTTGCGTTCGCGGCTGCCGAGGTCTTCGGTGAGCCATTCCGGGGCGTCGCCTCCGAACCAGGTCTGGCCCCAGGAGATCTCCTCTCCGGCAAAGAAGAAGCAGGCGGCGGCAATGATCGCCGCGAGAAGACAGTCAACGCTGAGGCGCAGCGGGCGGTGCGAGGTGTGCCTGGACCGCCGGTACAGGAGGGCGGCGGCGGAGGCGATCAGAAGCGAGGCGGCGGCAGCAGCGCTGAAAGTGACGAGCTCGACGACCTGAAACTCCCGGGCACGGCCCTCGAGCACATAGCCCAGGTAGAACTCCGGGGCGATGAGGTAGCAGGCGAGCAACACAAGGGCGACAATCGGAGGAATTCCGACGACGAGGCGGTCGAAGCGCAGCCACTCCGCACTTCGTTTCCCTCCGGAAAGGTCAGCTGCGCGTTCAATGTCCATTCAGAATCATCGCCGAATTGCCAGAATCACCCGGTGCGGCACCCGAATGGCGCCACGAATGTCGGACTATAGCCGAACCGGACAACTCCGGTGGGGCGGGGCGATTACTGAACGGCCGGGATGTGGAGCGGATCAGAGGATCCGGCAGGCGATGACGAGACGGTCGCAGGAATCGAGGCACTCTGCCTTCTCCCGGGTGGGGAGGTAGAGGGAGGTCTTGCTGCGATGACCGCCGAGAGCCCAGACGACGTCAAAGCGGTACTGGTCGTCGTGAAGATCGCCTTCGTGAAGGGCGGCGATGTAATCGAACTCGTCGAGTTGCGGCTGGAAGTCGCGGATGGACTCATCGGGACCGAAGCCGAAGATATTGAACTCGACGGCATCGGGCGGGTTGGTCCCGATGGCGCGCTCAGGCAGGTAGAGACTGATGCGGCCATCGGCATCGGCGTAGCGGAAGTAGTGGGGAGCCTTGGAGTCGCGCATCCACTTCAGGGTTCGTGGTTCGCAGCAGGCGTGCTCCCCCAGCCCATCGGTTGATGCCATCACGTCCACTCGTTGATCACAGTGCATGGTTCCTCATCTCGTGCCACCGAAGGTCTTCAGCGCGCGATACATCTACTGATACGCACCGGAGCGCGGATCGTTGCAGCATCGGCATCATTTCGGGGCAAAGTCCGCAGGTCCGAGCCGCTTATTGCAGCGTTACGCCGGTCGGCGTCCGGATCGGTTCAGTACCGAAACTGGGGCGATCACCACTCCGGCCCGCCGGTGTAGCGGCCGTAGATGTCGGCCATCGCCTGGACCATCTCGCCGAGCGTACAGCGGGAGGCTGCGGCCTCGATCAGCAAAGGCATGACGTTGCGGTCGTCGCGGCAGGCCTCGCGGATGGCGTTGAGCGCGGCGTGAACGCGGGCGTCATCGCGGTCCTTCTTGAACTGCTTCAGGCGGGCGATCTGGTTGTCCTCCACTTCCTGGGAGATGTAGAGGATGTCGCAGGGGCGCTGCTCATCGGATTCGACGTAGGCGTTGACGCCGACGATGATCCGGTCGCCGCGCTCGACTTCGCGGCCGAAGCGGTAACTGGCCTCGGCGATCTGGCGGCGGAAGTAGCCGCTGTTGATGCCGGCCACGCACCCGCCCATGTCGTCGATCTCCTCGATGATGGCCAGCGCATCCTTCTCCATGCGGTCGGTGAGCCATTCGACGTAGTGCGAGCCGCCGAGGGGATCGACAGTACGGGTCACGCCGGTTTCGTGGGCGAGGATCTGCTGGGTGCGCAGGGCGATGGTGACGGCCTGCTCGGTGGGCAGGCCGAGGGTTTCGTCGAAGGAGTCGGTGTGCAGCGACTGGCAGCCGCCCAGGACGCCGGCCATGGCCTGGTAGGCGACACGGATGATGTTGTTGAGGGGCTGCTGTTCGGTCAGGGAGCAGCCGGCCGTCTGGACGTGTGTGCGCATGAGCCAGGAGCGCGGGTTTTTTGCCTTGTAGCGGTCTCGCATCATGCGAGCCCAGATCCGGCGGGCGGCGCGGAGCTTGCAGATCTCCTCGAAAAACTCGTTGTGGGAGTTGAAGAAGAAGGAGAGCCGCGGGCCGAAGTCATCCACGTCGAGGCCGCGCTGCACGGCCCACTCAACGTACTCCATGCCGTCGCGGAGGGTGAAGGCGAGTTCCTGGGTCGCCGTCGATCCCGCCTCACGGATGTGATAGCCGGAGATGGAGACGGAGTTCCAGCGCGGCATGTTCTGCATCTGGAACTCGATGGTGTCAACGACGAGTTTCACCGAGGGTTCGGGCGGATAGATGAACTCGTTCTGGGCGTGGAACTCCTTGAGGATGTCGTTCTGAAGGGTGCCGCCCATCTTCGCCCAGTCGAAGCCGCGCTCCCGCGCCATGGCCAGGTACATTGCCCAGATGACGGCCGCCGGGCCGTTGATCGTCTGCGAGACCGTGACATCCTCGAGCGGGATGTCGGCATAGAGGCGGTGCATGTCATCGATGGTGTCGATGGCGACGCCGCACTTGCCGACTTCGCCGGCCGAGAGGGGATCGTCGGAATCACGTCCCATGAGGGTGGGGAGGTCGAAAGCGGTGGAGAGGCCCGTATTGGTTCCGGAATGAGAGGCCTGGTCGAGGAGGTACTTGAAGCGCCGGTTGGTGTCGTCGGCGTTGCCGAAGCCGGCGAACTGCCGCATGGTCCAGAGACGGTTGCGGTACATGCCCGGGTGGATGCCGCGCGTGTAGGGGAAGTGGCCGGGGCGGGAGACTTCCGTGTCGTAGTCGCGGTGGGCGTCGTCGGCAGGGCCGTAGACCTGCCCGATCTCGTACCCGGAGAGACTGACGTACTCCGGATTGACCTCCGAGCCCGCCTGCGGATGGTTGACCCCTGTCTCGTTGACCAGACTCATATCGGTCCCTTTCTTCCTGAATTGCCCGCTTCAGCAGCGGCACCCCGTATCCTATCGTGTGCGTCTCGGCCCGGCATCTGAAGCGTATGATTGCCTTTGCACCTTTGGGGGGAATCACCGATGAAACTCATCCTCTTTCACAAAGTGCTCATCGCCGCGGCCGTGATTTTCTGCCTTGGCTACGGCGTCTTTGAGATCTTCAAGTACGTCGCGCCGCCGGAGGATGAGACGGCCGACCTCGCCTCAGCAATCACCGGCGCAGCGATGCTCGTCGGCGGGCTGGCCGGCGCGGTGTACTTTGTCTATCTCCTGAAGCGATTCCCGAATGATGAGCCGAATCCTCGCCCGCGCTGAGGGCCCGGTTATCCGGTGACATCAACGTGGGCATCGGGGTCATCCTCGCCATGAGAGGAGTTGCGGCCGGGCTGATCCTGATCGGCGTGGTCGGAGTCATCCTGGTGGGCAGCGCGGATGGCGTTGGCGCCCTCGACCTGCGCCACCTTGAGATCGACAGCATCCTGGATGCGGCGGGAGGAGTCGCTCTTTTCGCGTTCACGCTTTGCCTGCACATTGCCGCTGGACTCGGCTGCGCCGGTCGCGCCTGCAATGGAGGCCGGGAGTGTTCCGCCAAGACCGCTCATACCTGAGTTATCGACAACCGGGCGGAGAATCTGTAAATGAGGTGCGGAATTGTGCGGAACCTGCGGCGTCTCGCCGATCCGACCCCGTGCTTCTCGGACTCAGGGAGACTCGGGAAGCGAGCGCGGCTGCAGCGAGTCCCACTCGACGACCGTCAGGGGGACCTGCACCAGCGGCTCTTCTCGGGCTGAGGCAAGCAGCCGGGCCGTCAGCCGGGGGTTGGCCGCGGGGTTTGCAAACCAGTGCAGTGCGGCGATGAGTTCTGCGCCGGCGGGGGCCGATGGGCGAACGAGATGCCGCAGACGGGTGAGGCCCTGCTGCGAATACCAGTAGAGGCGGTGGTCGGGTTGCACAGCGAGTTCATCCAGCAGGGCGAGGATGTCGCTGGGCCGGCCGACGAGGGTGTAGGCAAAGCCCTCGCGGCTGTAGCGCAACTGGTCGAGCGGAGAGATGACCAGACTGACCTCGGCGGGCCTGGCGTCGCTTCCGGCTTGCGAAGGCGGCGACTCCTGCCCGTTCTGATCGAGAACGCGGCCGCTGAGCCCTGCAATGGCGTGTGCCGGGCCGGCTCGGTCGGGCGCAGTCGGCCCGACGGGCGCGGTGGAGGCATTGACGATGAGGCCACCGAGGCCCTCATCTCCTGAGCCGAGGAGGGAGGCGGCGAGGTGTTCAAGAGTTGCCAGCCGATCGCCGCTGGCGATGCGGACGGCGGTTCCGACTTCGATGACGAGGGGTGAATCGGTAAGAGCGGCATCGTCGCCGGGTTCGCTGATTGCGGTTGCGGCGAGTGCCAGATCGGGGTCGGTCGAGGTCGAGTCGGAGTTTTCGGCCGTGTCAGTCGCAGTAGTGGCGTTGTCAAGGGCCAGCGCAGGGCTGTCGGAGGAGCCGTTCCCCTGCGGGAGATGGCCGGGGGAATCGAAGAGCCGTGCGGCAAAATCGGTGACTTCGGAGGCGGCCCACCAGGTGACCATGAGGGAGGCGGAGAGGGCCAGCAGGATGCTCGCGGCCATCGCAAGGCGAGGCAGGGCGGAGTGTCGCCTGGGCAGCCGTGCGACGGTGGGCATGGGAATAGGTGGTTCTACGGCTTCGGTCTCTGCTTCGGCGGGGGTCCAGCGGGCGGAGAGGGCCAGTTGGGAGATTCGCGCGGCGAGCCATTCGGGAACTTCGGGGTCCTGGAGGGCGGCAAGTGCCTTGCGATCGCGCTGGAGTGCGTGCAGGCGGCGGAGGGTCTCGGGGGAGCGCGCGAGGCGCTCTTCCATCGTGCGCCGCTCGATGGGTGAGAGATCACCTTCCACGAATGCGAGCAGTTCGTGGTCCGAGGGCTTCAGGTTGTGCGAGTTCGAATCGTTCACAAAGACACCACGAAAAATCCCTACCCCGCGACCCGGTCCTGCAGTTCCGAGGGCTCGGAAAGATCCCCCTCCCCGTCTTCGGTCTGCAGGTCCTTCTGCTCCAGTGCCTTGCGCAACGCAAGGCGGGCCCGAAACAGACGGCTCTTGATCGTTCCGACCGGAACTTTGAAGACCTCCGAGATCTGCTGATAATCAAACCCCTGCACGTCGCGAAGAATCAACAGAGCCCTCGCCTCATCGCCGATGGCTCCGAGAGCGGCGTGCAGATCAAGCCTTTCCTCGAATCGTTCGACGTACTCGGAGGCTTCCGGTTCCCTCTCGACGGCCGATCCACCGCCTATTTTCACACCGCCGCCCCGGTCGATGGCCTCCTGGGCCTCTGGAGCGGCGTAATCGCCGGAGCGCCGCCTGCGCGTCTTCTTGCGGAGGTGGCTGAGGCAGGTGTTCATCGCGATGCGGACGACCCAGGTGGAGAAACTGGATCGGCCGCTGTACTGGTCGAGGCTGGTAATGAGCTTGGTGAGGACGTCCTGCGTGAGGTCTTCCGCGTCCTCCTGACGTCCGATCATGCGGAAGCAGACGCCGTAGACCCGTCGCTGGTACTCTTCGAGGAGTTGGGAAAGGGCGAGGCGATCACCGGCGATCGCCCGGCGAACCAGAGCTCGCTCGGCGACGTCACGGTTTGTTCGGGGCTGATGTGTCGGCGCCTGACCGTCGTTCACGGGGCCTTCTCACTGCGGGTGTTGCCATCAGGCTACCATGACATTCGCCCGGTTGTCCCGCCAGTTTGCAATTTTTCTGCGTTTTTCTCCCAATACTGCAACCCGATGAACGATCCGCACAGCACGTACCAGTCTCCGCTGGCCTCCCGCAACGCCTCCGCAGAGATGCAGGAGATCTGGTCGCCGAAGCGGAAATTCACCACGTGGCGACGCCTGTGGTTGGCACTGGCCGAGGCGGAGCAGTCGCTGGGGCTGGCCATCAGCGATGAGCAGATCGCGGAGCTGCGGGCGCACCTTGAAGATATCGACTACGCACGAGCCGCGGAACTGGAGCGGACGCTCCGGCATGACGTCATGGCCCATGTGCATGCCCTCGGAGAGGCGGCGCCGAAGGCGCGGCCGATTCTCCACCTCGGGGCGACGAGCCAGTTTGTAAACTGCAACACGGAGCTGCTGCAGATCCGCGACGGACTCCGGCTGGTCGCAACGAAGGTGGCGCGAGTGATCGATGCACTGGGCGACTTCGCCCAGGCTCAGCGGGATGTGCCGACGCTGGGCTTTACCCATTACCAGCCGGCCCAGCCGACGACGGT
>CAZPFK010000001.1:35750-91492 GCA_964585855.1 uncultured Vicinamibacteraceae bacterium
TGGCCAACCGCAAGGAGATTGAGGAGCCCTTCGAGGCAGCGCAGATCGGCTCGTCGGCGATGCCGTACAAGCGCAACCCGATGCGGTGCGAGCGGGCGGCGGGACTCTCGCGCTTTGTGATGTCGCTTGCCGACAACGGCCTGCAGACTGCAGCAACACAGTGGCTGGAGCGGACGCTGGATGACTCCGCCAACCGCCGGCTTTCGCTTCCGGAGTCGTTCCTGGCTCTTGACGGCGCCCTTGATCTGCTGCTGAACGTCTGCTCCGGGCTGGTGGTCTATCCACGCGTGATCCGGGCGAACCTGGCTGCTGAACTTCCCTTCATGGCCACAGAAAACCTGCTGATGGAGGCGGTACAGCTCGGGGCCGATCGGCAGGAGGCGCACGAGGTGATCCGTCGGCACAGCGTGGCGGCGGGCGCGGCGATCAAGAACGAAGGGCGGCCCAACGATCTGCTGGAGCGCCTGAGGGCCGAGCCGATGTTCTCGGGGGTGGACTTCGACGATCTTCTGGATGCGGGGCGGTACGTCGGGCGGGCGCCGGAGCAGGTGGCTGCCTTCATCACGGAGGTCGTGGACCCGATCCGGGCGCGGTACGGCGAGGCGCTTGCGGCACCGCCGCCGGAACTGAAGGTCTGAGCGTTACCCGAGCAGCCAGCGCAGCGATGCGATGAGCATGACGGCCGCAAGAGCCCCGGAGAGCGCCAGCCGCGAAAGTGTGCTGCGGACGGCCGGAGGCTTCGGCTGCGACGACGGGTCGGGGATCATGGCGAGGCGGTCGAGGAGGGCGGAGTGATCGGTTTCGGCGCGGCGGGCCTGGTCCTGAACAATGGCCATGACCAGCGAGGCGTCGAAGGGGCGGATTCCGAGGTGGCGGGCGACGAGGCGGAGGCGGGCGCGCCTGTCGGGGGTCAGTTGCGCGCCGATCAGCGCTGCACGGGTCTGGGCGGCGAGGATGACACGAGGATCATCAGCGCGGAGCTGGCCGGAGCGGACGGTGAGGGCAGCCCGGCGATTTTCGCGGACGATCTCTTCTTCGACGGCGTGTGCGTCGGGCGGGTCGATCCCGACCAGCCGCAGCGTACCGGCAGCGAACTCTGACATCGCACGGTCCTCCGAGAAAACCGGGGCGACGGCTCCGCCGATCGACACCGCAACTGTCGTAGCCCCCCGGGTCCGACTCCGCCGGACGCATTCTTCATCTACAGCATACCCGATGGAGTGCAGAGCACAAGCAAAATGTGATGGTCACAGGCGATCTCAATCCCGGCGGAAGTCGCCCTGCATGCGTTCAACGGCCAGGACGACGGTTTTGGCGATCAGATCGGCTTCGAGGTTGACGCGGCGGCCGGGTCTGGCCTGTCCGAGTGTGGTCAGGGAGAGGGTGGTGGGAATAAGGGCGACATCCAGCCAGTCCGGGCCGCACTCGGCGATGGTGAGGGAGACGCCATCGACGGCGATGGAGCCGCGGGGTACGACGAATCGGCGCAGGGCTTCCGGGAGGGCGATGCGGACGCGCCACTCTGCGGCGGCATTCTCGACGGCGGTGATCTCGCCGACGCCGTCGACGTGGCCCTGGACGAGGTGGCCGCCGAGGAGGGAGGCGGGGGTGAGGCAGGCCTCGAGGTTGACGCGGTCGCCGGGGCGCAGGTTGCCGAGGGTGGTGTTGGCGAGGGTCTGGGGAATGACATCGAAGGCGAGCGAGCCGTCCTGGGAGGCGACGGTGAGGCAGCAGCCGTTGACACTGATTGATTCACCGTGGTCAGCGCGGCGGCCCCAGTCGGGCGCATCAAGCAGGAGGCGCAGACCGGCGAGAGTCTGCGTGAGTTCGGCGACGGTTCCCTGGTGCTGGATGATTCCGGTGAACATCGCGGAGGCGGTTGCGTCCTTCTGAGCGCCGGCGAGGGCGGAAGTCGAGGCCGGTTGACCTTCCCGCGGCTAGGATGAATACTGCCGGCCCGGGAGTCGGAACGATAGAGCGTTCCGGCAGCGCCCGCCCGGCCCGACTGACCCTTCCTTTTTGTCTGCAACCGGAGCCATTCACGATGCCCAACGCGCCCGCCCCGAAGGTGCCGTCCCGAGTCTGCACAGCGCTTGCCACCTGTCTTCTGTCGGCGCTGCTGCTGGCGGTTTCGTCGGGGTGCGAATCTCCCCAGTCGGTCCCGGGCGCAACCGGCGACCTCATCACCTACTCGCAGGCGCAGGAACTCGGCTACCAGGTGGCGTGGCATTCGGCCTTTGCCCGCACCGCCAGCGGCCGGCTGGACCGCATGGTGGCCTTTGACGACATGGTGGTGGGTCTGGAGACGGGGCACAACGTCGTCTCAGCATTGACGGCGCGGGATGGCTCGATCCTGTGGGATGTTCCCGTCGGCGAGCCGCTGGAGCGAATCGTCGGCATCGTGCGGTACGACGACCAGGTGCTGGTGAGCACGCAGTCGGACCTGTACGGCCTCGACACTGCGACGGGACGGATCAACCTGCACCAGCGATTCGGCGAGGGCAATGTCTCCGGGACGCCGCCGCTGATTGTCGAGCCGTATGCGATCTACGGGTCGCCTGACGGTCGGGTGGTGTATCACCATCTTGGCGCGGGGCTGATGGAGCAGGCATACCGGCTGGATTCTGCAGTGGTGCAGCAGCCGAAGTGGATTGTCGGCGCGTATGTGGCGGTCACGCAGTCGGGGCGGGTGTATGCGATCGATCCCTCGACCAATGAGCGTTTCTGGGACAGCGCGGGGCTGGGGGTGATTGAGGCGGAGATCGCCGTCGGGCCTGACGCGGTGTATGCGGCCAGTGTGGATCAGTCGGTGTGGGCCTATCGGCGCAGCGACGGGCGGCTGAAGTGGCGCTTTCGGACGCAGCGCCCGTTGCGGGATGACCCGGTGTACCTCGACGGCGTGGTGTACCAGGTCGCGGCCACGCAGGGGCTGATCGCCATTGACGGCGAGACCGGCGAGCACCTGTGGACGGCCGAGGGCATTGAGTCCGGCCATGTGCTGACGCGGCAGGACGGCAATCTGATTGTCTTCTCGCCCGGCCGGCAATCGTCCACGCTGTACGCCGTCGATCAACGCAACGGCGATGTCGTGGCGCGCGTGGAGTCGCCGTGGATTATCCGCGCGACGGCGAGTTCGCAGGAAGGCGGCGATGTTTACGCGATGACGCTGGCCGGCCGCGTGGTGAAGTTGACGCCGTGAGCAACGGGCGTGAGGGTGAAAGGGCGAATCGCCGATGAACGATCACGTACCGGTGCGTCGGGCGCTGCTGTCAGTCAGTGACAAGACGGATCTCGTGCCGTTTGCGCGGGCGCTTGCCAATCGCGGGGTGGAACTGATCTCCACAGGCGGAACGGCGCGGGCGCTTGCCGAGGCGGGGATTGCAGTCACTCCGATCGAGGGGCTGACCGGATTCCCTGAGATTCTCGACGGCCGCGTCAAGACGCTGCACCCGCTGGTGCACGGCGGCCTGCTGGCGCAGCGCGACCAGCCCTCGCACCTGCAGGCGCTGCAGTCCCACGGCATCCAGCCGATCGACCTGGTGTGCGTGAATCTCTATCCGTTTGCCAAGGCGCTGCGCGACCAGGAGGCGACGCGGGAAGAGCTCATCGAGATGATCGACATCGGCGGGCCGGCGATGATCCGCTCGGCGGCCAAGAACCACGAGTTCGTTGTTGTGGTCACGACGCCGACGCAATATGACCGCGTGATCAACGAGCTGACAGCGCACAACGGCGCGACGACGCCGGAACTGCGGTGGGACCTGGCGGCGGCGGCATTCTCGCGTACGGCGGAGTACGATGCGCGGATTGCCTCGTGGATGCACCGGCGGCAGGCGGCGGTCATGCCCGACCAGTTCCGCCTGAACCTGACGAAGGTGATGGACCTGCGCTACGGCGAGAATCCGCACCAGCAGGCAGCGCTCTATCGCGATCCGGCCTCGCAGGGGCCGACGATTGTCAACGCCGAGGTGCTGCACGGAAAGCCCCTGGGTTTCAACAACGTCAACGACGCGGCGGCGGCGCTGGCGTTGATCCGCGAGTTCGACCATCCGGCGGCGGCGATCATCAAGCACACGAATCCCTGCGGGGCGGGGACTGCGGCGACGCTGCACGAGGCGTTCGCCCGGGCCTACGCGGGTGATCCGCTGGCGGCCTACGGCGGGATTCTGGCGCTGAACCGGCCCGTGGATGCTGAGACGGCCGCGGCGATTGTCGAGGGGGAAAAGTTTTTCGAGATCGTGGTGGCTCCGTCGTATGCGCCGGCGGCTCTTGAGGCGCTGTGCGCCCGCTGGAAGAACGTGCGGATTCTCGCTGTCGGCGATCAGCCGCCGACGACGGACCGGAAGATCGAGTTCAAGTCGATCCCCGGCGGGATGCTGGTGCAGGATCAGGACCTGCGGCGCTCGAGCCCGACGGAGTGGCGGCACGCGGCGGGCCCGGCGCCGACGGAGGCGCAGCGGGAGGCGGCGGCGCTTGCCTGGACTGTGGCGAAGCATCTCAAGAGCAATGCGGTAGCAATCGCCGGGGAGGGCATGGTGGTCGGGGCGGGAGCCGGCCAGATGGATCGGCTGACAGCGTGCCGGATCGCTGTCGAGAAGGCGGGAGAGCGGGCACGCGGAGCGGTGGCGGCGTCGGATGCGTTCTTTCCGTTTGCCGACGGACCCCGGATTCTGATTGAGGCAGGGGTCTCGCTGATCGTTCAGCCGGGCGGAGCGAAGCGGGATGAGGAGACGCTGGCGCTGTGTACGGAGCGGGGCGTGACGTGCCTTCTGACGGGAATCCGGCATTTCCGACATTGAGGGGTCGCGGGAGATTCCGGAAATAACCGCGATGGTCTCGTGGTTCTGGCTATACCCCGGTTATCGCTCTGTTCCCTGTCTTTCTGCTGAGGATGTGCCATGCCTGCCTTCAAAGGTCTCCTGATCGCCTCTGTTGTCGCTTTCCTGTGTGCCCAGCCCGGTTTCGGACAGGGGGTTGATGAGCGGATTCCGCAGTCGATCCGCTTCGACGGGGAGATGGTCGTCCGTGTGCAGCTTGAGTCGGAGGCAGACTTCCGCTTCATGGAGACGATCTCCGAGGATGTCTGGTCGCACCACATCGTGCAGGGGCCGGTGGACTTCCGGATCAGCCGGAGCGATCTCCCGGCTCTTGACGGCTCGGGACTGGAGTACGAGGTGCTGATTGCGGATGTGCAGGCGCTGATCGAAGCCGAGCGGGCCGGGCAGGGCGTAGACGGCGACTTCTTCTCGCAGTATCAGAACTTCAACAGCGTGGTTTCCTATCTGAACACACTGGCGGCGCTTCGGCCCGACCTGGCCCGGGTGGAGTCGATCGGGCAGAGCGTGCAGGACCGGGAGATCTGGGCCATCCGCATCTCCTCGCCGGGCAGCGAGCCGGGGAAACCGGCGCTGGTTTTCAACGGCTGCATTCATGCGCGTGAGTGGATCACGGTGATGGCGACGATGTGGACGGCTGACCGGCTGGTGCGGGAATATGGCAGCGATGCCGACGTGACCTTCATGCTGGACAATTACGAGATCATCATCATTCCGGTGCTGAACCCAGACGGCTACGTCTACACCTGGACAAACAACCGCATGTGGCGGAAGAACCGCAGCAGCAACTCCGACGGCTCGCGCGGCGTGGATCTCAACCGTAACTGGGGGTACAAGTGGGGCGGACGGGGAGCGTCGACCTCGCCCAACAGCGATACCTATCGCGGGCCTGGGCCCTTCTCGGAGCCGGAGACAACGGCACTTGCGGAGTTTGTGCGAGCCAATCCACAGATTGTGGGCGGGATCGACATCCACTCCTATTCGCAGCTGATCCTGCATCCCTGGGGCTACACGATTCAACTCTGCGACGATCACGATGAGTTCCAGGCCCTTGGCGACCAGATGGAAGCGGCAATGGAGGCCGAGCACGGCACGCAGTGGATCAACGGCCCGGTCTACACGACGATCTACCCGGCGTCGGGGGTGACGTCGGACTGGTACTACGGGGAGCGGGGGATGTACGGCCTCTCGTATGAGCTGCGCGACCGGGGGCAGTACGGCTTCACGCTGCCGGCGTCACAGATCGTGCCGGCCTCGGAAGAGACCTTTGCCGGCATCGTCGAGCTGGCGCGGTGGCCGATCAACGTTCCGCCGGTTCTGGATGTGCTGGGCGATCTGGTGCGCGGCGAGAACGCGACGGTGCGCTACGCCCGGGGCATTCCGAACGAGGATGTGTACTTCTACTACTCGATCCGCGACCAGGAGGGAACAACCTACATTCCCTTCCTCGACGTCACCCTCGACATTCCGCAGGCCTCATTGGCCGGCAGCGCAGCGGCGGATGAACATGGGCAGGCGACGCTGGTGACGACGGTTCCCCGGAACATTCCCATCCTCGTGATCTGGCTGCAGGGCGCGCAGACGGGTATTACGTCCAACGTCGTCCTCGATCAGATTAACTGACGGCTTACGCCATCGCGGGACGTGCGGTCATCGGCGACGGTGCAGCGGCCTCAGGAGCGAGGTCTTCGCCGAAACGGACGAGGCGGAAGCTGTTGCCGATGACAAAGATGTCGCCGAGTGAGTGATAGACGGCGGCGATGAGAATGGCGTAGCTTCCCAGCTGACCGCTCGCGGCGAGCACGATGCCGACAACGGCGATGAGGATTGCCGCGGCGATGTTCTGGGCGATGACAGCGCGGGTCTTGCGGGCGAGCTGGATGACAAACGGGATTCGTTCCAGATCGTCATTCATCAGGGCGATGCCGGCGGAGTTGGCGGCGATATCCGTTCCGCCCAGGCCCATGGCGACACCGACGTCGGCCGCAGCGAGGGATGGGCCGTCGTTGATGCCGTCGCCGACCATCATGACCCGGCGGCCGGCCTCGGTGAGTTCGACGACGCGGGCGTGCTTCTCTTCCGGGTGGCACTCGGCCTCGACGCGATCAACGCCGACGCTCTGGCCGACGCGTTCGGCGACGGAGTGGCGGTCGCCGGTGAGCATCCAGATGAGGCGGACGCCGGTCTCGCGCATCTGTGCGATGGCTTCCCGCGCTCCGGGTCGGATCTTGTCTTCGAGTCCGACGGCCCCGAGGTATCGACCGTTGAGCATGACGTGGACGCCGGTGGTTCCCTCGATGCGACCCTCGACGCTCTCCACGGCCGAGGCGATCTGCGGATTGCGCTGGAGGAGCCACTTGGCGCGACCGACGAAGAGCTCTCCATCGGGGCGAGCGAGGCGGACGCCCATGCCGTGAACTTCCTCGGCCTCACCGTCGCGGTCGGGCTCGACGCGGGCGGCTCGCGCGGTTTCGAGGATGGCGGCGGCGAGGGGGTGGTTGGAGTGTTGCTCAGCGGTGGCGGCGGCCTTGAGGAGGTCGGCGCCTTCGACGCCTTCAGCGGGGGCCAGCCGGCTGACGACGAAGCGGCCGGTCGTGATGGTTCCGGTCTTGTCGAGGACGACGGTGTCCACGGAGGCGGCGGCCTCGAGGGTTTCAGCGCTCTTGATCATGATGCCCAGGCGAGCGGCGGAGGCGAAGGCGGCGACCATCGCCGTCGGCGAGGCCAGCAACAGGGCGCCGGGGCAGGTGACGACGAGGACGGCAATCGCCTTGTTGGTCGCGCTCATCGCCCCGGCGACATCGCCTGATTTGTCGGAAAAGATCCAGACGGCCAGCGCCACCAGCAGGACGAGCCAGACGTAGTGTCCGGCGACCATCTCGATGATCTGCTGCCGGGGCGTCTTGGACTGCTCGGCCTCGTTGATGAGGGTGACGACCTTACCGATGGCGGTTTCGGAACCAAGTCGGGTGATTTCAACTTCGACCGAGCCGGTGAGGTTGGTCGTGCCGGCGTAGACGGGGTCGCCCTCGCTGACGGCAACAGGGGCGGATTCGCCGGTGAGACTTGCCTGATTGATGTTGGACCGGCCGGAGACGATCGTGCCGTCGGCGGGCATGTTTTCGCCGGGCCGGACGCGGATGACGGAGCCGACGGTCAGCTGCGAAAGTGGAACTTCGCGTTCACCCTCGGGGGTCACAAGGCGGGCGACGTCGGGAGTGAGTTGCACGAGCGATTCGATGGCCCGCTGTGCGCCCCATGCAGTGCGGCGAAGCACGGCGTCCATCAGGTAGAGGATGAACGCGAGGCCGCCTGCTGTGACGTACTCTCCGACGGCAAAGGCTGCGCCGATCGCCAGGGCGACGAGGACGGAGCTTGAGGGCCGGCCGTTGCGAATTTCCCGAAAGGCGGCGAGCACAAGGGGGATGCCGAGCACGATGGCGCCGAGCATGGCGGGAATCTGTGCGACTTCGGGGGCGTAATCGAGCCAGCCGGCGACGACGGTGGTGAGCACAAGCGTTCCGCCGACGAGGGCGAAGACGATGGCCTTCTCGGGGTTGGAGCCATGCAGTTCGCAGCAGGCCGAACCGTGCAGTTCATCGTGATGATGATGGTGGTGACCGTGATCGTGGTGGCCGTGGGAGTGGTCGTGTGCTGCCGCCGTACCGCTGACTGCCATGCCTGGCGCCTCCGGAAGTGTGGTCACGCTGTTGGAGCCCGGTTGACACATCAGACCGGCCGGGCGTTGGGTGCCTCCATGGTATCACAGAGGCCTGAGGATTCTCCCCTTACGGGGCGGGCTGCGACTCGGTTCGAGGCACGACGACCAGCAGAGTCACTCCCGCGGAGACGCGCTGTCCGACGGTGACGCGGGCCACCGGCCGGGCAGAGGCAGGGAGGATGAGTTCGGTCGTCGAGCCGTACTTGATCAGCCCGATGCGCTGCCCGGCGGCGATGCGGTCGCCGGGGTGGGCGGTGCAGACGATGCGGCGGGCGATCGCTCCGCTGACCTGGCGGACGCCGAGCCGGGAAACGCAGCCGTCGATCGGCTCCATGAGGATGAGGTTGGATTCGTTGACGCGGGCCGATTCCGGATCGCGGGCGTCGAGATACCGGCCGGGGCGGTGGATCGAGTCAATGATCCGGGCGGCGCAGGGGGCGCGGTTGATGTGGACATCCAGCACGCTCAGAAAGATGCGGATGACCAGGGCGGGCTCGCCGTTGACGGCTTCGTGGGCGTCGACGGTTTCGACGAGGGAGATGCGGCCGTCGGCCGGACTGAGCATCTCGCCGAACTCGAGGTTCGGGACGGCACGGTGGGGATCACGGAAAAAGAGCAGCGAGCCGAGCCAGACGATGAGCGTCGGCGCCAGCAGCAGCCAGCGGAGGTTGGCGGGCCCGGTCGGTGCGGTGAGTGCGTACCAGGCGATGAATGCGGCGAGGATCAGCGCGACAACGGTGGCGCGGGCGCACTCGCGGAAGCCGTGCGGCGAGAGGGCGAGGCGGATCATCACCCCGGGGACTCCAGGCGCGTCGGCTTCAACCGCTGCTGCGACCGATGAAGTAGCCGATGATGCCGAAGATGAGCGTCAGCCCGGCGAGTCCGCCCATGGCGATCATGTAGTTGTCGGCGATCATGTTCGCAAGACCTGGAACGGTTCCGTTGGCGGCGGACATCAGGACGGTCATGGAGAGCAGCAGCGCGGCGGTTCCTCCGATGGCAAAACCGACGCCCATGCCGCTTCCGGCTCCATCGTAACTGGCGACAGCGACGGGCATGACGAGCCCGGCTGAAGCAGCGTCGGGGCCACCGACAGGGGCGGCCTCGAAGAGGCCGGTTCCGGCTGCTTCGCCGCTTTCTTCCGCGCCGGCCTGGTAGATTTCGTCGAGAAGGTCGGCTCCGAGGGAGGTGTCGTCGGCCTCACGGGTGAGGTCGAGGAGGCCCGAGCCGCTGCTGCCGGAATCGAGACTGAACTCCATGGGAGACATCGCGTCGGAGACCTGCGTGGCGGCGGAGGGGTCGGCCGTTTCGGTCTCATCAGCGTCGAAGATGGAGATGCCGGAGGACTCACGGGAGTCTGCCAGGCCCAGCACCGAGCCGCTGCCGCCCTTGACTTCCTCGCCGAGAACCGATTCTTCCTTGATCTCGACGGTGTCGTGTTCGCCGCTGTCAGCCAGGCCGATGAGTTCGATGTTGCTGTCGCCCATGCCGGGGCCGTCGTCGTCGGAGCCGGCGAGCATGTCGATCTGGTCCACCTTGAACATGAGCTTCTCACGATCGCGAAACTCCTGGATCTGGCCGGACTTCGCCATTTCCATGACTTCGCCTGTGGATTTGCCCAGTTTCTGGGCGGCCTCGTCGAGCGTGTAGAACATCTTGGCCATCGTGGGGTGCTCCGTTGATCCCGGGGTGGAGGGCGTTGCTGGTGTCGGCGCGGCAACCGGGCCGCGCGGCAATTGTTACGTTACCGACCGACGCGGTTCAGGGCAACCTGTTCCCGGAGAGGAGATTGTGTCCACGCCGGGAGTCGCCGGGCCTACCGTCCTGCCCGATCATGTCCCTGCAAGCACCAATCCGCCGGCCCCCCGAGATCGCCCATCGCGTGGCGCTGACCCTGCCGGGCCTGCCCGAGGCGATGCAGGGGCGGACCGTGCTCCACCTCTCCGACCTTCACGTGCGCCGCTATCGGCCGATGTACCGGCGTCTGATCCGGGCGGTGTCCTATGAGCGGCCGGACTTCGTATGGCTGACCGGCGATTACATGACGGTACCGGGGGATGAGGAGCCGGCCCTTCGTGTGCTGGAGGATCTGCTCCGGGCGGTGAGGCCGAAGTACGGCATCACGGCCAACTTCGGAAACCACGATTCCGAGGCCTTCAAGCGGCTGGCGAGGCAGCGGCTGGGACACCTGGCCGAGTTCCACGACCACGGGTGCCGGTTGTACCCGGAGTTTCGCATCTCGCTGCTTTCGGCCTCGACGCCGGGCGATCTGCCGGAGGCGCTGCGTCGGGCGGAGGCGGCGGAAGAACGGGCCGGCGGAGGGGAGTGGTATCGCATTCTGCTGGCGCACGAGCCGACGATGATCCTGCCGGCGGCGACCTTCGGCATCGAGTGGATGCTCGGGGGCCACACGCACGGGGGACAGATCCGGCTGGGGTTTCGCTTCTCACTGCACAACAGTTCGAAGCTTCCCAACACGCTGTCGAGCGGGATTCTCCGGCTGCGGGATTCGGTGTGCACGATCAGCCGCGGCATCGGCGAGAGCGTCGTTGACGTGCGCCTCTTCTGCCCGCGTCACCTGCCGCTCTATGTGCTCGGGCGCGGCCCGTTACCAGGACGGCACTCGCGGACGCTGACGTGCGTGGAGTGGTGGTAGGGGTTCAGAGGCGATCGGCCCGTGTCACGGGACGGTCGATGCGGATGGCGCGGTTTCCACGGAACTGGCCGAGGTGGCCGAGGAATTTTCGCTCGCCCTCGATACAGAGGACGATTGGGCGGGTGGCTTCGCGTTCGGTGACGATGATGTCGCCGGGGGAAAGACTCGAGAGTTCCTGGAGAGTGATCTGCGTCTCAGCGAGCACGCCACTGACAGTCACGGGGGCGCCGGCGAGCGATTCGCCAAGGCGCAAGCGGCACTGCGGATCGCCCGAACCGCGCTTGTTGTTGAACCACGACTGAGCGCTGATCTCCTCCATCAGCGGCTCGATGACGTTGAAGGGGATGCAGAGGTCCATCGTTCCGGCACGGCTGCCGACCTTGATTTCGAAGCCGATGACGATGACGACCTCGTTTGGAGGCACGATCTGAACGAGCTGGGGGTTGCTCTCCATCTCACCGCGCGTGAAGGTCACCTTGCAGATGCCGCTCCATGCCTCGCTCAGGCCCGTCATGGCCCGTTCGAGGATGACGCCGGCAAGCCGGGCCTCGATGGCGGTCATGGGCCGCTGCGGGATGAAGACTTCCGAACTCGATCCGCCGAGGAGGCGATCGATGACGGGGTAGACGATCAGGGGGCTGATCTCAAGGCAAAGCGTGCCGTCGAGTCCCGTCGGATGGACGAGGGAGAAGGCGGTGGGGTTCGGCAGACTGGCGATGAACTCGCCGTAGGTCATCTGCTCGGCGGAGGCGACCTTGACCTCGACGATGGTGCGCAGGAAGCCGCTGAGACTGGCACCGAAGACGCGTGCGAAGGCCTCGTGCAGCGTCTGCAGGGCCATCATCTGTTCCTTCGAGACACGCTCAGGCCGCTGGAAGTCGTAGGGGCGGATCTCGATGGACTCGAGGTCGCGGCGGTGGCGGGTGAAGAGCTGGCCGGCAGCGCTCTCTTCGCGAATCTCACCCTCATCCACTGCTGAGAGCAGGGCTTCGATTTCATTCTGATCGAGGATCTCGGCCATGCGGCGGCTGCTCGGAGAGGGTGGGGTGATCGCCGGTTATGGGACATCGCGGCGTGCCAACGCCGCCTCACCCTCGTTTCATCGACCAAGTGACGCCCGCAGGTCCAATTCTCGGCCGGGAGAACCTTGCCGCATGCAGGGCCGTAGCCGCTTCCACGCCCGGGGCTTCTACCATGGGCCTGTCGCAACCCCCTGTCCGAATGAGGAACCCGCCTTGAGTCTCCGATTCCTACTTATCGTGCTGGCAGCGCTGGCCTGTCTGACCTCATCGGCGGCAGCGCAGGATTCCCGGGTCGATCTCTCACTGGTCTGGCAGCGGAACGCCGTTGATCCGGGTTCGGAGACGCTGCTGGCGATCGTTCTGGACATCGACGAGGGGTGGCACCTGTATCCGGGGGCCGGCTCGGCGGACGAAGTTGCGGGGTACATCGCCACCTCGCTGAATCTCACGCTGCCGGAGGGAATAACCGCCGGTGAGCCGATCTGGCCTTCGGCGAAGGACTTCCTCTTCGGGATTCCGGGGTACCAGGAGGAGTTGAAGGTCTACGAGGGGCGGGCGATGGTGCTGGTTCCCGTGCGTGTCGCGGGCTCGGCGGCGGAGGGCGATGCGACCATTGGTGTCGAGGTCGGGTACCAGGCCTGTGATGACTCGATCTGTGAAGAGCCGACGAGCGTGACGGGCGAAGCGTCGCTTCGTATCGGAGCGTCCGATGAGGGTGTCGAGCCGAAGCGGGCAACGATCGACCTGCCCGGCGACCTGCCGGCGGTGGCACCGGGCGGGCGGATTGCGGTCCCGATTTCGCTCTCGATCGAACCAGGCTGGCACATCTGGCCGGGTGAGTCCACGGGTGAGCCGGCGATGTATCCCACGGTTTTGAGGGTGCAGACGCCGCATGGCTGGGCACAATCGACGCCGCGCTGGCCGGAGAGCCACATCATCCGTTTCGGGACGGCTGATTTTGCCGAGGAGCTGCCGGTCTACGAGGGGGAATCGACAATCCTGGTCGGGCTGCTGGTTCCGGAGGGAACGCCGGAGGGGACGTACGACATTGCAGCGCTGCTGGAATATCAGCCGTGCGACGATGAGGTCTGTGAGATGATCCAGTTCGCGGTCGCCTCGGGGACCGTGCGGGTCGACGCCTCCGCGGAGGAGTCGGGCGATCAGGCGAACATGGATGCGCTCTTTGCCGGTACGGCTCTGCCGACGCCGAGTGTTGCGCCCTCGGGAGAAGCCAAGAGCGGCGAAGCGACGTCCGGGGGATTGTCGCATCTGCACCTGTGGCTGACGCTGGGCTTTGTGATCATCGCGGGCGTGCTGCTGGTGGGCAAGACGTTTCTGATTACCGGCAAGCCGGCGTATCGGATTCTCGCAATCGTGTCCTCGGCAGCGCTGATCGGCCTGACGTGGGTCTTCGTGGAGGGGCTGACGCGGCCCTCGGAAATCCGGTGGCAGACGTTCTCGCGTGCGGCCTTCGATGAGGCGCGTGCGTCGGGAGCGCAGACGGTCGTCGTGGAGTTCACGGCCGACTGGTGCTTCAACTGCAAGGTGCTGGAGGTGACGACGCTTGCGGACCCGGCTGTCGTCGAAGCACTCAATGACGAGTCGGTGATTGCCTTCCAGGTCGATCTCACGGGGACCAATGAAGAAGGGGAGCAGCTCAAGGAGGAGCTCGGCGGCGGCGGGATTCCTCTGACGGCGGTGTTCCGCCCGGGATCGGAGAAGGCGGAGACGCTGCGAAGCCACTATCCGCCCTCGGCGATCCTTGCAGCGCTTGGCGATCATGTGGTCGCGGAAGCGGGAGAGGGGTCGCACGAGTTTGACTTCCTGGGGTGGAAGTTCTCGGTGAGTTCCGCTGCGTGGCCGCTGATTCTGGGAATCGCAGCGGTCGCGGGCTTCCTGATGAACTTCACGCCGTGCGTGCTGCCGGTGATCCCGCTGAAGATTCTCTCGCTACAGGCGCATGCGCGGAATCCTGCGAAGTGCTTTGCGCTTGGCGTGATCTTCGGCCTGGGGATCGTGGCATTCTTTGCCTTCCTCGGCCTGCTGATGGCGGGACTGCTGGGCGTGACGCCGATTGACTGGGGGCAGATGTGGTCGAGCCCGTGGCTGTCGGGGGGAATGGGGCTTTTCATCCTCGCGATGGGGTTGGGGATGCTGGGGTTGTTTGTGATCCAGTTGCCGCAGGCGGTGTATCTTTTCAACCCGCAGAGTGATACGTACACCGGGTCGTTTTTCATGGGCGTCTTCGCTGCGGTGCTCTCGACGCCATGCACGGGTCCGCTGCTGGGGGCGACGATTGCATGGGTGGCGGGGCAGGGGCCGCTGCTGGCCTTTGCGACGCTGGTGGTCATGGGCGTCGGAATGGCGGCTCCGTATGTGGTGTTGACGGCCCGGCCAGCGCTGCTGGAGAAGCTGCCGCGGAGCGGGCCAGGCTCGGAACTGATCAAGCAGGTGATGGGCGTGCTGCTGATTGCCATTGCGACCTACTTCCTGGGGATCTCAGCGCTGGCCTTCGGCATCAGCGCGTAGGTGCGGCGCGCTATCCTCCTTCGAAGTCCGTGTTACCTCACGACTCAGAGAAGGAGATCGCCCATGCTCGCTTCACTGCTTGCCGCCTGCTGCACCGTCGCCGCGCCCGTTGAAGCCGACCGCCTGTATAACGGTGTGGACCGTCCGCTGCCGGTCTCGGTTGCGGCGGGAACGGGCCGTCACCTGGTTCTGCTCGACTCCGGCAACCGGGAACTGGCGCGAACGGCCGTGGGAGATGACGCCGCCGGGGTTGACCTCGCCGAGCGGTTTCCGACGCTCTATCAGCAGCGCGCGACGTGCTTTGTGCAGTTGCTGGTCGAGGGGGAGGCGACAGGGCCGGCGCTCGTGCTCCAGCCGATGATCGATGCGCCGGCTCCGGTCATCGAGTATCAGCAGCGCGGCGGGCAGTCGTATCCGGTGGTGGTAAGCTGGATGCAGAACAATCCGCAGGCGGGGGTGATGACCGGCTTCCGCGCCTACCCCGAGATGGATGTGCTCCTGGAAACGACCCACGGCGAGATCCGCATCCGGCTTCGCCCCGATGAGTCGCCGAACACTGCGTGGAACTTCCGCAGTCTTGTCGAGGGCGGCTTCTACACCGACATCCCGTTTCATCGCGTCGTGGCGAAAAACCGCGACGGGCATCCCTTTGTCATTCAAGCCGGCGACCCGACGGGGACGGGCGAGGGCGGGCCGGGGTATTCGATTGACCTGGAGCAGAGTGACCTGAAGCACGACCTCGGGGTGATCAGCATGGCTCGGGAGGGGCACGACCTTGACACGGCGGGGAGCCAGTTTTTCCTGTGTCTTTCCCGGGAGGGCACGCAGCACCTGGATAACCAGTACGGCGCCTTCGGTGAGACGATCGCGGGCATCGACGTGGTGCAGGCGATCGCGGCCGTCGAGGTCGGCCCGGGGGATCGGCCGGTGGAGATGCCCCGAATCATTTCGGCGCGACTGGTCGAGGCGGCTTCGCGCGTGCCAGGTGTGACTGAGGAGGCCCAATCGGAGACAATTGAGGGGCCGGAAGAGGATGAAACCGTAGAGCGGTGATGAAGCGGTTTTGTTGACCGCTGGCTCCGGGTCGGCTATTTTGGACGCGAAAGCCCGATCGTTCCATTTTTCACGAAGGCTCTGTGGTGTTACTCGCACTGGATGGCGACGCGCTGAACCCGGCCGGACCGTGGCTGTTCTATCCATTTGCAGCGCTTGCAGTTGCAGGCGCAGTGGGGGTGGTGCTGTCACAGCAGATTGTGCGGATGGCGGTCTTCCTGCTGATTGCCCTGTCGTCGGTGGCGATGCTGTATTTCATGCTGGCGGCGGAATTTCTGGCTGCGATCCAGCTGATCGTCTATGTCGGCGGCGTGCTGATTCTGATCATCTTCGGCGTGATGCTGACCAGCAAGAACCCGTTCGCCCGGCTTGAGGTTCCGATGAGCCAGCGCCTGCTGGGTGCGGGCATCGGGGCGGTGGCGGCGGGCTTCATGGTGATGATGGGGGGGGTGGTGATCTCGCAGTCGGGAATTGTGGCAGATTCGATGCAGGGGGTGGGGGAGTACGGGGTGCGGGAGCTGGGCGAGAGTCTGATGACCAAGTACGTCCTGCCCTTTGAACTGGCTGCCGTGCTGCTGCTGGTGGTGATGATCGGGGCGGCCTACATCGCCAAGGGACGCTTTGACCCCAAAGACGACCGCGACGGGGAGGGGGCATGACCATGGCGGAAATCGGCCTGCACCACTTCCTGACGCTGTCGGCGATCCTGCTGGGCTGCGGCATTGCGACCGTGCTCACCAAGCGCAACGCCATCGGGATTCTCATCGGCATCGAACTGATTCTCAACGCCGCCAACCTGAACCTCGTCGCCTTCAACCGCTACGGCTGGGCCGGCGAGGGCGGGGGCGTGGACGGGATGCTCTTTGCAGTCTTTGTCATCGTGCTGGCGGCGGCCGAGGCGGCCATCGCGCTGGCGATCATTCTGAACTTCTACCACAACTTCGCTACGGTCGACATTGAGCGCGGCCGGATGCTGAAGGGCTGAGGACACCGCAAGGCCCATGACCGTCGACACGCTCCTGGTCATCTCCACGATCCTGCCGCTGCTGGGCTTTGCGCTGGTGATTCTTTTCGGCGGCCGCATCCGCAACTCCGATGTGCCGGCCTGGTTCACCGTCGGGGTGATGGGGGTCAGTTTCGGCGCAGCGCTGACGGCGATGCTGTCGTTCATGGGGGGCAGCCGGGATGTGATCGTGACGGTCTGGAACTGGATTCCGATCGGCAGTCACGCCGACGGCTCAATCCGGTTCCTGCAGGTCGGGCCGTATGTCGATGAGGTCACGGTTCTGCTTTTTGCGATGGTGACGCTGATCTCTCTGCTGGTGCACATCTACTCGATCGGGTACATGGCCGGCGACCCGCGGAAGTCGCGCTTCATGGCGTACCTGCAGCTGTTTACCTTCTCGATGCTGGGCATCGTGCTGGGCAATAGTCTGCTGCAGCTGTTTGTCTTCTGGGAGCTCGTGGGCGTTTCGTCGTACCTGCTGATCGGCTTCTGGTATGAGAAGCGCGGCCCGCAACTGGCCTGCAAGAAGGCCTTCGTGATGAACCGCATCGGCGACATGGGATTCCTCTTCGGCATGGGGATCCTCTTCTACCAGTTCGGGGGCGACCTCATCGTGGCTCCCGCGACGGCCGGCCTGGGCATCTTCGGAACGATGGCTCACTCGACGGGGCTTGACCCGCTGAACGCCGGAGCTGACAACTGGTGGCTGACGCTTGCGGGGATCGGCCTGTTCATGGGCGCGATGGGCAAGAGCGCCCAGTTCCCCCTGCACACCTGGCTGCCCGATGCGATGGAGGGGCCGACGCCGGTCTCCTCGATCGTGCATTCGGCGACGATGGTTGCGGCGGGCGTGTACCTGACAGCGCGGATTCATCCGCTGCTGACGCCTGAGGCGCTGCTGTTTGTCTCGACGATCGGGCTGATCACGCTGGTGCTGGCAGCGGTGATCGCCTGTGTGCAGACCGACATCAAGCGTGTGCTGGCGTATTCAACGCTCTCCCAACTGGGCTACATGATTCTGGCGCTGGGGGCGGGGTCGTACACCTACGCGATCTTCCACCTGATCACCCACGCCTTCTTCAAGTGCTGCCTCTTCCAGTGTTCGGGCTCGGTGATTCTCGCCGCCCATCACCAGCAGGAGATGACCCATTACGGGGGCCTGTGGAAGAAGATGCCGGCGACGACGATCGCCTTTGTCATCAGCACGCTGGCGATTGCCGGCGCGTCGATTCCCTACACCGACATCGCGCTGTCGGGGTATTACTCCAAGGACGGCATCATCGCCTCGACGTGGCATTACGCTGAGGCGCTCAAGCACAACGGGATGAACTGGGGGGCGGTCTTCGTCTGGGGGCCGACGATCATCGCCTACGTGACGGCCTTCTACATGACGCGGGCGCTGGTGCTGACCTTCTTCGGAAAACCCCGGGACAAGCACCTGCACGATCACGCCCACGAAGCGCCCTGGACGATGTGGGCGCCGCAGCTGGTTCTGGCCATCGGGGCGATTGTCATGGGGGCCGACATGGTCGGCTCGACGATCAACGCAACAGCCCACGAGGCCGCGCTGGGCTACGGCCATCATGACCTGGAAGGCGGGTATCACTTCGTCCACGCCGCGCTCTTGCACGGACTGGGCTGGATCGCCTCGATGGGGCTGGCGTTTGTGATCTACATCAACGGCTTTGCGATCACCTCAAAGATTTTCGCGCTGCCCGGGCTGAAGCAGCTGCACTGGCTGGCGTACAACAAGTTCGGCTTTGACGGGCTCTACGACATCGTTTTCGTCGCCATTGGCAAGCAGATTGCCGGGGCCGCGGCATGGTTTGACCGGACGGTCGTTGACGGCCTCGTGAACCTGGCGGGCTGGGGCGGGAAGCAGATCGGCTTCCTGATCGGCGGCTTCGACTACAACGTGGTGGACGGGGCCGTTCGCGGCAGCGGGCGGGGCGCGATGCAGCTGGGGCTGACGCTGCACCGGACGCAGAGCGGCAACATCCGCACCTACGTGCTCATCCTGATCGCAGGCGTGATCCTGGGCCTGATGATCGCGACGCCGTTTGCTCTTGGATGGTTTGTCTTCGACATCGTGCCGCAGCATTGATTCGGGTCTGAGAACACGAGGCGGCCGCTACAGGCCGGAGTGACTGATGAAACTGATGCTCAACCTGCTGATCTTCCTGCCCGCCATCGGCGCGGCCCTGTGCCTGATCCCGAGGGGTCGGCCTGCGGCGTCGAAGATGATCGCGCTGGCCACGGCGATCGCCTGCCTGGTGCTCAACATCATCATCGCCTTCGACTACTACGGTGGAGCGGCCGGCGGGGCGTACGGCTGGGGGATTGCGGATTCGGTAACGCGGTACGTGACCGATTTTCCGTGGATTGCCAGCGTCGGCATTCACTACACGACGGGGGTGGACGGTCTGAGCATGCCGCTGCTGCTGCTGACCAGCGGGCTGAACATCCTGATCATCCTTGCGGGCTGGAACATCGAGAAGCACACCAAGGCCTTCATGTCGCTGTACCTGCTGCTGATGTTCGGCATGTACGGCGTCTTCCTCGCCCTGGACTTCTTCCTCTTCTACGTCTTCTTCGAAGTGTCGCTGCTTCCCATGTACTTCCTCATCGGCATCTGGGGCGGGCCGAGGAAGGAGTACGCGGCCATCAAATTCTTCATCTACACGCTGGTGGGCTCGATCTGCCTGCTGGTGGTAATGCTGGGCTTCTACTTCCTCGTGCCGCGGGTCATCTCGAGCAGCGAGATCAGCCCCTTCAACATGATCGCCCTTGCCACCGACTCCGGTTTCCAGGAGGCCTTCGGCCACGGCGGGGTGTACTGGGGCTATGCGAAGTGGTTCTTCGTCCTTCTGACGATCGCCTTCTTCATCAAGCTGCCGGCTGTCCCTTTCCACACCTGGCTGCCTGATGCGCACGTCGAAGCGCCGACTCCGATCTCAATGATCCTGGCCGGCGTGCTGCTGAAGATGGGCGGGTACGCCCTCATGCGGATCAACTACGCCATCCTGCCCGAGGCGGCGATGTGGGCGTGGTTCGGCGTGGCGGCTGCGGGCGTCTTTGCGATCATTTACGGCGCGTTCTGCGCCATGGCCCAGACCGACTGGAAGAAACTGGTGGCCTATTCCTCGGTGAGCCACATGGGCTATGTCACCCTCGGCCTTGCCATGCTGACGGCTGCGGGACGCAACGGCGCGTACTTCCAGATGATCGGCCACGGTGTGAGTTCGGCGATGATGTTCTTCCTCGTCGGCGTCGTCTACGAGCGGGCACACCATCGCGACCTCAACCGTTTCGGTGGGCTGTGGAACACCATGCCGGCCTACACGGGGCTTGCGGCCATCGGCTTCTTTGCCGGCCTCGGTCTGCCGCTGCTGTGCGGCTTCCCCGGCGAGGTGCTGAGTCTGCTTGGCACCTTCGCGGCAGTCTCGACTGACGGCAACGTCGGCTGGCTGATTACCGCTCCGGAGTGGGTGCCTTTTGCCGGCCCCGGCGCGCAGAGCGTCGTTATCACGCTGGGCGTCATTGCCGCCTCGGGCGTGATCCTCACGGCCGGTTACATCCTCTGGATGTTCCAGAGAGTGTACATGGGGCCGGCCCGGCCGGAGTACACCTATTCCGGGCGTGAGGCGGTGCAGGTTCGGGAGTACGTCGTGATGGCGGTGCTGGCGTTCTTTGCCGTGCTGCTTGGCGTGTGGCCGATGGCGATCTTCTCGCTGACGGAGGAGACGTTCCGTGCGATGTTCGGCACGGCGATGGATGTGCGGGCGGCCCTTGGATTCTGATGCGTCGCGCTGACGCGGGAGTTTGACGTTTATGCTGCAGGTTCCGTCGGGTGTTGAAGTCGCCGCGCTGCTTCCGGAGATCATTCTGGTCGCGGCGATGTGCGCAGCGCTGCTGCTGCCGGTGCTGCCGCCGACGCGACGGGCCTGTGCGGAGTCGATCTGGCCGATGACCTGGACGGTCCTTGCGGGCCTGGTCGGCGCGCTGGCGGCGACGGTGATGCAGATTCGCGGCATGGGCGGGCTGGAGATTCCGTCGCAGCAGATTCTCGGCAACTCGCTGGCGATCGATCACTTCTCGCAGATTTTCAAGGTCGTGTTGTACCTCTTCACGATGCTGGTGATCTGCATGTGGCTGACGACGTCGCGCCGCGATGTTCGAGCCGTTGACGGGCCCGACTTCATCTCGCTGCTGCTCGGGGCGGTGCTTGGGATGAGTCTCATGGCCTCGGCGTCGAACTTCCTGATGGTCTTCCTGGCCATCGAGGCGGCTTCCTTCCCCAGTTACGCCCTGGCCGGTTTCCTGAAGTCCACGCGTCGCAGCTCCGAGGCGAGTCTGAAGTACGTCCTCTTCGGGTCGGCGACTTCTGCGATCATGGTCTATGGCCTGTCGATGATCTACGGGCAGTTCGGCACCTTCGACCTGGTTCCCATCGCGCAGGCGGTGGGGGAGCAGGGAATGACCGCCGGGCTGCTGCTGGGTCTGTTCGGCTTCATCGTCGGTATCGGATTCAAACTCTCCGCAGTTCCGACGCACTTCTGGTGTCCGGACGTCTTTGAGGGGGCGCCGATCGCTGTGACGACGTTCCTGTCGGTGGCCAGCAAGGGCGCGGCGATCATGCTGCTTCTGCGGGTCACGATGACGCTGGGCTTCTGGAGCCCGGAGACGGATGCAGCACGTAATGCGCTGCTCGGGATCTCCACCTTCATCGGCCTCATCGGGCTGGCGACGGCGACCTGGGGCAATCTCGCCGCCTACTTCCAGGACAACATCAAGCGGCTGCTCGCCTACAGCTCGATCGCCCATGCGGGCTACATGATCATGGCTGCAGGCCTGGCCACGGCGACGCTGCACGAGAATTCGATCGCTGCCAACTCGCTGGCGTACGCCATTCTCTTCTACGTGATCGTCTACTCCTTCATGAACCTCGGCGCGTTTACGATCGCCGCGCTGATTGCGCAGCAGACCGGCCGGGAATCGCTGGAGGAATACGCCGGGCTTGGCGTTCGTCATCCGGCTCTGGCGCTGCTGCTGGGCTGTTTCCTGATGAGCCTCTTCGGGATGCCGGGAACCGGCGGCTTCTGGGCCAAGGTGTACCTCGGCCTGCAGATGTGGGAGCAGAACATGTGGTGGCTGGTCGTCGGACTGGTCGTCAACACCGTCTTCAGCCTCTACCTGTATCTGAAGCCGATCATCATCATGGTCTGGAAGCCGGCTGAGGACCGTGCGGTGCCCGCACTGGCGATGCCGCACTGGATCATTCTGGGAGCGGCCGTCGGCGGCGTCTTCCTGACCGGCCTGCTGCCCGATCAGACGACTGGCTGGGCGCGTGAGAACGCCCGCATGACCTTCAGCGCCGGGTCGCCGCCGGCCTCGGCCGAGTCACCGTCGGCCGTCCGCAACGCCGAGATCGCTGCGGCTGCCGGGGAGGCGACGCCATGATGGCCGAATCACCCCGGGAGACGTCGTCCGGACTGATGGACGATTCGTGCGTCGTCATGACGCCGGATGCCAAGCGCCCGGACACGAGGGCGCTGGTAGCGCTGCTTAACCGCCTCTACGTGCTGGAGTCGACCTCCTTCTTCCGGTACCTGGACACGTGGACCCCCTACACCAGCGCCAAAACAATCCGCCTGCGGTCTCTGTGCCGTAAGATCTCTGCCGCGTCGCTGGAGCGTGCGGAGCGACTCTCGGAACTGATCACCGCCCTGGGCGGGAACACGGGCACGGGCGGCTTTCAGCAGGATGCCGCCTTCTCCAACTACGGGGACTGGGCGTCGCTGCTGCCCCGACTGATCGAGTCGCAGCAGGAACAACTGGCAGCGCTCGATCAGGCGATCGAAACGGCCCCGAAGCTTCCGGGAGCCGACGACCGCGTACTCTCAACACTGCGCGAATTCCGAACGCAGCAGGCCGAGGAAATCACAGCGCTTCGGGAGTGGGTCGGCCGGGCCTGATCGTCCTCACGTGCCGGTCTTCGGGTCCCAGGGGGCGGTATCGGGGTCGAATTCGTTGATGCGATCAATCAACTGCCGTACGCGTCCCCAGCCGCGACGGGTGTGGTGGAAGGCCAGTCTCGGCAGGTCGTAGAACTCACGCTCGGCGGAAAATGGCCCGCGCTGGACGATCTTGCCGCCGTGGACGAGTTCGCTGAACTCGGAGTTGAGCTTCTCGACATCATCGGGGCGGAGGGGGGCCTTGAGGCGCAGCACGAAGTCGTCGCGGACATATCGGCTGGAGTGATAGTTGCGGTAGAAGCGGACGACGTGGCTGACGGCGTCCTCGGCGTTGCGTGCCAGGTAGTAGAGGCTGGTGTCCTCGGGGGAGATCCACCCGTTGTCGAGGAGCTTCTGCCGCACCCACTGATCCCACTGCATCCAGTAGCCGTCGGGCTGAAGCGCGCCCTCGGGGGCTCCTTCGAGCATCACGATCGGAACCATGTGGGACTTGCCTGTCTGCACGAGCGTGAGGGCTTCGAAGTTCTCATCCTGCGTGCCGAATCCGCCGGGGAAGAGCGCAACGGCGTTGGCTTGGCTGACAAAGATCAACTTGCGTGTGAAGAAGTAGCGAAAATTGATCAGTTTTGCGTCACCGGCGATGATGGCGTTGGCGGTCGTTTCAAAGGGCAGGCGGATGGAGACGCCAAACGACGCCTCGCGCCCCGTGCCCTCGTGGCCCGCCTTCATGATGCCGTCGCCGGCGCCGGTGATGACCATCCAACCCGCGTCCCCGAGTCTCCGGGAGAAGTCAACGGCGGCGATGTAGTCGGGATGGTCTTCGGGGGTGCGGGCTGAGCCGAAGATGCTGATCTTCGGGACGTCAGCGTACTCGGAGAACACCTTGAAGGCGTAGCGCAGTTCCTTGAGGGCGAAGTTGAGCAGCTTCAGTTCGCCGGCATGGCGGCCGTCGGGCATGAGTTTCAGCACCGTCAGCAGCATCTCCTCGATCTGCCGGCCTTCAAGCGTCTCGGTGTCCACGCCGGTGCGGCGCGCGAGAAGGTCGATGGTATCGAGGATCATGGGGTCGTCAGGGCCGACGATGGGCTCATGATTTGGTTGCACGAGGGGGGGCTCCTGTCGTCTCTGGAGTGGTCACCGGGAAGTCGTCAGATTGGAGTTGCCGGGCGGGGTCACGAGGCGGTAAGGGTACGAGGCCGCCGCTGCGAAGTTCGGTGACCGGCGATTCGATGGGGCCGGTGACGTGGATCGTGAGGATTCTGTTTCGAACTTCGTCCCAAATGTCTGAAAGCAGAGGGGCGCGCATCAGTCCCTGGGAGCGGAAACTCAGATTGACTTCGCGCGCGGCATAGTCCAGATACCCGCCGCCGGTGAGGGTTACGGTGGGAGATTCGAGGAAGAGTCGCTCAAAGACGAGGTAGTTGCCGTCAACGAAGAAGGCCATGTCGGCGAAGTTGAAGCTCGTGGAGGCGGGGATCGTCAGGGCCGAAAGTTGCAGCGCAAACATCGCCAGCGGCACCCGGTAGAGCTGTGCATCGAGGATGCGGATGGAGCCGCGCCCCCGACGAGTCGCAGGGTTCCCGAGTATCCCGCGCACGCCGTAGGAGGCGAAGACGCGGCCGGTCGGAGCGGCGGCCTCGGCTGATTCGCGGTCGCTGTCGAGCAGAGCGCGCACATCCACGGCGGCGGCGGTGAGCGTCAGTTCGTAGGCCCCGGGTTCCTTGGCCTCGGCTGAATTGAATCGGCCGTGCCCTTCGATCCGGCCCCCATAGCAGTCTCCGGAGAGGGCCGTGAGGAGGTAGACGCCGGGTCGGTCACCCTGCTGCATGTGCAGGGCGACGTCGGTCATCTCCCGGCGCATCGCGAAGCACTCGTCGATCTGCATGTCCAGAGTGAATCGCGGCAAGGGGTCGGCAACGTCGGCGTGAAGGTCGATGGCCATCGAGCCGTTGATCTGCGTAATCGGGATCGACACGTCAACGGCGGCATCCTCCAGTTCAAGCGTTCCGGCAAAAGTCGTGCTCGTCCACGGCTCCTGCGGGTCGAAGTCTGTCGGTCCGCGTCGGATCAGGCGGGCGTCGTGGAGGCGCCAGGGACGGGCGAACTCCACTTTCAATCCGTCGATGACCGTGTGCAGCACGGGAGGGAGGAAGGCGCGGATGCGCGGCGACGCCGCGTCAGCCGTGACGTCCAGCGCGAGGTCGATCATCCGGTCCGGTGACCGGCGAATCTCGCCGGTGACGTCAAACTCACCATCCTGAAAGCCGCCGCGCAGGGCGTCAAAGCGGGTCCGTCCGGGGGTGAGTCCGACGGTTCCCTGCACGCGGCGCAGTTCAAAGCGTTCCCCATTCCAGGTGAGGTCAAGGTCATCGGGCTCCAGGGTGAGACGCCAGTCATCGCCTTCTGAAGCGGCGGTCCCCAGCGCCAATGTGGCATCACAGAGACCGGCCAGATCGAGTGACCGGAAGAGAGCGAGGTCTTCAGGTTCTGCAAACTCCTCAACGAGGGCGGGAATCAGCGAGGATTCAAAACGAACACTGTCGATCTTCCCGGTCAGGCGAGATTCGGCCCGGGAGTCGGGGTCGTAGTAGCCCGAGAGCGCGACGCGTCCACGGTCGCCGTCGCTGGTGAAGAGTGTTCCCTCATAGGTGTTGAACTCAACACCATCGGGGACGATCTCGATGTCGCCGGCGGCGGTCAGCAGCCCGATGCGCTTCCCGCCGAGCACCAGGGAGAGATCGCGGGGGCGGACGAAGAGGTCAACTTCGTCAACATGCTGCGACTCGCCGGTGAGGATGCGCTGTCGGCGGAGGTCGAAGTCGAAGGTCCCCTGGGGGTGATAGACCGAGGTGAACTCTGCCAGGCGGGCCTCCTGTGACGGGTCGGCCAGATTGTGCATCAGGTCGGCGAGGTGGTCGCCGTAAGGGAGGTTTGCGCACGCCAGGGCGATATCGAAGGTCGCTCCACTGGCTGACCAGGCGACATCGCCGGATGCCTCGACGGTCGCCCCGTCGCTGACGCCTCGAATCGCATGGATTAAGACGTCGTGCTGCGAAACGCTCAACTCCGCCGAGACATCCGTCAGCGGCAGCCCTGTCGGCCAGCGCCATAGCGTCTCACGCAGGGGCACAGCAGTCGCACCGTCGGCAAGACTCGCGCCGTCCTCAAGGCCGGCCCGGACGGCAATCTCCGGCCTTCCCTCAGGGCCGGGCGAGACGGCGGCTTCGACTGTCGCCCGTCCGCCGAGTCGAAGTCCTGCGAGAATCTCCGCCCCGATCGTCAGGGCCGAGCCGGGCCAGGTAAGCCCCTGGGCCTTCGCCTCATCCGAAACCTTGCCGGGGATCGCATGGAGCAGAAACGCATCGATGGGCACATTGGAGGCGGTAATGCGCAGATGCGGATCAATCCGGCGGGTCTCGCCCTGGCGAATGCGGTCGGCATGGCCTGAGATGAGCGCTGCCGCGCCATTTGGAGCCACGGCCACGAGGTCGCGGGTGATCTCGATCTTCTCCCAGGTGATCAGGAGTTCTCCGTCCACGACCTGCAGCGGATAGGGAAACTTGCGATACAGCAATCCGACCGGGCGGCCCGGCCGATCGGGGGTGATTCGGGCCGTGACCTTTGTCGGCTGGTCGGGGCCGGAGTCACGCTGAACGGAGGCAACAACGCGGACGATCCCGCCGAGTCGGAAGTGCGGGAGGATGAGTTGTTCCTCCAACGCCTCAATCTCCTCAGCCAGTGCAACGCGCCGTCTTGCGGTTTCAACCGCCTCGGCGTCGCCGCCGACTTCCGTTTCAGCAAGCGTCTGGAGTTCGGCCAGTGCAAGCATCAGGCGGTTGCGCAGCGTCTCCCCCTCAAGAGGATCGACGAAGACGCCGGCCGCTCGAAGCGCGTCAGCCGTGGGTGCATGGATGAAGCGCCGAATCGCATCCTGATAGCGCGGGTTGATGGCCCCGAGGGCGTAGTCATCGAGGGGAAGGTTGACGACCTCTACGTCGAGGTTGACGCGCGGATGCGCGCCAAGCTCATCGACGACGCCTCGGATCAGCACGCTGGCGCCGGTTGGTCCCTGGGCCGGCACGCCGACGACTCTGATCTGGTCCTGCGTGAACTGCACTTCGCCGCGCGCCACATACAGCGGATACGGAAGCTTCTGGTAGACGACCTCCGCATTCTCAATCTGCAGCGTCCCGCTTACCTTCAACGGCGCTGCCTGGAAGTCTGCCGGTGAGGTCTCAGTCGCTTCGGTAAGAACAGCAGGGGGGTCGCGGTGCAGCACGATCTGAGCATTGAGGGTGCTGCTGCCCCCGCCGAGGCGGAGAATCTGCGAGGCGATGGTCGTACGGACGTTCTCAGGCAAAACGGTGAGCAGGTCGAGACTGCGAGTGGGGTCGAGGCCGCGCACGTCGAGGGCCAGATCGAGTTGCGTCTCGGGTTCAAAGGAGGCGAAAGAGCCGCGCACGATTTCGTAGCGGATCGAGTCAATCTCGCCGGAGACGTTGATGAACTGCACGCCGGCATCGGTGAGGCGCACCGTCCCGCGCACATTGGTCATGCGCGGCTGCTCAACATCCGGCTGCGAAGCCGGGTCGAAAAGCGGCAGCGACCAGTCCACGCCATCCATCGGAATCTCGATGAAGTAGTCGCCGCTGCTGGTGACGTCGATGGCGACGGCATTCAACTGCCCCGAGGGGTTGACGGTGTTCCACCATGTCTGCACGCGCATCGGAAGGATGTCGCGCCGTCCGGGGTGAAACCGAAGTCCGGTGATCTGCACCGACGCGGTTCCGTCAGCGACGTTCAATCGCCCGCGCACCGCCAGCGGGACGGCCCCCTGTTCCGGGCCGGGCTCGGAATGCGATCCGATCTCCTCGAGCTGCAGCAGCATCTGCTCGGGGGAAGCGGCGGGCGATGTGTCTTTGTGCAGCGATCCGTTCACCGTGATGGAGCCGCTCGGTTGATACCTCCCGGCCAGCGATGAGCCGACTTCGATGATCGCCCGGTTGAGCTCCACTACGGGAATCGGCGTGCGCCCGCCGTCGCCGCCGCCGTCAAACTGCAGCAGGCTGAAGTTCAGGACTCCGGTCGCCTCATCCTCGCTTATGCGCACGACGGCATCGTGAATCTCGCATCGAGTGGCTTCCACCGTGCCTGAAAAGAATCCCGACAGATCAACGTCGATATCGGCCGCATCGATGACAATCAGTTTCCCCGCCGGGCCGTCCAGACCGGGCGCTCGCAGAACGACGTCCTCCAGCTCGACACGGCCGTCGCCGACATATCGCGCGGCTCCGACGGTCACCTCTCCGCCGGTTGCATCGGCAAGCAGGTCTTCGACGATCGGGCCGAGGAACGCGCTGCCGGTGAAATACCTCCAGGCCCCGAACGCCCCCGCGCCAAGGGCGACAAAGAGGATGATTGCCAGCGTTACCAGACGCCGGCGTCGAGAACGCGGCTGGACGGCGACACGGGGTCGTGGAGGTGGTTGCCCGGACATGGTGGGAGTGTACACACTGAAGCGAAGGGTCGGCACCCCCCGTAGCGGGCCTGAGGCGACCTACCATCGCAGTGCCCATGCACGACTCCGATGCCGCCGTCGTCGCTCCTCCACGATCGTTCCGGCCCGGCCCCGCCGGCCTGCTCGGCTTTCTCGTGCTGCTGACGGTCTTTGTCGCCTGCGTGGCCTCCCTGCCCTGGACAACCGCACAGGTGCCCGACCCGGCCGACCCCTCCGGCCGCACGATGCCGCGATACGACGTCAAGGCCCTCGACGCGGTGCTCCTGCCGCCGACCTGGGCGCCCCACAGCGAGGACGAAGCCGCCCGGCTGGCGCGCTATCGGGAGGCGGTCGCAGGAGCGGGACACGCCGATGCCGCCCCGTGGTTTCTTCTCGGAACGGACAAACTGGGTCGCGACTACTTCGTCCGCTGTCTGGCCGGAGGGGGCATCAGTCTGGGCATCGGCCTGGCCGCAGCGATGATCTCCGTCATCATCGGCACGCTGTACGGCACGATCGCGGGGTGGGCTGGCGGGCGGATTGATGCGGCACTCATGCGCATCGTCGATGTGCTCTACGGTCTGCCCTACATTCTGCTGGTGGTTCTGCTCGCTGTGGCGATGGACGGGCTGATCGATCGCCTGGAAGTCTCAGCCATTCAGCGAGCGAGAGAGACCGGCGTCACCAACCTGCCCGGCTGGCTGGAGTTTGTTCAGGGTCACCGTACGGCCGTGAATGCGATGACATTGCTGGTGGCCATCGGGGCTGTTTCGTGGCTGACGATGGCACGCGTGGTTCGCGGCCAGGTGCTCAGTCTGCGTGAACAGCCGTTTATGGAAGCAGCCCGTGCCATCGGCGTCAGTCTCCCCGGTCAATTCCTCCGCCACCTGCTCCCAAACCTTCTGGGGCCGATCATCGTCTACGCTACGCTCACAGTGCCGCAGGCGATTCTGCAGGAATCCTTTCTGAGTTTCCTGGGAATCGGTGTGCAGGAGCCGTTGCCCTCGTGGGGCAATCTCGTTTCCGACGGCCTCAGCCAGCTCAACCCCGTTCATTCGCGGTGGTGGCTGCTTCTGTGGCCGTGCGTCCTGCTCGGGCTGACGCTTCTGGCGCTCAACTTCGTCGGCGAATCCCTGCGGGAAGCCTTCGATCCGAGAAGAAAAGTCGGCCGCAGCGGCTAAGGTAGTGTGAATGAATGCGGGGGGTTGCGCGTCCATCAGGACATCGGCGGAATCTTCACAGGAGGGCTTTATCGTGATCAGGACCACGACGTTCATCGGACTCTGCTCGCTGAGCCTCGCATGCGCCCTGCCCGGCGCCCGGGCTGAGGATGAAATCCCCACCGGTGATTACCCCAACGCCACCTTCAGCCAGGCCAGCGACAGCGTCAACCGCGAGGGCAAGCCGCAGCAGTGGCAGACGGCCCCGGACGATGCACTGCCGGAAGACTTCGCCTCAGGCGATGAACTGATCAAGGTCTGGAACGCAGAACCCCCGACATTGACCCCTTTCGTCTCCCGCGACGCCTACTCGACACGAATCTACCGCGAAGTGCTCGAGCAGCTCGTCTGGTACGATGTGGACACGCTTCGCATCGTCCCCGGCCTCGCCAAGTCCTGGGAATACTCTGACGACGGCCTGACGCTCACCTTCTACCTCTTCGAGAACGCCACCTTCTCTGACGGCAAACCGGTCACGGCTGAGGACGTCGTCTTCTCCTTCGATCTGGCGAGCAACCCCGAAATCGACGCCCCCGTCATCCGCTCCTACATCGCCGACAACGTCGCCTCCTGGCGGGCCGTCGATACGCACACCGTCGAATTCACCCTCACCAAGCCCTACTTCCTCTCCCTGGAAGTCTGCGGCCAGCACTGGATTCTTCCCAGGCACGTCTACGGCGATTATCCCCCCAACGTCTACAACACCGAGATCCGCGATGTGCTCGTCGGCTCCGGACCCTGGAAGCTGGAACGCTGGGACAAGGGCACACAGATCGTGCTGACCCGCAATGAGAACTACTGGGGGCCGAAGACGCCCCTGAACCGGCAGACCATCCGCTACATCAACAGCGACCTGGCGGAACTGCAGGAGTTCTGGGCCGGCAATGCCGACCTCATCGAGCCCAGCAGCGAGCAGTATACGCAGTACAAGAGCTCACAAGAGATCGACGGGCGCAACGCCGAGGCCTTTGAGTACGACTCCCCGCTGGGCGGGTACTCCTACATCGGCTACAACCACCGTCGCCCCGTCTTTGCTGATCGGCGCGTCCGGCAGGCCATGACGATGCTCATCGACCGCTGGGAACTCATCGACACTTTGCGCAACGGCATCGGACAGGTCGTCTCCGGCCCCTTCTACTACGGAGCCGATCAGTACAACATCGACATCGACCCCTGGCCCTACGACCCCGATGCCGCCAGAGCCCTGCTCGCCGAGGCCGGCTGGGAAGATACTGACGGCGACGGCGTGATCGACAAGGACCTCGACGGCGACGGCATCCGTGACCCCTTCCAGTTCACCTTCCTCATGCCCTCCGGTTCGGTCATCACCGAGCGTCTGCAGCGCTACGTGCTCGATCAGTGCAATGAGGCGGGCATCAAGGTGCAGCTGGACGAGCTTGAATGGAGCGTCTTCGAGAAGCGCCTCACCGAGCGCGACTTTGAGGTCGTCTGCCTCTCCTGGACCGGCTCGCCCGAGTCCGACCCCTTCCAGATCTGGCACTCCAGCCAGGCCGAGAATCGCGGCTCCAACTACATCGGTTATCGCAACGACGAGGTCGATCGCCTCATCGAGGAAGGCCGCAGCACGCTGGACTACAACGCCCGGATGGAGATCTGGCACGAGGTGCACCGCCTGATTCACGAGGATCAGCCCTACACCTTCCTCTTCTCGAGGCCGACGGTCGTCTTCATCGACAAGCGCTTCAGGAACGTCAAGCGACATCCCTTCCGCCTCTACGCCTCCGAGTGGTACGTCCCGCAGGTGCAGCAGATGCGCAACTGAACCAGGTCCCGATTCCCGGCTCCATTCCGCGACTGAAGGCCACTCCGGGCAATGCTCAGTTACATCCTTCGACGACTCCTGCTGATGATTCCAACGCTTTTCGGGATCACCGTGATGGTGTTCCTGATTGCGCGCTTCGCCCCCGGGCGGCCCGGACCCAGCGCCTTCGGCGAAGGCGGGCAGATGGATGCGCAGGGACAGAAAGAGCTTCGCGAGTGGTACGAACGCCGCTACGGCCTCGACCTGCCGATGCACGAGCAGTATGTGCGGTGGTGGCGAGGCATGTTCTTCAAGGACACCGGTGCCTGGGCGTGGTCGGAAGACATGAATCCGATCTTCACGCCGCGAATTCCGCCCGATGAGTACTTCACCGTTGACGGCGCAGGCAACTGGTCGCTGCTGAAGAACGTCGTCCTCGAGCAGACAGTCTTCCGGCAGGACGATGAAGCCTTTCAGTCACGCCTGACCGCTGCGGGCCGTGAGACGCTCGTTCCGATCGATGATGACTACCCGACTCCGCGGCATGTCTTTCTCACCGCCGAGGAAGTGCCGCTCGACGATCCTCTCGACCCCGCACGCCTCAGGAACGCCGTCTACGCCCAGACTGTGACGGTAACGGCCTCCGCCTGGACAAACGATGGGCTTCCGATCTACCGCCTCAACGGCGCTGCGACAGATGAAAGCCCGCAACTGCTGTTCTCCCGCGCCGGGAAGTGGTTCGCCCTGCAACCCTCGACTGCACCTGAGCGATGGCAGGGCTACGCACAGGACGATCCCGGCTTCCGCGCCAAACTCGACTGGTGGGACTATCGAAACCTCCCGCCCATCGTCGAAACGCTCCCCAAGCCCTACCACGTCATCGTCCCCGGCGAGCCGCGTCTGCTCGATGAGGTCTTCGACGCACCCGCCCTCGCCCGTTTCCGCACACCGACCAACGGGGCCGTCGACGCCCGGCTCTGGACTGTTGACGGTCGTCCGGTCTTCGAGGCGAAGAAGGCCGTGGCGGCGAAGTATTTCATGGATGACAGCGGCCAGTGGCGACGCCTCATCGGTGAGACGTTCCTCGATGAGCCGACGCACCGGCTCTATCGCCAGAATGATCCGGATTTTCTGGACCTCCTCGATGAGGTCGCGCGTGCCGAGTTTGCGCCGACTGTCGAGGGTGACGACGCTCCGTGGCAGGTCATTCTCACCGGCCGATCGCTTGCCGTTGACGATGCGCCCCAGGAGCGCGACCGCCGCCGATACAGCCACACGCTCTCGCTCTTCGATCCGACGCTTGGAAGTTCGGCCACGACGCATACGGCGGTGATTGATGAGATCAAGCGTCGGCTGCCGGTCACGCTGGGCATCAACCTCATCGCCTTTCCGATCATCTACATCGTGGCGATTCCGACCGGCATCCTCATGGCACTGAAGCGCGGGAAGTATTTCGACACCCTCTGCAACATGCTGCTGCTGGGGCTCTGGTCGATCCCGATCGTGCTCACCGGCACGATGGCCATCGGCTACCTCGCGCAGGGCGGCAAAGGTCTGGAACTCTTCCCGACCGGCAACCTCACCAGCACCGATTACGACCGGCTCGCCTACGAGAAGCGCGGAGTCGAAGAGGCCTTCCAGCGATTCCTCGACCTCGCCTCCACGGGCCTGTGGGTGCTCGGGGCGATCATGCTTCTTGCCGGCTTCCTCTTCCTGCTGAACATCCGCCCCGGCGCACGCCGCACCGGCAAAGCCGTGCTCCTGCTCTTCTTCGGAAGTCTGTTGACGCTTTCCTGGTGGCTCTTTGTCCGCGATGACGCCCCCGTCGAGGCCCCCGGCATGACCCTCGCGCAGACCGTTGACCGCGCCTGGCACCTGGCCCTTCCGGTCATGTGCTTCGTCTACGGTGGGTTCGCCTACCTCGCCAAGCAGATGCGTGCCTCGATGCTCGAGAACTTCACCATGGACTACGTCCGCACCGCTCGCGCCAAGGGCGTCTCCCGGCCGCGCATTGTCGTCAGCCACGTGCTGCGCAACAGCCTGCTGCCGCTGATTACCATCTTCGCAACAATCCTCCCGGCCCTGATCACCGGCTCCGTCGTCATCGAGACAATCTTCAACATCGAAGGCATGGGCCTCTTTACCTTCAGGGCCGTGCAGAACCGCGACTATGAAGTCATTCAGACCATGGCACTGATCGCAGGCGCCCTCAATCTCACCGGCCTTCTGGTGGCCGACATCTGCTACGCGCTGGCCGACCCGCGCATCACCTATCGCTGATCCACACTCCATGCAGCCAAAGGACACACAACTTCCCGCCTCCGTCAACCCGCTCGAGCGAGGTGCCGACCAGCTCCTGCAGCAGGAGTCGCGCGGCTACTGGGCGACGATCTGGGGCGACGTGATGAAGCGCACGCCGGCTCGAATGGCCTGGTACGTGCTTTTGACGCTCTTTGTCATCGGGATGTACTCACCCTTCCTGGCCAATCACCTTCCCTTCGTCACGGTCACGCCTCAGGAAGACGGCACGCGCCAGTTCGCCTTTCCGCTCTTCGGCGCTCTCAGCGCCGTCGACTGGACCCTTGCCGTCGGCGGCATCACCCTGCTCTGGTTTGTCCTCTGGGGACGTCGACTCGCCCGCCGAGACGGCCGGGCCGGTCGTGCCGGGGTTGCCGCCGTCGCCCTCATCGGCCTCTCAGCCCCCGTCCTCGGCGCTGCGGCCACATTGCTGCGCCCGAGTCCGGAGATCAGTCCCGACGCCGGCGTTGTCGGCATCGTGCGCTTCAACCTTGACCGTATGAACGTCGCCGGATGGTGGTGGGCGCTTATCGGCGTCCTCCTCCTCTTCGGCGCTTTCAACCTCGTTCGGGGCACGCTGACGCTCTGGTCCGGCCGACGCGACGATTTCGGCCGCAGTCTCGCCGGCGCTGCGCTGCGCACGTCATTTGTCGGACTGCTGGCCCTCGTGCTGGGCGGGGCGTTCATCGGCACACGGCTGCGCAGCACGCTCGATACGACCGACTACTACGGCATCTACAAGATGAACCCGCAGGAGGGCGCCTGGGCGATCTTCGCACCCCTTCCGCACAACTTCCGCGCCTCCGAGGCCTTCCTGCGAAGTCAGGGGCCGCTTGGCCCACATCCGCGCATCACCCCCAGCGGAGGGTCCGATGCTGTCGGCGACCTTCTCCTGACCGAGAACGACTCAGAACGTTCCCTCGTTGAGGCCTTCCCTGAGGGAACGGAGATCACCGAAGACTCCCGGCTGAGCCGGATGCACGATGGCGAAGGTGTGCGGACGCATCGCGGCCGACCCGACATCACACTCCGCCTCTCCGACGGCCGCGAAGTCAACGTCTACCTCGCTGAGGCCGAGACGATCGCCGATGTCACCGCCGCAGTCATCGAGGCCGGGCGACTCAATGAGGATTCGCAGGCGAGTCTCGTCGACGCACGAATCGATCCGCAGCGAGGCCTCATCGTCAGCGATCTGACAACCGAGGACCCCGACGACGTCGCCCAGGTCATCGGCCGATCCCGTGCCGCCGATGCGCTGGGCATGGGCCGCTCAACCGCTCCCTTCATTGAGACGGTTGAGGGCGGAACGGTCGAACCCGACACTCCCGTGTCAGCGCTTCGAGGTGGACTGGGGCTTCCCGTTCAGCAGCAGCGGGATGACCTGACCCTTCTGACTCGCGATCTCCAGCGCGTCCGAATCTCGCTGGCCGGTGTCCAGACCCTCGGTGACGTGATGGAACGATTCAACGAGGCCGGACGCATCGCCGGCGGAGAAGATGGGCCGAAGTTTGAGATGCGCCTCGACGACGCGTCAAAGCGCCTCGTCATCGTCGATCACTCCCCCTCACGGCCGCGGCACTGGCTCGGCACCGACGGCAACGGCTCCGACGTGCTCAGCCGACTGATTTCTGCGACCCGCGTCGCGCTCTCCATCGGTTTTGTCTCCACCGGCATCGCCATCACCATCGGCGTGACCTTCGGGTCGATCATCGGGTACTTCGGCGGATGGGTGGACGCCATCGGCATGCGGATCATCGAGATCTTCATGGCCATTCCCAGTCTTTTCCTGCTGCTGACGATCATCGCCTTCGTTCCCCCCGAGTGGAACCGGCAACTGCTCTACGTGATGATGGTCGTCATCGGCATGACCAGCTGGATGGGATCTGCGCGCTTCGTCCGTGCCGAGTTTTTCCGCCTGCGCGAGATGGACTTCGTCCAGGCCGCCAAGGCCTGCGGGCTGCCCCTGCGCTCCGTCCTCTTCAAGCACATGCTCCCCAACGGCGTCGCGCCGGTGCTGGTAGACGCCTCCTTCGGCGTCGCCGCCGCCATCCTCCTGGAAACCAGTCTCTCCTTCCTCGGCTTCGGCATCAAGCCCCCCGACCCCAGCTGGGGCCAGATGCTCAGCGAGGCCGTTGATCCCTCCGTCGGCAACTTCTACTGGTGGATGGCGGTCTTCCCCGGCCTCATGATTTTCCTCGCCGTCTTCAGCTTCAACATGCTCGGCGACGCCATGCGCGACGCCATCGATCCCAAACTCCGAAAGGCGGCAGCCGTCTAGCATCTTCCCAATCCGCTTCGACCAATCACCATGACTCAGGCCCCGGCCACACCCTCCGCCTCCTCCGCCCACGCTGACCCCCGGGCTGCGCGCAGTAAACCGCTGCTGGAAGTCGCCGACCTCGCCGTCTCCTTCGACAACGGCTCCGGCCCGCGCATCCAGGCCGTCAACGGCGTGCGCATGAGCGTGTACCCGCGCCAGACGCTGGCAGTGGTGGGGGAGTCCGGCTGCGGCAAGTCCGTCACCGCCATGAGCGCGATGCAGTTGATCCCCTGCCCACCCGGCCGCTTCGATCGCGGGTCGATCCTCTTCGAGGGGCGGGATCTGCTCAGTCTCACCGAGCGCGAGATGCGCGACATCCGCGGCGCTCAGATCGCCATGATCTTCCAGGAGCCGATGACCAGTCTCAATCCGGTCTTCACCATCGGCGACCAGATCATCGAAGCGATTCTCCTGCACCAGAAGGTCAAGCGCAAGGAGGCCATCGAGATCGCCGTCAAGGCGATGGAGGATGTCGGCATCCCCGCGGCCCGCGAGCGCCTCTTCCAGTATCCGCACCAGTTCTCAGGAGGCATGCGCCAGCGCGTCATGATCGCCATGGCCCTCGCCTGCCAGCCGCGCCTGCTGCTCGCCGATGAGCCGACCACCGCGCTGGACGTCACCATCCAGGCGCAGATTCTCGAACTGCTCGACTCCCTCAAGCGCACCCGCGACATGGCCATCATGCTCATCACCCACGACCTCGGCGTCGTCGCCGAGAACTCGGATGTCGTCTGCGTAATGTACGCCGGCAGGGTGGTGGAGTACGCCAACGTCTACGAACTCTTCGAAAGGCCGCTTCACCCCTACACACGCGGCCTCTTCAACTGCATTCCCCGCCTCGCCGACGACCGCGACCGCCTTGTCACCATCCGTGACATCGTCAACAACCCCGAGGAGTTCAAGCGCCTCGGCAAGGGCATCATTCCCTGGTGGCCGGGCCACGAGCCGCCCGCGGAACTGGTTCGTTCTCCCGGTGGCGATGTCTACGTCCTCCACGAGATCAGTCCCGATCACTGGGTCGGCTGCTGGCGGACGCCCGCCGTCGAGGGCCGAACCTCGCGTCGCCCCGACCTCGCCTTCCGCAAGGCCGATCAGCAGGAACCGCCGGCATGAACCGCTCCGCGCGGGCCAACCCGTTCTGGGGCCCGGACTGGTCCGACCTCGCCGACCGCTGGACCCTCAACCCCGAGATCGCATTTCTCAACCACGGTTCATTCGGCGCAGCGCCCCATCCCGTGCTCGACGAACAGGCCCGACTGCGCAACGCGATGGAGCGCGATCCGATCCTCTTCCTCGATCGAACCTTCCGCTCCCGCCTTGACGCAGCCCGCCACAGGATCGCCGACTTCCTCGGTTCCCGTTCTGACGACCTCGTCCTGGTCCCCAACGCCACCACCGGCGTCAACACCGTCATCCGCTGCCTCGACTTCAAGCCCGGCGATGAGATTCTCATGGTCGAGCACGGCTATGCCGCAGTCATCAAGACCATGCGCCGGCTCGCCGAGCAGACCGGTGCGACACTGCGCCTCGTCCGGCTCCCGCTTCCTGAGTCACCCGATGCCGACCTCGCAGGACCGATCCTCGCCGCCGTCACGGAGCGCACGCGCCTGCTCGTCATCGACCAGATTACCTCGCCGACGGCGCTGCTGCTGCCGATTGAACGCCTCGTCCGGGAGTGTCGTCAGCGCGGCATCCTGATCCTCGTCGACGGCGCACACGCTCCCGGAATGCTGCCCCTCAACCTCACCGCTCTCGACGCCGACTTCTGGACCGGCAACTTTCACAAGTGGATCTGCGCCCCCAAGGGCTCAGCCGGCCTGTGGGTTCACCCACAGCACCAAGAGCGCATCATTCCCCTCGTCACGTCCCACTGGTACGGCGAGGGAATGCAGGCGGAGTTCCACTGGACCGGAACCCACGACCCCACCGCATACCTCGCAACACGGGCCGCCATCGACTTCATGGGCTCTCTGGATTGGGAGCGCATTCGGGCCCACAACCATGCCCTGGTCATTCACGGCCGCAACCTCATCGCAGAGGCGCTGGGCACGATGCCCCCGGTCCACGAGTGCTTCCACGGCTCGATGGCCATCGTCCGCCTGCCGGACTCCGTCCACGCTGAGACCAAGGAGGAAGCTGGCGCCATCCTCCGCGCCATCTACGAACAACTGAAAGTCGAGGTCCCCGTCGTCCCCTGGGATGGCCGCGTCTACCTTCGTCTCTCAGCGCAGGTGTACAACTGCCCGGAGGACTACCAGCGCCTCGCAGAGGGCCTGCCGGGGCTGCTGAAGCGACTCGGATTCTGAGCCGGCTCACATCCGCTCGACCAGCATGGCCACGGCATTGCCGCCGCCGAGACACAGCGAGCAGACGCCCGTCTTTCCGCCTGTCCGGCGCAACTGGTGCACCAGCGTGACCAGCACCCGCGCCCCCGACGCTCCGATCGGGTGTCCGATGGCGATCCCGCCGCCGGCGATGTTCACCTTCTCCTCGGGAATCTCCAGCGTTCTGATGTCGGCCAGCATCTGTGCGGCAAACGCCTCATTGATCTCGAAGAGATCGACCTTGTCAACGCTCGTGCCGCCCTTGGCAGTGACCGCTCGGATCGCCCCGATCGGCGCGGCAAAGAGATCCTTGGGAGCCACCCCGTGCGTGTGGTATGCGACGATTCGCGCCAGCGGCGTCAGGCCCAGCGATTCGGCCTGCTTCAGACTCGTAATCGCAAGCGCCGCCGCACCGTCGGAAATCTGCGACGCGTTGCCCGCCGTCACCGTACCGTCCTTGGCAAATGCCGGCCGAAGTTTCGCCAGCCCCTCCGCCGTCGTGTCCGGGCGCACCCCCTCGTCAGCGACAATGTCTTCCTTCTGCTTCGCCTCCGCCGCCGTAATCGGCAAGACGGAGTTTTTGTACCACCCGTTGGCGTTCGCATGGGCCGCCCGCTGATGCGATTGCGCGGAGAAACGGTCCTGCTCCTCTCGGCTGATCTTGAACTCCCGGGCAGTGTACTCCGCCGCCTCCCCCATGCCCCAGTTCTCAAAGGCGCAGTGCAGGCCGTCCAGACGCATGTGATCGATCAACGGCGTGTCGCCGAACTTCACGCCCGCCCGCACATACGACAGGTGCGGAGCCATCGACATGCTCTCCATGCCGCCGACGATGAACGTGTCACCGTCACCGGCCTTGATCGCCTGGGCCGCAAGCATCGCTGCCTGGAGTGATGAGCCGCAAACCTTGTTGACGGCAAAGGCCACCAGGTCCTCCCCGAGTCCCGCCTTGAGGCCGACCTGCCGGGCCGGGTTCTGTCCAAGCCCCGCCTGCAGCACGCATCCGAAGATCAACTCATCAACGTGCTCCCGCACCGCCGGCACATCATCCAGCACGAATCGCACCGCAGCCGCGCCCAGTTCCGGGGCAGACATCCGAGACAGCCCGCCCATGAATCGACCGATGGGCGTGCGCTTGGCGGAAACAATCACCGGAGTCGTGGCAGCATTCATGGGGTCCAGTCTCCAAAGGCCCGACGGCAGGCGCGGGCGGTAGGTGAAGTCACGGTCCGGCAGACGTTCCGCCGGGATTCCTGCGCTGCATTGCCGCAACGCCTCATCACCGGCATCGCGCTTTCAGGCCTATCATGCAGCCTTTACATCGTACCCGCCTCCGGGTCGTTTTGTTTTTGCAAGAAAGATATTGCAAACGCACAAATAACGCTCAATAACTCCGGCAACACCCGCATGATTCAGATCGACGAGACCCGCGAAGTTCTCCTCCCCGCCGACTCCAACCAGGCCCTCGGCATCGGCCGGTTCGCCTGCGACTTCCTCTCGGGCCGCATCGGCTCGCCCGATCGGGCCGTCCTCGAGCGCATCGGCCTCTTTCACACCGACTCGGTCCTCTGCGGGCTCAGCGCCCTGGCGCTGAAGACCAATGCGCCGACAATCCTTCGCGATGAAGCCCTCCGCTATCCGCATCCGCAGGGGGCGACCGTCTTCGGCTCATCCGAACGCCTGCATCCGGAAAAGGCCGTCGTCGCCAACAGCGCAGCCGTTCGCGAGTGGGACTCCAACGGAACCAACTTCGGATACAACCCCCGCATCGGCCACACCGCAGGCGAGTTCGGCCACAACGACTTCTATCCGGTCGTCATCGCCGCCTGCCAGATGCGCGGCCTCGACGGCGAGACCGCCCTTCGCGGCATGCTCCTGCTCGATGAGATCCGCGGACGACTGGCCGAAGTCTTCTCCCTCAAGACCTACAAGATCGACCATGTCCTCCACGGCGCGATCGCCTCGGCCGCCACCTTCGGCGCGCTCATGGGCGCGACTCCGGAACAGATCGAAAGCGCCATCGGCATGACCGTGGCCCACTACGTCCCCTGGCGAGCAATTCGCGCCGGCAAGCAGCTCAGCGACTCCAAGGGATCTTCCGCCGCCATCAGCACCGAAGTTGCCGTCCTCTCCATGATCCGCTCCATGCACGGCTTCATCGGGCCTAAGGACATCTTCCGCAATCCCGAATCGCTCTTTCGCCGCTTCAAGCCGACGCAGGGCGACCGAAGCCCCTTCGATCTCGTTCTCTCCCACACCGGCTCCGATTTCGCCGTCATGGGCATGCACTTCAAGCTCGGCCTCTACGAACACCAGTCAGCCGGCGCGCTGCAGGGTCTCATCAACCTCCTCGAACAGTGCCCGCAACTCCTGGAGGAGCCGCGCGGCGGCCGCATCCGCTCCATTCTCATCAAGGCCTACGAGCCCGCCTTCGGCATCATCGGCGATCCCGCCAAGCGCGACCCTCGGACACGCCAGAGCGCAGACCACTCCATGGTCTACATCGTCGCCGCCGCCCTGCACAAGGCCCTCACCCTCGCCCGACAGAAGGGAACAACACAGCTCGGCGAATCCAACGATCAGTGGTGGAAGACCCTCATGCTCACGCCGACGGATTACGGCCCGGACGCGCTGGCCAACCGGGACATCCGGGCCCTCATGGAGCGCATCAGCTTCGAGCACGGCGGCCCCGACTACGATGCGCGCTACCCCGATGGCATCCCCACCTCGATGGTCATCACCGACGATGTCGGAAACACCCATGACAGCGGGCTCGTGATGTACCCCGCCGGTCACGCCCGCAACACCGACGCCGACCTGCTCGGTATCCTCGAGAACAAGTTCCGCACCCTCGGCACGCTGGCCGTTGCCGATCCATCAGCGCTCGTCAAAAGGCTCAACCTCGCAGGCGCTTCCGCCTCGGATGTGGCCGACCTGTATGCCATCGACATCCTTGAACGGGAGCCGCTGGAATGACGCTGCCGCACCCCGGACGAACGCTCCGCGACCGCATGCAGCAGGGGGTCGTCATCGCCCCCGGGGTCTTCAACGCCCTCGTCGCCCGCGCGGCGGGCCGCGCCGGCTTCCATGCCTGTTATATCTCCGGGGGCGCGACAGCCAACGTCGCCGGCTATCCAGACATCGGACTGATCACCCAGACCGAGATGTGCCGCACCATCCGCGAGATCTCCCAGGCGGCCGGTATTCCCGTCATCGTTGACGGTGACACCGGCTACGGGGAGGTCGAGTGCGTCGCCCGGACCGTCGTCGAGTACGAGCGGGCCGGGGCCGCGGCAATTCATCTCGAAGACCAGGTCTTTCCCAAGCGCTGCGGCCACCTCGACGGCAAGAGTCTTATCTCCGCCGAGGACATGTGCCACAAGATTCGCGCTGCCTGCGAGAGCCGCGTCTCCGACGACTTCCTCATCATCGCCCGCACCGACGCACGGGGCGTTGAGGGCTTCGACGCCGCCGTTGAGCGGGCCGCCGCCTACCGGGCCGCCGGGGCCGACATGATCTTCCCCGAAGGGCTGGCCACCGACGAAGAGTTCGCCGACTTCGCCCGCCGGTGCCCCGGCCTCCTGCTGGCCAACATGACCGAGTTCGGCAAGACGCCGCAGATCAACGCCGCCCGCTTCGGCGCACTCGGCTATTCGCTGGTGATCTACCCGCTGAGTCTGATGCGACTGTCCATGGGCCACGTCGAGCGCGGCCTCGCCGTCCTCAGGGAGCACGGTTCGGTCGAATCCCTCCTCCCTGAGATGCAGACCAGGGCCGACCTCTACGCACTGCTGGATTACACCCCCGGAACCGAGTGGCGCTACCCCGGCACGGCAGGCCGGGACCTTCCGCCCCGTAAGGGCAGCGCTTGATTCATCCGGACCAATGGATACCTTGACCACTTCCCCCGACACACACCACGCCTTACGAAGCAGGGAGAATCGCGGATATGTCACACAGCGAAACGCTGGCAAAGGGACTTGAGGGCATTCTCGCCGGAGAAACCGCCGTCGCCTCCGTCGAGCAGGGTCGCCTCCTCTACCGCGGCTACGAGATTCACGACCTCGCCGAGAACGCGACCTTCGAGGAAGTCGCCCATCTGCTCCTCATCGGCCACAAACCCTCAGCCGCCGAACTCAAGGCCTTCAAGGCCGACCTCGTCGCCGAGCGAGCCGTCGATCAGGGCATCCTCGACATCATCGCAAAAGTCGCCGCCCCGCACGCCGGGCAGCCCGACGTCCACCCCATGGCCGTCCTCCGCACCGGCGTCTCCCTGCTGGGCAACGTCGATCCCGAAGCCGAGGACAACTCCCCGGCCGCCGAGGTCCGCAAGTCCAAGCGCCTGCTGGCAAAAATCCCGACGCTCATCGGCGCGTGCCAGCGCGCCATCGACGGCAAGCCCTTTGTCGCCCCCGACCCTGCACTGGATCACGCAGCCAACCTCCTCTATGTGATGAGCGGCCAGAAGCCCAGCGAGCTCTTCGCCAAGGTCATGGATGTCTCCCTGATCCTCTACGCCGAGCACGAGTTCAACGCCTCAACCTTCACCTCACGCGTCATCGCCGGAACGCTTTCCGATATGCACTCCGCCGTCTGCGGCGGCATCGGCGCCCTCAAGGGCCCCCTCCACGGCGGCGCGAACGAAGAGGCGATGGAGATGCTCAAGGAAGTGGACAAAGCCCCCTCCGTCCGCGCCTTCATGGACGACGCCTTCGCGACAAAGAAGAAGATCATGGGCTTCGGCCACCGCGTCTACAAGAACGGGGACCACCGCGCCCCGATCCTCCGGTCATGGGGCCTCAAGCTCACCAAAGAGCGGCCGCAGTTCCGCAAGTGGTTCGACATGGGAGACGAGGTGCAGGCCATCATGCTCAAGGAAAAGAACATCCATCCCAACGTGGACTTCCCCTGCGGCATGACCTATTTCACCATGGGCATTCCCGTCCCGCAGTACACTCCTATCTTCGTCGCCTCCCGCATCACCGGCTGGTGTGCCCACATCATGGAGCAGCACCGCGACAACCGCCTCATCCGTCCCCTCAGCCACTACACCGGCGAGCCTCTCCGCTCCTGGAAGTCCTGACCACGGGCCTCCCGCCAGTTCAAAAGTCAAATCGCCCGACGGCGTTGTTCCGTCGGGCGAGTCGTTTTCTGAATCACTCTGTCATTCCGCTCAGCGGAGGACCAGCCGCGGCCCGTCATAGAGCAGATTGTTGTTCGAGGCGATCCGCAGCGCTTCGGCATTGTCATCGAAATCGCAGTCTGCGGAGATGCACAGATCCATCCGCCCCGTCTGCGCCCAGCGACGCAGGACGTTGCGCGGAATGTCCCGGGGAATCTCGAAGGTGATTGTCGATCCCGCGCCGTCGGCTGCCTGCGAGTCATCGCCGGTGAGTCGATTCTGGTCGCCGGAGATCGGCTTTGGCCCGAGGCCGAAGACGTAGGTCTCCTCATCAAAGCCCTCCGTGATCAGGCGGACGTAGACATCCGCGGTCGCCGGGTTGTAGGTGGAGTCGGGAGCAACCGTCAGTGTCAGCGTGGCGCCGTTCCACTCATAGCCCGGAGGCACCTGGTCAAGGTCGAAGGAGAGGAAGCCGTGGGAGTAGAAGAAGGAGCTCTGCCCGGGGCCGGGGAAGCCCAGAGGGTTGAGGTCCTCACCGTCGTTGCCCCAGATGCGGATCACCGGGTCGCCGCCGGGATCGACGGCATGGGCGTACGCCCAGACGTCATGGGGCACGATGCCGAGGTCGAGTTCTGCGGATGCCGCGCCTGCTGCGGTCAGCAGCGAGGCGGCAACACATGCGATGGAACGGGTGCGAATCATCATCCAACCTCCTGAGATTGAGAGTGAGGGAGCATGGCCAGGCCTTCGATCACGAAGGGCTCCATTATTGAGTCTCAGTCGCAATTAGGAAAGCCCCTTGCTGCGAGAACATCGTGAAAATTTTCCCAATCGCCATAACCTACGGTGCACGCAGCAGTTGCGCAATACACACCGACTCGATCGTCATGACGCGATCCGTGTTTCTGACCTGCAATCGCAGCAGGGGGCTATAGTCAGTCTCAATTGGCCCACCACGGGAAGGATGGTCAACGATGCGGACTCCAACGCGACGCTCCCCACGACGAGCCTCCGCCTTCACCCTCATCGAACTCCTCGTCGTCGTCAGCATCATCTCCCTGCTCATCGGCCTGCTCCTCCCCGCCCTCAGCCGCGCCCGCACCGCCGCACGCCGCGCCACCGGCCTCTCCAGTCTCCGCCAGGTCCAGAGCGCCTGGCTGCTCTACGCAGACGACCACAACGGCTCCGTCATGCCCGGCTACTCCAATACCGTCAAGGCCCGCGACAAGGATGGCAACACCCTCGGCAGCCCCATCGCCGACCGCTACCCCTGGCGGCTGATTCCCTACCTCGACTGGCGCTGGGACACGTACTACTACGACCGGCCCACCCCCGACGACACCTACATCCGCAGCGTCTACCCCCGCTTCGGCCTCAACTCCCGCTTTGTCGGCGGCGACAAGCGCCACTACGGCTTTGATTCCGTCGCCCTCAAACGCTGGGGTCCCTTCTACGTCCGACGCATCGAGGATGCCCGCGACGCCTCCCGCATCATCGTCTTTGCCGATGCCGTTGCCGACAACACCTCCGGCGGCCGCTACGACCCCCAGACCGGCAACGGATACTTCGAGATCATCGCGCCGTACTTCGCCGAACGCATGTGGAATCTCGACAACCCCCGCAAGGCCGCCGATCTCGGCCACCTCGCTCCGAGGTGGGATGGTCAGGCCACGGCCTCCTTCATCGACGGCCACTGCGAGTCGGTCACCCATGAGGATGTGGACGACATGCGCCGCTGGGCGCCGCTTGCCCGCTCCGCCGACTACCGAGTCACTGACGGCCTCGGCGGCCCGTGACCTCGCCCGGCAAAAACGCATGAAATTATGACCATCTCCGTCATCCTTGCCAATCGCGGCCCTCTCGGCGGTTACGGGACCTTTACATAGCCCCCGCTGCCTCTTCAACCGCTATCTGCCGCTTTCGGCCCGCTCCTGCCGTCACCCGCCCAGACCGGATAAACGGCCCCCACTTTGTCCCCGCCGCGCCCGGCCCCCTTGCCTGCCGCGCGAATTGTGGTAGGTTTCTCGTCATCTTGACGACGGATTCTTGGTGGGAATCCGTCGAGGGCCGCTGGTGGGCGGCTCGAACTGAACTTGTGGGAGTCTTCAGAGTGGGACAAGAGAAGCGCCGACTGCCGGGACGCATTGCGTCCCCGAGGTTCGATGTCATTTTCGATCGTGTGCACTGGAGCGTGATCATCACGCTCGCAGCCGTGCCGGTCCTCGGGCTGCTGATTGCGATCATGCCCGGAAGCCCGCGCCCCGCAGGCCTGCTCTCGATCTCCTCAATGTCGACCCTTCCCGCTCCGCAGAGCTCTGAGCCGATCCCGGCGGTCCTGCCCAGCGACACGCCCGCCCAGCCCGAGGTCGATGTGAAGATCCTCGAGGAACGGCCGCTGACCGAGGCCGAAGCCCGTTCGGCCGAGACGACGACCTTCAACGGCCGGCCCGTCCGACCCGTCAAGGTCCTGCGGATGGAAGTGACGGCCTACAGCCCCGACGCCCGTTCCTGCGCTCCCTTTGACGACGGCTTCACCGCCAGCGGGTACTCCGTCTGGACCAACGGCATGAAGCTCATCGCCGCCGACAAGAAGTTCAAGTTCGGCACTCTCATGAGTGTCCCCGGCTACAACGGCAATCGGCCGACGCCCGTTCTCGACCGGGGCGGAGCCATCAAGGGCAATCGTCTCGACCTCCTCTTCCCGACCCACGAGTCCGCCCGCGGCTGGGGTCGCCAGACCGTCCTGGTCACCATCTGGGAATACGCCGACGGCCGCTCCTGAACCTGCTGGCTCGCAAACCGGCGGCGACCTTTAATGCGCCCTCCTCCGTATCGGGCGCTGCTGTGAACTCCTCCCCATCGACGACAACCTCTCAGGACCGAACCATGCAGTGCATGGAGGTCTGGGGTGGAAACGGCGAGGTCGACGCTGGCGTCATGATGGCCGGCCTCGATGCCTGGATCTACTCCCGCCCCTTTGGCGGCGAGCACGCCGGCGGCGATGTCTACCTTGTCAGCAGCTGCGCTACCGGCCGCATCACCCGCCTGCTGATCGCCGACGTCAGCGGTCACGGCTCGGATGTGGCTGCAACAGGGGTGAAGTTGCGGCAACTGATGCGCCGCTACATCAACCACATCGACCAGGAGCGATTCATGCTCGCCCTCAACGGCGAGTTCACGCGCCTCTCGCGGGCCGGCGGCTTCGCCACGGCGTTCGTCTCCTCCTTCTTTGCCCCGACCAATCAGCTCTCCTTCTGCCGGGCCGGCCACCCCCCCGCGCTGATCCGGCGTGCCAAGGCGAAGCGCTGGGAACTACTGACCGACGCCGTTTCCGACTCCGCAAGCCCCACCAACATCCCCCTGGGCATTCTCGAATCCGGCGCGTACGAGTCGGCCGATGTCCGTCTCTCCGTCGGCGACCTTGTGCTGGCCTATACCGACGGCCTGATCGAGACGCGCGATCGCACCGGCTCGCTCCTGGGAGCAGGGAATCTCCTCGAGATGATCAACGACCTCAATCCTGACGATCCGGCCCGGCTGATTCCCGATCTTCGCCAGGCAGTCGCCTCGTGGTCAGGCAGTCCCGCCTTCGAGACCGATGACGATGCAACGATGCTCCTGATCCGCCCCAACGGACTGGCGCCCCGCGTACCGATCGCAAAGCGAGTCTTGGCTCCTTTCCGCGTGGCAAGCGGTGTCGTCCGGTCCGCCGCCTCGGGGCAGTGGGGGGCTCTGCCGGTTCCGCAGATGTCACGGCGGAGTCTGCTCGGCGCCATGTTTACCCGTCCGAATCGCCCGTGACCGCACCGGCGGCTTCCAGCGGGGCATCGAGGTCGAGAAAGAACCCGTGCAGATCAGACGATGCCGGCGCCTCACTGCGTTCATTGCCGGTGTGAACTCTCTGACCATTCCCGCGATCGCTCCGTGAGTACAGGTCGTCGGCTCCGCCCAGGTCCATGAAGACCGAGAGTGACCACGCCATCGAGGCATCCCAGTGGTAGGTGTCGTCACCGGACTGCCCCATCGTCGCCCCGCCTCCTGCGACATACCGGTCCCGCCCGCCGAGATCGACAAACATCGCTACGGCCTGCTGCGACGCCCCGCCGAGCGCCAGCCCATCACTCTGGTAGGAGTCGTCGCCCGCGCGATCGATCAGCAGTGTCGCCGAGGTGTCCCACGCCCCGGATTGCGAGGCCGCCGTCATCGACCAGTAGGTATCATCGCCGGCGTCGTCGGCGAGAATCCCCAGGGCCTGATGCGCGGCGTACGCCTGGCCGTAGCGATTGCCGTAATACAGGTCGCGTCCGGCGCGATCGTACAGGACGCCAAGCGCCCAGTAGTACCCGCCACCCTGCGAGAACTCGCCCGCCTCGTAGCGATCATCGCCCCCGAGATCAGCGAGCATGCCGATGCCGCCGGTGTCGTACTGTCGGATCCCGAAGCCGACTCCCTGCGAGAAGCCCTGGAAGACCGCCGGGGTTCCATAGGCCGAGGCAACCGGGCCGTTGGCGCGGTACAGGTCGCGGCCGTTCTCATCAAGCAGCAGGCCGAAGCCGCCGGAGCACCCGACGCCCTGGGAGAAGACCTCCCCCTCGTAGAAGTCGCTCCCGCCGCCGAGGTCGAGAATCGCCCCGCTTCCGTACATGCCGAATCCCATCGACCAGGATGAGGCGCGATACTGATCGTTCCCGCCCCGATCCAGAAGCAGCCCGATGCCGAAAACTCCCGACCCCGCCGAGAGCCGACGTCCCTCGTAGCGATCATCTCCCGAGACGTCCACAAGGATCGAGACCCCCGCCACCGCCGAGGCCGGCCCGCACGCCCAGCCATCGTTTTCGCCCTCAGCGATGTAGCGATCATTGCCCGCAAGGTCCACGATGCATTGCACGATGGGTCGCTGCATCGTCGCCGGATAGCGATAGGTGTCATCGCCGCCGGGATCGATCACAGCCGCGATCCGGGAGAGGTCATAGGTGTTGCTTCGCGGCCCGCCGTAAACGACCCACCCCGCCGAGGTCTGTCGCGCGGCGACGATGTCACCCAGCACCGCCCCGATGAGCTCCTCCGGGACCGCCTGCACCGTGAGGCCGGTCGTGTCAAACGCTTCAGCACTCAGCAGCGGCGCAAACTCCGCCGCGGCACGCAGCATTGCCGCCTCGTCGATCTCCATCGAGAGGCGCAGCGTGTCAAGAAGCCGGCCGATCTCCGGGTCGTTGTTGATGTAGAAGTCTGAGAGCACGCGGCCGAGCACATCGCGAATGTCCTTCTGCAGCGCCTTGCGGCGCGCGGGCTCGACCTTCACAAACGCCTCATCCACGCGATGGTTCGCGGCCGTGATCATCTCCGCCAGACGGGCGACCGCCGTCGGGGGGTCGGCCAGCGGAAGGGAGTCCCTGGGCACGACCGGCGGCTCAAGGTCGAGGTTTGCCGCGGCGATCGCAAAGAACTGCGACGGATCCTGTGCAACGGCCGGGAGCGGATCGGTCATCGTCTGTTGGAGGGCCGCAAGGGAGAGCGGATGCTCGATCCCCCAGGCCACGCGCGAAAGCATGTTGGCCCCCCGCGCAGCGTCAAGACTGCTCATCAGGAATGATCGCAGTCGCTCCACATCGTCGCTGGCCCCAGCGCCGGCGATTTCCCGCTCGATGATCGCATCCAACGCGCTCTGTTCAGGTGTCTCTGCAACAACGGCCGGAGGCGACTCCTCCACGAAGGCAACCGGGCCCGACCATTCCGCCCTCGAGGCCAGCACGATGCTGATCTCTGCCGCCTCACGAGCCGAGCCGGGCGTGGGAACGGCCGTGTCGGTGCGTGCCTGCGTCCGCACGATGCTGAGGGTCGTCGTCCGGCCCGGGGGCAATGCGGCAAGGGCGGCCTTGAGCTCATCGGGTGTTTCGACGGTTGTCCCGCCGACGCTGAGCACGAGATCGCCTCGCCGCAGATGCGGGGATTCAAAGCCGCGCCCCTCAAGCGGGCCGGGAAAGATCCACGAGACGATGCAGCCCGGTTCGTCGGCGTATTCACGCACCGAGAGGCCCAGGTAGGCCTGTTCGCTCAGCGGGACCGGCGGCTGAGCCGACAATTCGGCAAGGCCGAGCAGGATCAGGAGGGCGCACACCGACGGCCGCAACAGATTGAAACGCGCAGGGGTTCGGTTCATGCGCCGATCGTAGCGCCGTTGCCCGCGTATCATGCCGCAGGGTGTCAACACCCGCCCCGGAACGGCCGATTGGAGCCCCATGCACACGCCCAGGAGAGCTGCATGTCCACCGCACGTCGCGCCCTGATTACCGGAATCACCGGACAGGATGGTTCCTATCTGGCCGAATTGCTCCTGGGGAAGGGCTACGAGGTTCACGGCGTCATCCGCCGATCCTCAACCTTCAACACCGATCGCATCGACCACCTCTATCGCGACATTCACTCCGATGATGTCCGCCTCTTTCTCCACTACGGCGATCTGACGGATGCCAACGTGCTGGCCAAACTGATCGCGCAGGTTGATCCGCACGAGGTCTACAACCTCGGAGCACAGTCCCACGTCCGTGTCTCCTTCGATCTTCCCATCTACACCGGCGACAGCGTCGCCCTCGGGACCGCCAAGCTCCTCGAAGCCGTCCGCGACCACCAGCAGCGCAGCGGCCGGCAGATCCGCTTCTACCAGGCCTCGAGTTCGGAGATGTACGGCCTCGTCCAGGAAGTGCCGCAGCGGGAGACGACGCCCTTCTATCCGCGCAGCCCCTACGCCGTGGCCAAGGTCTACGCCCACTGGCTGACGGTCAACTACCGTGAGTCCTACGACCTGCACGCCTCCTGCGGCATCCTCTTCAATCACGAATCGCCCCGCCGTGGTGAAACCTTCGTGACGCGCAAGATCACCCGCGCCGCCGGTCGCATCAAGATGGGGCTGCAGGAGTACGTCTACCTCGGAAACGTCGACGCACAGCGCGACTGGGGATACGCCGGCGACTACGTCGATGCCATGTGGCGCATGCTCCAGCAGGACACGCCCGCTGACTACGTCATCGCGACCGGGCGCATGATCTCCGTGCGACACTTCGCAGAACTCGCCTTCGGATGTCTCGGCCTCGACTTCTCCGAGCACGTCAAGTTCGACCCGCGCTACCTCCGCCCCGCTGAGGTCGATCAGCTGCAGGGCGATGCTTCCCGCGCCCGTGAGCAACTGGGCTGGACGCCGACGACCTCGGTCGAAGAACTGGCGAAGATGATGGCGGAGGCCGACCTCGAATTGGCACGTCGGGAGCGAACCCTTCGTGACGCCGGTCACGTCCTCCCCGAGCGCACGGGTCACGATCAGTAGACTGCGCTCAGCGGGTCAGGCGAGAATCCACTTTCTGCTTCCACTCCTCGTATCCGGGTCGCCCCATGAGGCCGAAGGTTGCGACCTTTCCGGTCTCGACGGCCGGCTGGTCGTAGGCGTTGATGTTCAGGAGGAGCCCGGCATACGCCGTGGCGACTTCCCAGAGCATGAAGAACTCGCCGACCTGCCGCTCGGTCACCTCGGGGAAGCGGATGGTGTAGTTTGGCCGTTCGCTCTCCAGCAGCGCAAACTCCGTGGCGCGTTTCTCGGCGTTGAGCAATTCCGAGAGCGTTCGTCCTTCAAGGTAGGCAAGAGCGTCAACGTTCATGCCTGAGGGAATAGCGACCTCCTCCCGGAAGCGATGAACTTCGAGGAAGCCGATGACCTTGTCGTTCGGTCCCTCCCGGTACAACTGCACCTGCGAGTGCTGGTCGGTCGCGCCAAGGGCCTTGATCGGTGTCGCTCCGGCGAAGACCTCCCGGCCATCAAGATCAACCCGCTTGCCAAGCGACTCCGCCCAGAGCTGTCGGTACCAGTCCGCCAGCAGGTAGAGGCCCGATGAGTAGGGCATCATCACGTGATTGCCCTTGCCGCGCTTCGTGAACTCAATCAGGGTCCACGCGAGTTGCAGTGCCGGGTTTGCGTCAAAATCCGAAGCGCTGCACGCGCAATCCATCACCGCCGCGCCGTCGAGCAGTGCGGCGATGTCGATGTCGCACATCGCTGCGCTGAACAGGCCGACGGGAGAGAGGACGCTGAAGCGCCCGCCGACGCCGTCGGGCACAGGCAGCGTGCGATAGCCCTCCCGGTCGGCAATCGTGCGCATCGTGCCGCTCCTGGGGTCAGTGATGGCGATGATCTGCCGCGCCGCACGCTCTGCTCCAAGGCGATCGCGGAAGAGGTCGCGGAAGATCAGAAACTGCGCTGCGGTCTCTGCCGTCTCTCCGGACTTGGAGATGACGTTGAGCAGCGTGTGCTCCAGCCCCGGGTCGGCGCTGTTAAGATAGGAGAGCACCGCACCCACTTGTTCCGGGTCAACGTTGTCCAGCACAAACAGACGCGGGCCACGACGTTCCTGATTACTCAAGAGGTTGTGCAGCGGCGAGCGCAGTGCCGCCTGCAGGGCGAGATTGCCAAGCGCTGAGCCGCCGATTCCCAGAACCACGAGATTCTCGCAGCGCTTACGCGGTGAATTGGCTGCGAACTCGGCGTGTATCTCCGAAACAAGACTCTGCACGCCGCTGAGGTGCTCCTCACGCATGGCCCCGTGGGGAAGATCGCGCCAACGGATCTCCCCCGCCTCCCGCATGGCGCCCAGACGACCGGTCAGGGCCGATGCGGCCGCACGACCCCGCGAAAGCGTGTCAGAATCGAGGCCGTGACGGATGCCGATGCGTTGAGCGTCACAATTGGCGAGATCTATTGAAAGGGAGGGAGTGGTCATGGTGCGTTAGGATAGGCGGCGCCAGAAGGGGTCCTGTTGTTCAAAAAGCCTGCGATCCCCTGAAAATCATGAACTACGGGGTAGGCGCACGTCAGGCGTGCTCTATAATGGCAACAACTTCGCAGTGTGGCGCTGCGAGCGCGGCCCTGGCATATTGGTCGCGAAAGTGGCTCGTTATTCCTGAAGAGAATGGAAGGAAGAATCATGATTACTCGTTTTTCTCATCTGGCCCTTGGTATCGGTGCGCTCGCCTTGGCGGCTCCCGGTGTTCAGGCCCAATCAATCCTGATGCCCGACACAACCGGCGACCAGGTCATCGTCTTTGACGGTGCAACCGGCGACCAGACCGGCTCGTTCAGCATTGCCGCGTTTACCTCAACGCCGATCAATTGCATCGACGGCCCCGGCGGCACCTTGCTGCTGAGCGACCAGGTTCAGGACATGGTCTTCCAGCTCGACGCCGGCGGTAACCTGATCGGCAACTACCTGACGGCCAACATCGACAACCTCCGCGGCATCAACCTGGCTCCCAACGGCTACCTCCTTGGCGCTGCCAACGGCGGATTCTTCGCCTGGGACACCAACGGCGACGCCCTCGACACCTCGGCCTTCCCGGTCAGCAGCTACTTCGATGTCGAGGTCATCACGCAGGGCACGCCTCGTCCGCTGATCCTGCTCGCAGACATCACCTCGGACAATCTCGAGGTCTATGACACCGCCGGAAACCTGGTCAACGAGACGCTCTCGGGCAGCAACAACTTCCCCGAGCAGGGGCAGTTCATCAACACCCCGGGTGGCGTGCGCTACGCCTCCAACTCGTTCTCCGACGGCGTGGTCTACGTCTACAACCTCGACGGCACCGATGACTACTCCTTTGACATCGCCGGTTCCGGCCGCGGCATCGTCCAGCTGCTCAACGGCAACCTGCTCGTCTCCTCCAGCACGGAAGTGGCCGAGTACACCGTGGACGGCACCTTCGTCCGCCAGGTTCTGGCCGGCTCCGGGTTCCGTTACCTCGAGTACTGCGACAACTACGTCGGCCAGTAATCGGGCCTGACGGTCAAATTTGTTCCACGTGGAACACATCGATCACCAATCGCCGGCGCTTTCGGGCGCCGGCGTTGTTTTTCGCCTCACGGCACAAGGTTTATGCGCACAACATGCGATCGGTGACCCCCGCTCGCATAGACTTTTCCTTTGAAAGATTCCAAAAAATGCGCACAGGATGACCGGCTCATGCCGCTGACTCAGGACCACATCATCGACGCCCTTCGCACCGTCAACGACCCGGACCTCAACCGCGATCTCGTCTCCCTAAACATGGTCAAGAAGGTCGATGTCCACGGCGCCTCCGTGGCGCTGACGATCGAACTCACCACCCCCGCCTGCCCGATGAAGGACAAGATCCGCGCCGACATCGAAAGGGCCGTCCACGGCAAGGCGGCTGAGATCGGCCAGCCGCTGGATCGGCTTGAGATCGAGTTCACCGCCGACGTGCGCACTCCGCAGGAGCGCCTTGCCGACAAGGACAACCCGCTGCCGGGCGTCAAGCACGTCATTGCCGTTGGGGCTGGAAAGGGAGGCGTCGGCAAGTCCACCATCGCCGTCCACCTTGCCGTCGGACTGGCACGATTCGGCGCGAAGGTCGGGCTGCTCGACGGCGACGTCTACGGCCCTTCGCTGCCGACCATGCTCGGCCTCAAGGCGCACGAGGCGAAGATGCGCGACAACCGCATCGTCCCCTTCGAGGCCCACGGCGTGAAGACGATGACCATCGGCGTCCTCGTCGAGCCGGAGCGGCCGCTGATCTGGCGGGGGCCGATGGCGCAGGGGGCGTTCAAGCAGATCATGACGCAGACGGAGTGGGGGGAGCTGGATTACATGATCGTCGATCTTCCTCCGGGAACCGGCGATGTGCCGCTCTCGCTGGCGCAGATGCTGCCGCTGCGCGGGGCGGTGATCGTCTGCACGCCGCAGCGCGTCGCCCAGGATGACGCCCGCCGGGCCGTGCGGATGTTCCAGCAGCTTGGAGTGCCGATCCTCGGCGTCGTGGAGAACATGAGCGCCTTCATCGATGAGCAGGGCGTCGAGCACGACATCTTCGGCAAGGGCGGGGCCGAGGAGATGGCCCAGCAGATGAACCTCCCCTGGCTCGGGGCCGTTCCTCTGGTCACGAGCATCCGCGCCGGCGGCGACAGCGGCGACCCGACGGCCGACTTCGAGGCCGGCGGCCCGGCTGCGGAGGCCTTCACGAAGATCACGCAGAACCTGGCGGCGCAGGTCTCGATGGCGACGATGAAGAACGTCGTGGCGCAGCCGACGCTCTCGATTCACTGACAAGGCCTAAACGACAGCCGCCCCCGGTGTTCCCGGGAGCGGCCGCGATTGAATCGAGTGACGGTCGGCTGAATTACTGCGGGGGGATCGGGGGCTGACGCCGCATCACGAAGGCCTGCCGCGTGCCGCTGGCGCGCTCACCGACGCCGATGAACCACTCCCGTCCGCTGACGCGGGTGAAGCCCGTGCAGGACTCGAGGTTCGCCCAGCCCAAAATGCTGAGGTCTGCCGCGAAAATGTCCTCGAGTGACTCCTCATCGACACGAGAGGGATCGAGGATCCACACCACGGCTTCCGGGTCGGTCCCGACCTCCATCGAGCCGCAGACGACCAGTTGGGCCGTGTTGGAGTCCCATGCGGAGTTCAGGGCGCGCCCGGAGTCATTGGAGTTGGTTGAGCCGGAGCCGCGGCTGTGGAGGTTGATCATCGGGGTTGACCACCACGGGAACTGGGCCCGGAACTCCTCGGTGCCCCAGAGGAAGGGCTGCCGCACCTCGCGCACGCTGGTGGTGGGCTGGCCGGGGCCGGGCAGCGCGGTGATGTTGGAGGTCGCATCGCCGTAGATCCAGAAGCGGTCCGGGCTGAGTGAGCCGACGCCATTGGGGACGCTGGAGCCGCGCAGATCGATCTGGATGAAGCCGCCGACGCCCTTGTCGCTGTAGGTGAAGGTTCTGGGGGGGAGCGGCTCGAAGGTGGTGCCGATGTCGTAGTCGTATTCGCCGGTGGTGGCGTTGAGGTAGAAGCCACGGTAGTAGGTGGTCATTGGGCTTCCGACATACATGCCGACATCAAAGACCCCGGCGACGATGCCTGAGTCGGTTACGCCGACGGCCCGCCCGCTGCTGAAGTCGCGCCCCATCAGGTTCAGGAAGCGTGAATTCAGATTGGAGATCGCACCGTTTCGGCGTACGAAAGCATGGCGGGTGCCGGTCGCCGGGTCCTCGTAGACACCGGCAACATCACCGTTGGAGTTGACGTCGTAGGCCTGGCTGTGGCCGCTGCCGAGACCGTCAATGGCGGCAAAGAGTCCGCCGCCACCGTTGCTCATGGCACGATAGGGATAGGCGACATTGTTCACAAAATCGGGGGTCGGCTTACCCCAGCCCACAACCGTCCCACCGTCGTTGATCGCTGATGCAACTGTTTCGTCATAGGCGCCGGAAGTTGGAATCACCTGTGTCCCGCCGCCCTCGGACCAGATGATCGCCACACGCCGTCCACCCTGCAGCGCCCAGCCGACTGCCTGCCCGGAATCGTTGATGTCGAGCAATTCAGATTCCGAGCCGAGACTGACTGCATC
>CAZPFK010000001.1:91592-109736 GCA_964585855.1 uncultured Vicinamibacteraceae bacterium
AGCATCAGTCCCGCGGCGGTGGTGTGTCTCGTCGTCATGTGTCGCTCCTGTTCTGGTGTACCGGATCGGTAGTCCGCCCGCCAGGGTGACCGGGGCCATGTGGCCGGTATCGCCGTCAGCGTCCGGACTAACCATATGAAGGCCCCGATGTGTCGGCGCGATCCTCTCCGGAGTGGGTTCCCTGTGCGGCAGCCGCGTACTGACCATGCCGGACGACCCCCGGCGCAGTCTGACTGCCTCCTTCCAACATACCAGAGTTCGGCTCTTCTGTCCAGCCGGTTCCGGCCCGTTCCCGGACTTTGGGCCATTCAGACCTGGAGGACGCCGGTGGCGAAGGGCCCTGTGACCGGGGCCGTGGCGGCCATTCGCAGGGCCTCGGTGAGTTCCTCGCGGGTGCGGTGCGGCTCGATGATGCGATCGACCCACCCCCGGGCCGCGCCGTAGCGGATGTCGGCCTGCTCCGAATAACTCTTCTGAATCGCCTCGGAGAGCTGCTTCCGCTCCTCGAGCGAGATTTCCTTCCCGCGCCGTTCCATTGCGGCGACCTGGATCTGCGCCAGCGTGCCGGCGGCCTGGTTGGGGCCCATGACAGCGCACTTTGCCCCGGGCCAGCCGTAGGTGAGAAAGGGGTCGAAGGCGCGGCCGCACATGGCGTAGTTCCCTGCGCCGTAGCTGTTACCGACGATCAGGGCGATCTTGGGCACGACGCAGTTGCTCATGGCGTTGACCATCTTGGCGCCGCTGCGGATGATGCCGTCCTGCTCGCTGTCGCGACCGACCATGAAGCCGGTCGTGTCGTGGACGAAGAGAATCGGCAGGTGTTTCTGATTGCAGTCCATGATGAAGCGTGCCGACTTGTCGGCTGATTCGGTGTAGATCACCCCGGGCATCTGTGCGCCCTTGTTCTCGCTGCGGGTGAGCATGCGCTGGTTGGCGACGATGCCGCAGGGGAACCCACCGATGCGAGCGTACATGCAGACGATTGAGGGGCCGTACTCCGCCTTGTACTCGTTGGCCGAGCCGGCATCGACGATGCACTCCAGCAGGGCCTTCATGTCATACTGCTCGGAGGGAGAGCCGCGGAAGATGCGGTAGCACTCCTCCGGCTTGCGCACGGGGTCGACAGGCTGGTTGGGCGGCTGCGGCGCGGGGCGGACCTTCTCGACTGAGTCCATCAGCGAGCGCAGGCGCTGAATGCAGGTGGGGTCATCCTTCTCCCGGAAGTCGATCGTGCCGCTGATCGAGGCGTGCATCAGCGCCCCGCCCAGCGATTCGTGGTCAACCTCCTGACCGATTGCCGCCTTCACCAGTGCGGGCCCGGCCAGGTACAGCCCCGAGCCCTCGGTCATCAGCAGCGTATCGCAGAGCACGGGGAGGTAGCCGCCGCCGGCGACACAGTTGCCCATGATCGCCGCGATCTGCACCACGCCCATGGCGCTCAGGACTGCGTTGTTGCGGAAAATTCGGCCGAAGTCGTCGGTGTCGGGGAAGACATCCTCCTGGAGGGGCAGGAAGACGCCGGCAGAGTCAACGAGGTAGATCAGCGGCAGGCGGGCACGCTCGGCGATCATCTGCGCACGGATGATCTTCTTGCATGTCATCGGGAAGAAGGCGCCGGCCTTCACCGTCGCATCGTTGGCGATGATCATACTGAGCCGGCCGGCGACGGGGCCGACTCCGGTGACGACTCCGGCCGCGGGAACGCCTCCGTACTCGCGGTACATGTTCCAGGCGGCATACGCGCCCAGTTCGATGAAACGGCCGGATCCCCGGCGCGGCGCATCCACGAGCAGGTCGATGCGCTCTCGTGCGGTGAGACGGCCCTTCTCATGCTGCCGATCGACGGCGGCCTGGCCGCCACCGGCCTCGATACGGGTCAGTTCGGCCAGATGTTCCTGATTGGCCTGCGCGAGTTCGCCGGCGGCGTGCGGGGTCGTCATGGTCTTCATCGTTGAGAGGTTTCGCCAGAAGCAGGGGGCAGTGGATGGGTATCTGAATCTTGCCTTCGCGCTCAAGAGGAATGTCGGCTGCGAAGGGCGTCGGTACGATAGGCGGCTTTCGGAATCCTTTGAAAGCAATCACTGTAAAGACCAACACACCAGGAGAGGAGCGATCCATGAGGACGGCAGTAGTGGGGCTGTGCGTGATCGGGATGGTGGGAGCGGCGACGGTGCAGGGCGATGAGGTCACGCTGAACACGGGCGAGACACTTGTGGGGGTCGTACTTGAGCAGACCGACGAGGCGGTCACTCTTGAGCATCCCGTGCTCGGAGTGCTGACCATCTCCTCTGATCAGGTCAGCAGTGTGGCCTTTGCCGATGCAGAGACGGAAGAGCCGCCGCCGGCCGAAGAACCGGAAGAGGCAAAGAGCGTGGAGACGGCGGCGGAGTCGTCGCCGTGGAAGCGCTTCTTCAACTTCGCCTTCTCTTCCTCCTCCGGCAACACCGAGACACAGGAAGTCCGTCTCTCGCTGGATCTCTCCCGCGAAACAGAGGAGATACGCACGATCATCGACTCCTCGTACCTCTGGGGGGCAAGCACCGGCGACCGGACGTCCAACAAGTTCACGGCGGGCATTCGCAACGACTGGCTGCTTCCCGATTCGCGGTGGTTCTTCTTCGCGCAGGGGCGGTACGACTTCGACGAGTTCCAGTCGTGGGAGTCACGCCTGAGTGCTGTGGTCGGCCCCGGTTACGACCTCATCCGCACCGACGAGATGACGCTGAGTCTGCGGGGCGGTATCGGCGTTGTCCGTGAGTTCAATTCAGATAATGAGGATACCCGGGCCGAGGCGCTGGCGGCTGCGGACTGGTCCTGGACGATCTCACCGCGGCAGAGCGTCAATGCCTCGACGGAGTTCTTCTTCGATCTCGACGATACCGGGGAGTACCGCAATCTCTCCAAGGCGGGGTGGCGCTACGCCGTCTCGGAGGATGGCAACATCAACCTGAATCTCGGAGCGGAACTCGAGTATCAGTCGGACGTTGCGCCAGGCATCGACGATACGGACCTTCGCTTCTTCGGAGGCCTCTCGATCGCCTTCTGAAGGGCTGGACGAAAGTCGGGATTGAGGCCGAGCCGATATTGCCTTGGGGCGCGCAGCAGGGGAGAATGGGTTTCGAGCCGCCATCGCAGCGGATCATGGATGATCCCCGTAAAACGGAGGTGCAGTGAGAGGAGCCGCCCGACGATCCCTCGTGACCGTCTCTGTCGCTGCGCTGTCTCTGACGGCTGCGGCTGTCGGGCAAGCCTCCAATCCCGCGGAACCGGAACTCGCTGAAATCCGCCTCTCCACCGGGGATGTCCTCTTTGCGCATCTGATCACCGCCGGCTCGGAAGTCGTCCTGGTCGATCATCCGCTCCTGGGCCGGCTGGCCCTGCCACGGGAGTTCATCGCCAACGAGGCGGATTTCGGCCCAGGGGCCTTCGTACTGCTCTTCGGCAAGGACGGGCGGCTCGTCGCCGAACCCGAGCCGCCGGCTGAGGAAGCACCGCCCGTCGCCTCCGCTGAGAGCGCCCCGGCCGAACAGCAGCCCCCTCCGCCGCCGGCGCCGAAACCCAATCCGTGGAAGCGGTCAATCGAACTGGCCGCAAGCGCGGCCTCGGGAACGGTGGAGACGCAGGACGTTCGATTCGGCTTCCGGGCCGACCATGCCGACCCGAAAGGGCGGACGCAGTTCGACGGTGCCTACTTTTACGGCCAACGGGAGGGGGAGCGATCAGCGAACCGCTTCAACGCCAAGGCGATGAAGGAGTGGTTGCTTCCTGAATCCCGGTGGTTCTTCTACGGGCAGTTGCGGTACGACTTCGACGAGTTCCAGTCCTGGGACTACCGCACCGGAGGAAACGGCGGGTTCGGGTTTGAGATCCTCAAGGCCGACGATGCCGAGGTCCGCCTTCGGGGCGGGGGCGGGGTCGTCCGGGAGTTCGGCTCGGAGAATGACACGGTGCGGCCGGAGGCGGTGCTCGGGGCGGACTGGATCTGGCGGATTACCGATCGGCAGCAGCTGAAGACGACCAACGAGCTCTTCCTCGACCTGGATGAGGAGGGGGAGTACCGCAACCTGCTGGATGCCCGGTGGACGTGCAGCCTCGACGAGACGGGGTCGCTGAAGCTGAACATCGGGCTGCAGACGGAGTATGAGTCGGAGGTCTCCCCCGGGGTTGACCATACCGACCTGAAGCTCTTCGGCGGCGTGTCGCTGGCATTCTGAAAGACATTCGCGCGGCTTTGCAGAACTTTCTGCGAATCGTGTTGCAATGTGCGGGAGCGATGGTATTCTCATCCCCTGTCCGCACGGGCCTGTCGTCCGCCCGGGGAGTGAGGACGACCCTCAGACCGACGCCGTATTCGCCTTGGAGGCGAGTTGAGGCGTCGTCCTCGGACGCCTTCCTGTATGGAACAATCTGCCGAACCCGACGGGTCTACGACGCTGCTGCAACAGGATGTTGCGCTCTTTCCTGCGGCTGTCTGTCTCCCCGACGGGGTTGATCTGACCCCTGTCCGCATTACCGACGCCCCGGTCTTTGAGCGGGCTCTGCGGACCCTGAGAGCGCCGATCTCTGATTACACCTTCGCAGGCGTCTACCTCTGGTCGGCGAGTTTGCGAATGTGGTGGACGGTCATCAACGACCATCTCTGCCTCTTTGCCAACGGCCTGGGCGACCTGACCATGCTCATGCCCCCGATGCCGATGAACGGGCGCGACCCGGAGCGATACCGCGAGGTGCTGGACCGCTGCTTTGAGGTCATGGACGCCTACAACACCGTCTACTGCACGACCCGGCACTCGCGCATCGAGTACGTCTCGGCCGAGATGCTGGACCTGATCGGCGCGGCGACGGGGGACTCGATGTGGTCTGCGGCGATGTGGGGGGATTACGTCTATGACACGGCCCGGATGATTGATCTCGCAGGGGGCGACCTGAAGTCCAAGCGGGGTGCCCGATCGCGATTCATGCGGGAGGTGCCGAATCACCGGGTGGAGGATCTGCGACCCGAGCATGCCCCGGCGTGCCTCGATCTGCTGGACACCTGGGTGCGGTGCGGCGACAGCACGCACGAGGGCGAAGTCAACGATTCCCACGTGGGTACTGACATCCTCCGCCACATGGAGCAGAACGCCTGCCGCCGCGCGCTTGCGTGCTTCCAGTCCCTGGGACTGCGGGGTATGGTCCTGCTGGCCGGCGACCAGATCATCGGCTTTACCCTCGGGCAGCGGCTGACCGAGACGATGTTTCAGGTCGTCATCGAGAAGACCGACCCGATGTACGACGGCGCAGCGCAGTTCATCTTCTCGGAGTTCTGTCGGCGATGCTGGTCGGAGTACCCGGAGTGCAACGTGGGGGACGACTGGGGCATTCCCAGTCTGCGATTCACGAAGCAGACGTACCGCCCGAAGCGGATGCTGGAGAAGTTCGTCATCGCCCGGGAGCCCGTCTCCACGACTCTCGGGCTCGACGGCCTGCAGATTCCGCTGCTCAACCCGCCCTTTGTCGCCTCGGCGACGGCGGCCGGGCCGGCGCTGGAGCCCGTCATGGCCGATGAGACGATCGATCTGCGTGATGCGGTTGAGGCGGACCTCGCAGGGGTGCTGGCTGCTGAAGAGGTGGCGTTTGAGTACTCCGGCGACCGCTTCAACAAGCGACAGATCCGCAGTCTGATCCGTAACCCGAAGGCGCTGGTAGTGGTGGCGGCCACGCCCGAGGGGCGGATTCTCGGTTGGGCGGCGGGCATCCAGCGCCAGCACCGGCTGTGGCGGTCGGGGCGGCTGTATTCGCTGGCGGTGCATCCGGACGCCAGGGGCCGACGTCTGGGCGAGCGGCTGGCCAAGGCGGTCCTTGAGCGGTTCAGCGCCCAGGGCATCACCCGCTGCTTCCTTGAGGTCCGCGAGGGGAATGAGGCGGCCCGCAACCTCTACACCAAGCTGGGCTTCCGGGCAATTGCTCATCTGCTGGACTATTACGGTCCGGGGGTCAACGGCATCCGCATGCGACTGGTGACGCCGCAACCGGGTACAGCGCCGCTCTTTGAGGGTGGCGTGACGGGCAGCGAGTCTGCCTGACTGTTGTTGCCAACGCGGCGATGAGGATCGAGAAGCCAGAAACGAGAACCGGGAGTCTCAGATGAGACTCCCGGTGTTGGAAGCATTTGAACTGATTCGAGTCGATCAACCGCGACGGCGACGGCTCGTGCAGATCAGGCCGCCGAGACCCAGCATCGCCAGGGAGGCGGGAGCGGGGACGGTTTCCAGGGTGAAGCCGGAGATGATCGGAATGCGATCCACGCCGGTGGTTCCGCGGAGGAGATCGATATCGAGGTTGTCGTCACCGGCCACAAAGGTGTAGGTGAAGACGACACCGCCGGTGTGATCATTCTCGGTGAACGAGTGCGACATGATGTCGAACTCATCGACGGCAGTCTCGCCCTCGACGACGATGTCGAAGGTGCGGCTGCCGGCATCCTGCCAGTAGTTCTCCACGAAGAAGAGCTGGAGCTTGTACTCCTGCCCGGTGGAGACAGCGGCGTCGATGTTGACGTCCCGGCTGCCGTGGAAGCGAACGTCCCAGAGGACGTCGGCGAGGTTCTGGGCATCGGCTGAGTCGCCGAAGTAGGGACGGCTGTTCCAGTTGTCCTTGGCCTGGTTGGCAAGGATGCTCACGCCGGCAACAGTGGTGTCGGCCTTGAACTCAACACCGTTGACGGTGAAGGACTCGGCGCTGTTGGGGCTGACGTTCACGGCGTAGAGGAATGAACCGGTGAGGTCCAGATCATCGGGGCCGTGGAAGACGCTGACGTCTCCGAAGTTGACCACATCACCCATAGCCAGTGATGCCGCACCGACGGCGACAAGTGCGCCGAGGGCACTGATTGTACGATTCTTACGCATCTCGAACTCCTTCTCTGTGTTTCTGATGACTGCCGGCGCTGAAACCGGCGGTCTTCCCTGTGTTCTCTCTCAATCGCGACGCTGTAGCGAGTGCAGTCTCTGGAACTGCCAAGGCACCATTACCACACTCTCTCCTATACTGTAACCGCACTTTGGAGTCTCGTCAAACACTAAATGCGGGGCGCTTGATGAGAATTTGCCAATTTGTACGGTTCCGTCCTTGCGGGGACGGAACCTTCGGCGCACGATGAAGACAGGTTGCACATTTCCGGACGTATTTGGGCCGTTTGAGCCAGTACCGGCCCTGATTCGTGTGAACCACGGAAGCCTGGCCGAGTCTGAACGATGATCCGGGAACGCTGGATCGTGGCTCTGGGCCGAGTGGTAAGGCCCTATAACTCACGGAATCGACGCAGGAGGGTTTGCAATGGTGACTCGGTTAAGACTGTCGTTGCTCGTATCTGCCGCCATCCTCGTCGGATCGCCGGTCTCCGCGTCACAGTCCCAGTCAGGGCCGGGTACAGATTCAGCCCCGGAGGGGGACCTCGTCGGCCGCGCCCTGGAGTCGGGGGCGTACGAGGCAGCGCTTGCGATCCTTGCCGTCGACGTGCCGCGATCGACGGCTTCATCGCTGCTCTTTGTCCAGACCTACGCCGAAGCGATGGGCATCCGGCTCGGTCAGGGAGCTGAGGGGGCGGTGATGACGCTGATGATGCTTCCTCTCCGAGGCCAGGAGGAATCGCGAACGGAGGCCGCGCGCCGGCTTGCCGACCTGTGGAACTCCGATGACCGGCCCACGCTTACGGAGTTGCGACTGCGGCTGACGTGGCTGGCGCAGATTCGAGATGCGGGCTTCGGGAATCTTCTGGAGCCGGGGCTTGGAACGGAACTGGCCCTTCGGACGCTGGATGCCATCGACATGCAGCAGCAGCCCGTGGAGTACCTTGCGGCCCTGGAGCTGGGGATGCAGCAGTCGCCGCGCAACCCAATCTGGGAGAGTTTCCAGCCCGATGCGGTCCGCTTTGTCGAGGCGGCTGAGACGCTGGAGCGGCAGGAGCGGTATCTTGACGCGGCGGAGATCTACCGCCGGCTTTCCTACCTCGATCGTGATCGCGCTGACTACTACCGGCGTCTGCTTGCCTACGCGCAGCGAAGCCGGGTGGAGCACCTCGAGGCAGTCTTCGGGGCAGATGTAGCCTTCGATGCGGGGACGACGCTGCAGAAGCAGCATCTCAACGAGGATGAGCAGGCGGCTTTCCGCTCGTACATGAATCGGCTGTGGACGACGGCGGCGGAGGCGCGGCCATACGCCCGGATGCCGCGAACCGTTTCCGGGACGATGCGGCTGGAAGCGCTTCCGATCGCCTACACCTTCACGTCGGACCTGCACCTCGGTCCCGAGGCTGTGCTCACCATCGGCGAGGGGGTCCGGCTTCGCGACGGTCGAATCTTCCTGAACGGCGGCCGGTTGATCCTGGAGGGCAGCGCCTCGCAGCCGGTACGGCTGACCAATGTCGAGATCGGCACCGCGCTGCCATCGGCGGCTGGAAGGGGTGCCCCACCGATGACCTCAGGCGTCGTCACGGCGAGGTATGCCGTTTTCAATCAATGCCGGGTGATCTCCGGCGGACCGCCGCTTGCGATCTGGGAGGCGTCCGCAACGCGGAGTCTGGGATCGCAGTGGCACTTCCCGACTGACACTGCTGTGCGGTGGGACGGCTCGGTCTTTGAGGGGTCGACGTTCGCATTTCTGGGCGGCTCTGAGGCGGCGTTTCGGCCGGCAGAGTATCGCGGGTCATCAGCGGCCGGGCTGACCGGAAACCGATTCATCGAGTGCAGCGTGGACGACCTGATGGTCGCCATTTCCTCGGGATCGCAGTTTCTCAATTGCACGCTGGCGTGGAACAGCGGCCGGTTGCACGAGGCAAGCCCTGAGTCGGCTGACCTCTCGGACAACATCTACGTTCCGGCCGGGGGATTGCCGGCGCAGTTTCACTGGAACATCCGGTACGCCCCGGAGAGCGAGATCTACCGCTTCGACTATCTGGGAATCGGCGAGGTGCGCCCCGACATCGGCGAAGCGTCCCGCGACTGGCGGTAGAGGGGCCGGTCAGGGCGTTGCCAGTGCCCACGTAAGAAACTCGACGATTGAAGTGCGAAACTCCGGATCGAGAATGTCGATCGAGTTGTGATCGGCGTTGTCAGGGGTCCGCAGGGTGATGCACCCGGGGTTGCCGGCTGCGGCGAGGGCTTCGCCCTGTGCCACAGGGATGATCTCATCCCGTCGGCCGTGGATGATCAGAACGGGGCGGTCGCCGAGATTGGGAATCAGATCGATGGGGTCCATGCCCTGCGGAATCAGGCGGGAGGCAAATCGGCTCAGGGGACCGGGTTCGCCACCGCCCAGCGCTGCGGCCGCCGCCTCGCGCCAGGTCGTGAAAGCCGAGACAATCACAATGGACCGTACCTCGGGCCGGTCGGCGGCGACGGCGAGGCCGAAGGTGGCCCCGAGTGATTGTGCATAGATGCCGACTTGTGAATCCTTCGCTTCCGGTCGTTGGAGGAGGTAGTCCAGGGCGGCTTCGGTGTCGCTGCGGAGATGCTCCCGTCGGAGTCTGCCGGCATCGGAGTGTCCGTAGCCCCGATAGTCAAAGAGCAGGAGGTTGAAGCCGGCGTCGGGGAGGAAACTGACGAATCCCCAATGGCTTTCCACATTGCCGGCGTTTCCGTGAACAGCCAGGATGGTCCCCCGGGGAGTCCCCCGTGCGGGGGCGAACCACCCGTGAAGTCGTGTGCCGTCGGCGGAGGTGAAGTAGACATCTTCAGCGCCGGCCGGGGCGGGCGGGGGGGTGCCGAAGGGCATGTAGTAGAGGCGTTCCATGCAACCGGTGAGTTTCATGATGAGAATGGCGACGAGGCCGAGGACGGTCAGACGGAGGGCAGATCGCCGGAGCCGGCGCAGGGCGCCGATGCGGGGCGATCCGGAGTCGGGGGGTTGATCCGGCATACTCGGGGTGGTGGAATGGAAGGAGTCAGTGATCTATTGTTATAGCTGTCCTGATCGTGCCTGTTTGAAGAGTACGCCACCAGCCACTCCGGGGATCCCACAACCATGATCGAAGCGCTTCGAGACAACGAAGTCATCCGTCGTGCCGGCGGACGATTCCGTCTTGCCGCCATCATCCAGCGTCGCTGGGCCCAACTGATGGAAGGGGCGCGGCCGATGGTGGAGCGGCAGGGCCGATCCAACCTGGAGCTCGTGGTTGAGGAGATTCTCGCCGGGAAGCTGGAGTGTTTCGAGGACACGACGCCGCGCGACGACGGGGTGTAGGGGGTCGTGGCAGTCGGGCGGGGACCATGCCGTGAGTGATGCATCACCCTTTTCGGGTCGCTCAATTCTCGTCGGCATCGGCGGGGGAATTGCCTGCTACAAAACGGCACACGTGATCAGCCGACTCGCGCAGAGCGGGGCGGAGGTGACGGTGCTGATGACGGAAGCGGCGACACGGTTTGTCACGCCGCTGACCTTCCAGGCGCTCTCGGGGAAGCCTGTGTACACGTCGATGTGGGAGCACCTTGAGAGCAGCGACCCTCAGCACATCAGTCTGGCGCGGCGGGCCTCGGCGATGGTGATTGCGCCGTGCACGATGGACCTCGCCGCACGTCTTGCGACCGGCCTGACCGATGACGTGGTGACGTTGGTCTGTTCGGCAGTCGATCGTTCGACGACGCCGGTCCTGCTGGCTCCGTCGATGAACGCGGTGATGTGGAAGCAGCCGGCGACGCAGCGGAATCTGCGGCAGCTGTCGGAGGACGGCTTCACCTTTGTGGGTCCGGGCGAGGGGTGGCAGGCCTGCCGCACGGAGGGTGTGGGGCGGATGTCTGAGCCCGAGGAGATTCTCGCGGCACTTGCCGATGCGATGAAGTCGTGATGACCCAGAAGACGCGGTTGGATTGTTTCATCGCCTCACTCTGATAGCATCGACCCGGGAATGAGAGTTCAGAGTCCTCGTGGGAGCCCCGCCCATGGAGTCGCAGCCGCGCCGCAGCGTCGCCGTTGACCGCATCGAGTGGTCGCAGATCTTCCAGTTCCCGGCCCTTGGACGAATGTTGCCTCTGTCGCTCTCCCCCGCTCGGCTGATGCAGGGGTTTGCGATCTATGCAATTCTGATGTTCGCCGGGTCGCTTTGGGATGCCGTGACGCCGGCAACGGTCGGTCCGGGCGGGCTTGGCACCGAGGCGCTGACGGTCGAGGAGCAGGCGACACGACTGGAGGCGCTCGCTCCGGGGCTGCCCCCGGAGGTGCGGAGTGCCGCGCATGAGGTGCTGAATCGCGAGCCGTTTGTGCTCAATGACCTGCGTGATGCGATTCTGACGTCGTACTTCGAACTGCCGGAGGAGGAGCGCACCGAGTCGGCGCATGAAGCAGTTCGCGCCCAACTGGCGATGATTGAGGAAGCCCGGCCGAGAGGGACGTTTACCGCAACGATGGAAGCGGCGTCGGAGTGGATCAGTGCGGCGTTTGCGCAGTTTCTCGGGATGGAGCCGGTGAGTGCGGCAGAAACGCTGGTGGAGAGCGACTGGCGGATCGCCGGGGCGCTGTGGGAGCACCACCCGGTTTTCCTGCTGACCTTCGGCGTCATCGCCTTCCTGATCTGGGTGATCGGCGCGGGGATGCTGGCAAGGTCGGCCGCGTGTGAGTTTGCGGTGGAGCAGTCGATTCCCTGGACGCAGGCGCTGGCCTTTGCGCTGAAACGGTGGCTGCCGCTTGCCGGGACGTACGCCCTGCCTCTGGCTGCGGTCATTGCGGGAACGCTGCTGCTGGCCCTGGGCGGACTGCTCTTTCATGTTCCTGTGCTGAACGTTGTCGGGGCGATCCTGTACGGGCCGGCGCTGTTGGGCGGATTCCTGGCCGTCTGCATCATCGTGCTGATGTATTTCAGTTCGCCGCTCTTTGTGCCGGCCGTTGCCGTCGAGGCGACCGATGCACCCGATGCGATCTCACGGTCGTTCTCGTATGTCAAGAACCGCCCGATTCATTTCCTGCTGTACCTCGTGGCGGCCTTCCTGATCGGCGGGGCGGGGCTGTTGCTGGTGTCGGTGCTGGCCGTCGGGACGATCAACTTCACGGCCTACGGGGCCTCGCTGACCGGCGTTGAGACGGTGGCGGAGTATGCCGGTGGGGCGACGCTGCTGCAGCCCTATCCACAGACGCCGATTGTCGAAGATGGCTGGACGGACCGCCTGGCAGTCGGTGTAGTGCGATTCTGGCTGCTGCTGGTGACGTCAATGATTCCGGCTTACCTCATCAGCTACACCGTCTGCGCCTCGACGGTGGTCTATTTCCTCCTGCGGCGGGCGACTGACGGTCAGGAGTTCGATGAAATCTGGCAGCCGGGCCTGATCGAGGCGACGATGGCTCCGCAGCGGGGAACGGCGACCGGGCCTTAACCGGGTTCAGCCGGTCAGCGGCTTGTGTTGCGCCTCGCCGACGCCGCGCGGGAAGCGGGAGGGCGTTGGGCCTGACTTCTCCAGCAGGACGAGGGTTCCGGTGGGGGTCTCGATGGTCTCGAGGAGTTCGAGTCGAAGCGCCGCGAGCGCGGGCTGCGTTTCGTCGATTTCTTCTGTAGCGCGTTCGCCCTTGATCGCGCAGAGCACACCGCCGGGCCGAAGAAGCGGGCAGGCGAGTTCGGCGAGGACCAGCAGTCGGCCGACGGCGCGGGCGGTTACGACGTCGAAGTGTTCACGACCGGGTTGGCCGCGACGGCTGTAGAGTTCTGCGCGATCGGCGACGACCTCGATGTTGGCCAGTCCGAGCCGTTCCGCGCACTGCCCGAGGAAGGCGGCCTTCTTGCCGGTCGCTTCGATCAGCGTGATGGCGGTTGTGGGCAGCATGATCGCCAGGGGGATGCCCGGAAGACCGCCGCCGGAGCCGAGGTCGGCCAGTGACGCCGGGGCGAGGGGTTCGAGAATCGGCACAAGAGTCAGACTGTCGAGGATGTGCCGCTCCCAAGCGAGACCCTCCTCGCGGATGGCGGTGAGATTGAAGCGTGTGTTCGTTTCAAGCAGAAAGGCGAGGTAGTCGGCCAGTTGCGCCCACTGCTGCGGTGAGACGGTAATCCCGAGGTCCTCCGCACGGCCTCTGATCTCATCGGGTACGGGCATCAGGCGCTCCTGAAGATGAGGAGGTAGCCGAGAGTGAGGATCACGACGTCGATGATGGCGTGGCTGACATAGCCGGGCCAGATGGAGCGATAGAGGCGATAGAGCGTTGACCAGGTAAGACCGCCGATGAGGACACCGGCGGAGCAGAGCAGAGCGGGCAGGGGGGCCATCTGCGCCCAGAGGGCGAAGACGTGGTGGAGCGTAAAGGCGAGGCCTGCGAGCACCACGGCGAGTCGTCCGGAGGTCAGGGCGGTGAACTGCCGGTAGACGAACCACCGCCAGACGTACTCCTCCAGCATGGCGTTGACGAAGGAGAGGTAGATCGCCAGGCCGATGTATCGAGCGGGGGTGCCGATTCCGTTGTTCTGCGCTGCCTCGCGGAGCGTCGTTGCGTCGAGCAGGTGAGGGGCGACGGTGAAGTACGCCAGGAAGATCAGCACGCTGATGACAATGCCGGAGAGCACGCCGGCTCCGAGACCCCGTGCGGTCAGGCGCGGTCCGCGGAGGGGCTGACCCTCGACAAAGCGAATCCAGATGAGCGGCAGGGCCAGAATCCAGATCTTTGAGGCCATGTAGACCGCCTGGCCGACGGGGCCCTGATGGGTCATCATGGCCATGACGGTACCGATGGTGGGGGCGGGGATGAGCAGGAGCAGGGCGATCAGCGCGCTGCGGCGGCCTGGCGGGTCGTAGGTCATGGGGCGGATCAGAACTGCCTGAGGAAGTCGAGATTGTTCTCGTAGAGCCAGCGGATGTCGGGAATGCCGTACTTTCGCATCGCGATGCGCTCGATGCCCAGGCCGAAGGCGAATCCACTCCAGACCTCGGGGTCGTAGCCGACGGCAGCGAAGACATTGGGGTCAACCATGCCGCAGCCGCCCAGTTCGACCCACTGCCACTGCCCCTTGACGTGCATTTTGATGTACATCTCGGCCGAGGGCTCGGTGAAGGGGAAGAAGCTCGGAACGAGACGGACTTCTGCTTCCTCTCCGAAGTAGGCCTTGGCGAACTGCAGGAGCGTGGATTTCAGGTCCACCATCGAGACGTTGCGATCGACGTAGAGCCCCTCGACCTGGTGGAACATGAAGGAGTGGGTGGCATCCACCTCGTCGGGGCGGTAGACGCGGCCGCAGGAGATGACGCGGACGGGCGGCTGGTGTGCCTCCATAACGCGGATCTGCACCGTGGAGGTCTGCGTGCGCAGGAGGTGGCGGCCGTCGATGTAGAAGTTCTCCTGCGGATCGCGGGCGGGGTGGTCGGCGGGGATGTTGAGCGCTTCGAAGTTGTGGCGTTCATCCTCGACCTCGGGGCCTTCGGCGGTGGTGAAGCCCATCCGCGCAAAGACTTCGATGATCTCGTCGATGGTGCGCGTCAGCACGTGGCCGCGGCCGAGTCCGGGGTCGATGCCCGGGAGGGTGACATCCACGAGGGGGCCGCTGGGCCGGGCGACTGCGCCATCGAGGCCGAGCGCTGCCTTGCGTTCCTCGAAGGCAGATTCGAGAGCGCCCTTCACGGCGTTCATGGACTCGCCGACCTCGCGCTTCTGTTCCCTGGGCACGTCCTTCATGCCGCCCATGGCGGCCTTGAGGCGTCCCTTGGTGCCGAGAAACTCGACGCGCCAGGCCTCAAGGGCTTCGGCGTCGGTAACGTCGGCGATGCGGCCGAGGCCGTCGCGGCGGAGGTCTTCAAGGTGCTTCAGGAGGTCGCTCATTGTGCCGAGACTGTATTCCCTTCACAGGGAGGATTCGCCGCACTCACACGGCGGAACCGCAAAGGCCGGACTACCCTCCCTGTGGATGACTTTTCACCCGCGACTGCTCCTGTCGATTGTCATTCTCGCGCTGGCGGCCGGCGGCTGCGCAGCGCCGCGCGCCGGTGAGCCGGTGCGAATCACTCTCGGAACAGTGGAGGCCGACGGCTCCGACGCGCTCTCGGGTGCGCGATCGCTCTACCCGCGGTCGGCGTATCGACGTTTCGGATACTCCAGGACGCAACTGGAGCCCTCGCCCGGCGAGGCGGTGCTGACGCCCGAGGCGATCCTGACCTGGCGATCGGAGGAGCCGCCGCGCGGGGAAGGGTTCATGATCGTGACCTCACCGAAGCGGGCCGTCGAGGTTGAGACGGATGCCGACGGCAGCATCGTGCAACCGCTCTCAATTGACCGCGAGCACTCCGCCCTGACGATATTCTCGCCGGCGCTGCTGCTCGTGCCCGAAGACGCCGAGCCGGGCGACACGATCGAGCAGCAGGTGGAGGTCTCCGTCTTCTCACTCGATCAACCGGACCACCAGAGCGACTTCGGCCCGGCAACACACCGGGTGACCTACGCCGGACAGCAGCACATCGAGGTGGCCAACGAGTCGGGACACATCATCGCCCGGGGGGTCGCCCATCGCATCGATCGGGAACTCTCGATGGACCTCAACCGCGCCGACGTGACCAGCCGAACGACGCAGTGGCTGCTTCCGGGAACGGGGCTGGTGCTGGATGTCTCCTCGGAGCGAGTCCGCCTGATGGGGCCCTTCGGCTGGACAACCGAGAGCATCCGCGTCATCGTCGATCGCTGAACTCGCGCACGAAACAGGCCCGACCGATCGGCCGGGCCTGTCGAATACTCACAATGCACCGCATCAGACGATTACGCCTCAGCGGGTTCCGCCTTGGGGGCTGCGGCGAGCGCGGCCTTGGCGAACTCGGTGCGCTTCTGCGCCTTCTGCTTGCGGCGGGAGCCGAAGCCGGAGATCTCCGGCCCTTCCTCGTTGCCGACGAGCTGGAGGATGACGATGTCGCCTCCGTCGCCGATGCGATAGCGGGCGGTCTTGATGATCCGCGTGTACCCGCCCTCGCGGTCGGTGTACCTCGGCCCGATGTTCTCGAAGAGATGGCGGACCAGCTTGGGGCCGCGGGCGACTTCGCCGTAGCGATCACGGGTGACCTGCTCCTCGTCGCCGCACATGATGCGGTCGCGCAGCAGGGCGACGACGCGCCGCCGGGCATGCAGGTCGCCGCGCTTGGCCAGCGTGATCAACTTCTCCACGAAGGGCTGGACGGCCTTGGCCTTCGGAAGCGTCGTCTCGATCTGACCGTGCTCCAGAAGCCCGGCCGCCATATTGCGGAACATGGCCCGACGATGCGGGGTGTTCCGACCCAGTTTGTATCCGCCGACACGGTGTCTCATGATGAACTCCTCGATCCTCGCCCCCGCAGGGACGCTCAGACAATATCCATGACCTCGATGTCAAACCCTTCCGGCAACTCCATGCCCAGCTCAAGGCCGATCTCCTCGAGCTTCTTCTTCACTTCCCGCAGCGAGGTCTTGCCGAAGGAGCGGAGTTTGAGCAGGTCGGCGTCGGCCATGTTGATCAGGTCCGCCACAGTGCGGATTTTTGCCGACTCCAGGCAATTGCTGGCCCGCACCGAGAGGTCGAGGTCGGTAATGGGCATCCGAAGCTTCCGCAGCAGTTCCTCATCGACGCCGGCCGCCGCAGAGGCCTCCGGGCTGACGCGCTCGTCGCCCAGAGCGTTGAACTGCACAAAGGGATTCAGGTGCTTGCGGAGAATCTTGGCCGCCTCGACCAGGGCCATCTCCGGAGTGACGGTCCCGTTGGTCCAGATCTCAAGGGTCAGCTTGTCGTAGTTGGTCTTCTGACCGACGCGGGTGTCTTCCACCCGGTAGCGGACCCGGCGGACCGGCGAGTAGATCGCGTCCACGGCGATCAGGCCGATTTCCTGCTCATCGTTTTCCTCAAACTGCTCGCCTGAGGGGATGTAGCCGCGCCCCTTGGTGACGGTGAAGTGCATCTCGAAATCCACCTCATCGGTCAGGGTCGCCAGCACCAGCTCCTTGTTGTGGATCGTGATCGCAGCGTCGGCCTCGATCAGGTCGGCGGTCACTTCGCCGGGGCCGGTCGCAGCCAGGCTCATCGTCTTGGGCTCGTCGGAGGTGCTCTCGACGATCAGCTCCTTGACGTTGAGGATGATGTCGGTCACATCCTCCATCACGCCGTTGAGACTGGTGAACTCGTGCTCCGCCCCCTCGATGCGGACGCTCGAAACCGCCGCCCCCTCGATGCTGGAGAGCAGGACGCGACGGAGACTGTTGCCGATGGTGTTGCCGAAGCCCCGTTCAAAGGGCTCGATGACGAAGCGACCGAAGGTCTTCGTGCTCATCTTCGTATCAACGAAGACACGACCGGGGAGCTCCATTCCCCGCCAGCGAACGCGCTTGTTGGACATGATGCAATCCTCTTGTGACGACGAGGGTTCAGGAATCGGTCCCTGGGGCCTGCCGGCTGATCGGGTCGGTCGCATCTTCGTCGTCGGCGATGCGTCGCCCTGCTGATTCCGGCAGGAGTACAACAATCTGTCGAAGCCATTCCCGAAACGGTCAGACGCGGCGGCGCTTGGCCGGGCGGCAGCCGTTGTGGGGAACGGGGGTATGGTCCTCAATGGCCGTCACCTTCATGCCCGAATGGGCCAGGGCGGTAATGGCCGACTCCCGACCCGGGCCCGGGCCGGTCACGCGGATCTCCAGTTCCTTCATGCCGACCTTGCGGGCCTTGGAGGCGCAGGCCTCGGCGGCCCGTGTGGCGGCAAAGGGGGTGCTCTTTCGGGCGCCCTTGAAGCCGACGGTCCCTGCGGAGTCCCAGCAGATGGTCTCTCCGTTGACGTCGGTGATGGTGACCTGGGTGTTGTTGAAGGTCGCCCGGATGTGGGCGATGCCGCGAATGACGTTCTTGCGGACCTTGCCGGTCTTCTTGGCCATGAGGGGCCCTTTCAGTTGCGGTCGTTGCCTTCTTCCTCGGCCCCGGGCCGGGACAGGCAACTCACTGAGTCGGAATCTGGATGTCTCCCCGAAGGGAAGCCTGATTATTGGCGGGGGAGAGTGGGGGGGCAAATGGAGGAGCGGGGGGAGATGGCCTCCGTTAAGAGCCCCGGAGGGGCGACGGGCTGTAGCCATGGGCGAAGCGAAGGCCGCGCAGCGGTCGAGCGCAACCGGTGGGAGATGGAGTGTCATCAATCAATCGCCCCGAAGGGGCGACCGCTTCATGTTCCTTCACACCTCCGGGGTGAATCCGCAATGGCGCTC
>CAZPFK010000002.1:0-66114 GCA_964585855.1 uncultured Vicinamibacteraceae bacterium
CCCCAGGATGTGATGAGCCGACATCGAGGTGCCAAACCGCTCCGCCGCTATGGACGCTCGGGAGCGATCAGCCTGTTATCCCCGGGGTACCTTTTATCCGTTGAGCTACGGCCCTTCCACACGGGACCGCAGGATCACTAGGACCTGCTTTCGCAACTGCTCGAGCTGTCGCTCTTGCAGTAAAGCCGGCTTGTGCCCTTACACTCGACACACGGTTTCCAACCGTGTTGAGCCGACCATTGTGCTCCTCCGTTACATTTTGGGAGGAGACCGCCCCAGTCAAACTGCCCGGCAAACACTGTCCCTCGCCCGGCTTCACGGGAATCGAGGTTAGATCACAAACGTATTCAGGGTGGTATTTCAACGGTGGCTCCATCCCGGCCGGAACCGGAACTTCAAAGCCTCCCACCTATCCTACGCAGAACATGCTCGTGACCAATGCTAGCCTACAGTGAAGGTCCACGGGGTCTTTCCGTCTTGCCGCGGGTAGGCGGCATCTTCACCGCCACTACTATTTCACCGAGTCAGTGGTGGAGACAGTGCTCCAGTCGTTACACCATTCATGCGCGTCGGAACTTACCCGACAAGGAACTTCGCTACCTTAGGACCGTCATAGTTACGGCCGCCGTTTACCGGAGCTTCGGTTGCAAGCTTCGCCTTGCGGCTAACCTACTTCCTTGACTTTCCGGCACCGGGCAGGTGTCACACTGTATACGTCCTCTTGCGAGTTAGCACAGTGCTGTGTTTTTGATAAACAGTCGCCAGAGCCTTTTCTCTGCGCCCTCTCCTTGCGGAGGAGGGCCCCCTTATTGCGAACGTACGGGGTCAATTTGCCTAGTTCCTTCACCACTGTTCTCTCGAGCGCCTGAGGCTTTTCGCCTCGCCTACCTGTGTCAGTTTTGGTACGGATCCGATGATTGTCCACGGACGGATTTTCTAGGAATCCGCTTTCCCGGCGGGGCCCGAAGGCCCGGACATTTCTAGCCGTCCTGCCGAGTCTGCGAATCCGTTACGCCGCTTCAACCGCACATCGGAGTGCAGGAATATTAACCTGCTGTCCATCGACTACGCCTTTCGGCCTCGCCTTAGGATCCGACTAACCCTGGGCGGATTTACCTTCCCCAGGAAACCTTAGGCTTTCGGCGAGCGGGATTTTCACCCGCTTTATCGTTACTCAAGCTGGCATATTCACTTCCTGACGCTCCACGAACCCTTCCGGGATCGCTTCTTCGCTGACAGGAACGCTCTCCTACCGCTCCTTGCGGAGCCCATGGCTTCGGTTCTTACCTTAATTCCCGATCATTATCGGCGCTGGATTCCTCGACCGGTGAGCTGTTACGCACTCTTTAAATGATGGCTGCTTCTAAGCCAACATCCCGGCTGTCACTGCAATCCAACTACCTTTCGAACTTAGGCAAGATTCGGGACCTTAGCCGATGGTCTGGGTTGTTCCCCTCTTGACCGCGGAGATTATCCCCCGCGGACTGACTCCCACGTCAAAATCTTCGGTATTCGGAGTTTGGTTGGAGCGGGTACCCGGTGAGGGCCCCGTCTCCATCCAGTAGCTCTACCCCCGAAGACGGTCACGTGAGGCTAGCCCAAAAACTATTTCGGAGAGAACGAGATATCTCCAGGTATGATTAGACTTTAACTCCTCCCCACAGCTCATCCCCTAGCTTTTCAACGCTAGTGGGTTCGGGCCTCCAGGAGGTCTTACCCTCCCTTCACCCTGGCCATGGGTAGATCACCTGGTTTCGCGTCTACCCCCTGCGACTTCACGCCCGTTTAAGACTCGGTTTCCCTTCGACTACGTCGTGGTACGACTTAATCTTGCCGCAGAGAGTAACTCGCCAGCTCATTATGCAAAAGGCACGCCGTCACCCCTTTCGAGGCTCCGACCGCTGTGTAAGCACACGGTTTCAGCTCCTATTTCACTCCCCTTATAGGGGTCGTTTTCACCATTCAGTCGCCTTACTGATTCACTATCGGTCGTTGAGGAGTATTTAGCCTTACGGGGTGGACCCCGCATGTTCACGCCGAGTTTCACGAGCTCGACGCTACTCTGTGTGCCTGTCAGAATTACAATGTCGCTACAGGTCTGTCACCTTCTCTGGTTGCGCTTTCCAACGCATTCACAACATCTCTTTCTGACGTACGGCACCCCAGGCACAAGGCCTGGTTCGGGCTGTTCCGCTTTCGCTCGCCGCTACTGACGGAATCGCGTTTGCTTTCTTTTCCTCCGGTTACTGAGATGTTTCAGTTCACCGGGTTCGCTTCACTGTCCTATGCATTCAGACAGTGATACCCGACAAGTCGGGTGGGTTGCCCCATTCGGAAATCCTCGGATCGAAGCCTGGTTCCGGCTCCCCGAGGCTTATCGCAGGTACCTACGTCCTTCATCGCCTCTCAACGCCAAGGCATCCCCCGTGTGCTCTTAGTCGCTTGATCACGCCGACCACAGACCGTCACGAGTTCCCTCGTCACGTCCCGTCGCCGCCGCATACAAACAACCTGCACGATCACGATCATCGTGCGTTCAACCGGCTTCGCGAGTACAAAGCCGGCCGAAAAGCCTGTTCAATTCTCTCGAGAGACTCGATGAACACCCGCCAATCAATGGATTGACTTGTGTTCGAATCTCACTTCGTTGCCAGTTCTTCACTTGCCAAAGAGCCGCCGAACCCGGTGGCAAAGACACCCTCGCAGGCATCCTCGGACCACCCTGAACAGCGTCGGAGATAGTACGCGCCGCCCCACCGCTGTCAAGACGGAAGGGGCCATTTTCAGGCCCCTTCCGTAAACCATTCTTCACCAGACCCTGACGCCCGCCGAACTCACGGCTCCGTCGCCTGGGCCGCCATCGCCCGCAGACGCAGCCGCTGCTCGCTGTTCCGGTGCTCGTCAGGGTTCACCGTCAGGATCGAGCCATCCTCCAGCGCCACCAGCACCCGCACGTTCCGCGTCAGCCCGCTCCCGCCGGAACTCTCCAGAACATCCAGAAGCACCGAACCGGTGAAGAAATCCACCTCCACCGGCCGGCTCTCCTCATCCACCCCCACCGCCCGGAGGTCGCCGATCGGATCCCCGGGCTTCAGCGTCGTCAGCGACATGTGCTGCTGCCCGTTCGTGTAGTAGTACACCTCAACCTGCGCGTTCCGGTCCGTCGGCGCCGTACCCCCCTTCCCCCCGATGACGAAAAACTCCTTCGGCGGACTCACACGGATCGGCTCGCTCCACTCCGTCGGCTCCGACAGCGTCACCGCCGAAGCCGCAAGCGCCCGCTGCTCCTCCCCGAGACGATCCTCGCGGCCGAAGAAGGGGTTGTACCAGCCGACCCGCAGGCGATACCGGTAGACGTTGCCCGGCTCAGCCGTCACATCATGGGCCCAGATGCGAATCTCCTCCTGCTCAAAGAGCGGAAGCGCACGACCCGTCGGCTGCCGTCCCGTCACCCCGCGTCCCCCCTCAGGGGCAGGCGCTCCCTTGCCGCCGCCCTCCGGCGTCGGGCCGCCCTCCATGCCCCAGCCCTCGGGGCCTTGCTGCAGTTCCTGGCCGCCCTCCTGAACCGGGAAGCGCTCCGGGCCGCGCCCTCCCGGCGTCTCCGCCGGCCGCTGATCCTCCCACGGGAAGTTGAAGGTCGGCACCTCATCGAGCACCGCCTGCTTCGCATCTTCGTAGGCCTTCTTCGCCGCGGCAATCTCCGACTGCAGCCGCTCAACGGCCGACTTCTGCCGGTCCTGGCTGCTGGTGTCCGGCTGATCGCTTGCGCCGCCGCCCTCAGGACCGCCGCCTTCCGGCCCGACACCCCTGCCCCCCGGCTCATCCATGGGTGCGTTCTGGTCACGACGATCGCGACCCTCAAGGCGCGCCAGACGCGTCTCGAGGTCCTGAACCTTCAGATACGCCGCGCGGGCCATGCCGACCAGCCGCCGGGTCTCCTCATTCATGTCCTGCATCGTCTGCATCGTGTCAGGCGACCACTCCTCTCCGCTCTGCAGCGGCAGGAAGGGCGGCTGCCAGATCTGCGAACCGTATCGCTGCAGCCCCTGACGAACCTCGGGCATCTGCGACGACGTCGCCCCATCCAGCATCGGACGGACCGACGGCTGACCGGGGAGAATCGAAACCGTCTCCACCGGGCCCCAGGTCCGGCCGTCCGCCCCCAGTTGCTGACGCTCGATCACGACGTCAAAGAGCGCAGCATCGTTCTCCCACCACGCGGCGGGAATCGATCGCTGCCCTGAATCGGCCGACACCAGCGCCTCCCGCAACTCCACTCCGCTGACCTCGCCGAAGACGTGTACAGCGGTAATGTCCAGCGTCTCCCGCCCGGCCAGCATCTCGGCAACCTCCGGCATCTCCGAGCTCACCGTGTCCGCCAGCGTGTAATGCGCTGAGCGGACGGAGAGCTCCTTCGGGGCCGGTGGCTCGAAGGCGGCGTAGTTGCTGTCCACGTTGATCAGCGTCGAGTCGTTCTCGCCGACAGTCAGCGGCACCGGACGCACCAGCGCCACGGCCAGCGCCGGAGTCTCCTCCGACCCTGAGGCCTCGAAGCGTTCGTTGAACCACTCCGTCAGACTGCCGCTCATCTGGACCTCAAGCCCCTGCGTCGAATCCAGGTTTCGCTGCAGTGACTCCGCCTGGCTCCGCAGTTCCGCATCCACACGAGACGGCGGAACCGGCTGGTTGTTGATCTGCACCGTGTTCTGCATCAGCACCTGCCGCGCACCGAGACCCGCAACAACGAGTCCCGCCACGCCGATCACGATCTTCTCAATGTGCTGTTCGAAGAAATTGATTCCTTTGGGTTTCATAGTCTTTGCACCTCTCGCCGATCCCGGCGATCAAGTGGGTTTTTGTCAGTTCAATCCGGCAACGCACGCTCAGACGAGCATTTCGTTGTCGACTCAGCCGTCCTGCGGCTCCGTGTCCGACTCCTCCTCGGCGATGCCGAGCATTTCCTTGAACGGAGCAGGCATCAGCGGAACAGTCCATTCCCGAAGCCACAGCGTCTCAAGCCGCAGTTCAACCTGCACGATGGGCTCGCTTCCGTAGAAGTACCCCATCGCCAGTTCCGCCAGCGGATCAACGGCGACGATGTTCATCCCCAGAACCGTGACGAAGTCCGCACGCTCCAGGGCCTCGATGAACGCCGGCAGCCGTCGGCTGTCAGCGATCACCGTCAGCGTCACGTTCCGAACGTCATACAGCCCGTTGGAGGTCCGACCCGTAATCGACGCCGTGAAGTCCCGCGACAGGGGCTGATCCGGATCGGTCACCACCGGCGCCGCCATCGGCCCTGACGGGGTCGGAGTCGAGCGACCGCCGGCCTTGCCGCCGCCCTCGAAGCCGCGGCCGCCTTCAACCCCCATCCCTCCGCCTTCGACGCCCATGCCGCCGTACTCCGACGCTGCTTGTGCGTCAAACGCGGCAGCAGCCAGGTTCTCGCGCCGGTCCCGGGCGGCCTGGCGCATCGACGGGTTGATCATCGGATCGGCCTGGATCGACACGATCCGCTTCACCACCGACGAGGGCAGTGCGAAAATGGGGGCTGACTCTCCCTGCTCGTCGAGGTTCACGTTGCGGATCGCCTCGGCCAGGATCGAGTGCAGCCAGGCATTGTGCTGCCACTCCCACCATTGAAACTCATCCGGCTTGCCGTCGCTGGAGGTCCATCGCTCAAGGGCAAAGACGCTCCGGTCGGCGTACACGGAGATCTCCGAGGCCGTCTGGGCATAAATCGCCATCCGGCGCTTGCTCATCTCCTCGGCCAGGCGCGTCCGGTCCGCCGGCGAGAGGTTCGTCGGCGTCTCGGTGTTGAACTCAGCACGCATGAAGGTCCGCTGAAACTCCGTCAACTGCTCGACAACGCTCTGCGGGTCGGGCGGCGTTCCGGCGTTCATCAGCGCCAGCAGCGCATCGTGATGCGCAATGTACGGCTCGTACAGTTCGTACGGCAGCACGTCGCGAACGTTGTCGGCCGGCTTGGGCAGCAGTCCCGGCAGCAACAGCTGATCGTCCTTGCGGTTGATCGACAGGGCCGTCTGGATGATGCCCTCGGCGTCGGCCTTCGTCGCCCGGCGGATCTCCTCGTACTGGCTGAGAATCGTCCGGTTCAGCGGCAGACTCTCGTTGATTTCAGGAGTGCCCGGCGTCAGCGGCGTGATCACCACGTCCGTCCGTGAGACCCGCTTCAGTTCGTTGGCCTGCTGGTCAACGCGGCTCTTGATCGACTCGGCCACGCTGCGATTCCAGGATGCGCCCAGAATCGTAAAGAGCGGCAGGCAGATGATCATCGCCGCCGACAGCAGCACGATGATCCAGTTGGCTTTGATCCAGGTCAGAATACTGGTCATCCCTGCACCTCCTCATCCGCGCCTGCGGAAGCCGGAGCATTCAGCTCCTCCGGCGAGAGCAATTGAATCGTCCATCGAATCGTCATGCGGTGATACTGGCTCCCGGGCGGATACTTCACCGCCGGCTTGGGCAACTCAGCCAGCCGGCTGATGTCGGCCGCGCCCATTCCGGGCTGACCGCCCATCCCCCGCTCCCCGATCGGCGGAAGCGGCATGCCCCTGCCGCCCTCCATCTGCAGCCCGCCGCCCTCAGTCATACCTTCAACGCCGCGGCCGCCTCCGCCCTCCGGGCCCCCGCCCGGCCACACCGGCTGGTTGGGCTGCTGGGCTTCCTCCGCGACCGTGATTCGCTGGTAGTCCGACGTCGTCGCCTCGGTAATGCGATAGGGAACGCCCGGCCGCGTCGCGTTCATGTGCTGACGCAGCCACGACATCGCCGTCGCGTTGACAAACTGCAGACCCTGGTCGTTGGGCGTCTCCAGCACCATCTGGATGGCAATCTGCGGCATCGCCGTGCCGCCCTCAGCCGGCGCTGAGCCGCGTGCATCGGGCTTGATGACCGCATGCTGAAGCGCCCGCAGCTCCAGAACCTGCTGCTGTCCGACCGGAATTGACGAGGCAGCCGACGCGTCCAGTCCGTCAAACAGTTCCGGCTGCGGCTCCGCCGACGCCAGAATCGCACCGACGTCATTGAGAATCGCCGGCCACACATCGCGGTAATCCAGCATCGCGCGGATGTTCAGCGGCCGCGCCGTCACGGCCGTCTCATCCGTAATCGTCTGGAAGTCCGTCTGCAGCGCCTTGGCCTCGCGGATCGTCCGGCTGACTTCCTGCTCCGCAGCAGGGTCCTGCCGCACATGCGCCCGATCCAGCACCGGCCGGGCGAAGTTCACCAGTGAACCAAGCACCACGACCGCCGCCGCTGCCCCGAACCACTTGATCTTCCGGCCCCAGAGGCGCTCGCGCACCACCGGCACGGGAATCAGGTTCACGTCAATGTTCGCCAGCTCCAGCCCCTGCAAAGCAAGGCCGTAAGCCGTGGCGAAGTTCACAGAATGCTCTGAGAACGCGGTTTCATTTCGGCCCTGCGGGTTCAGACGCTGGAAGGCGTCAAGCCGCGTGACCTCGATCTGCAGCTGCTGGCTGAGGAACTTCCGCAGCCCCGGCAGTTTGAAGGTCGAGCCGATGCCGATCAGCTTTCCGAGCTCCGCATCCCGATGCAGTGACTGGTAGTACCCGATCGACCGCTGCACCTCCTGCGCCAGGTCGGAAAAGACCGGTCGCATCGCCGAGAGAATCTGCCGGCGGTACTTGCTCGTCTGTGCCTCGGCCTTGAGCTTCTCCGCCTTCGAGTACGTCAGTTTGAAGGAGGAGATCAGCGCCTCGGTGAAGTTGTGCCCGCCGATCGGGAAGGTTCGGATCCAGACGCGACCCTCCTGAGCGACGATCAGATCGCTGCTGATGGTCCCGATGTCCAGGAAGATCACACCCGGGGCGTTCTCATCGAGCCCGAGATCGTGGTAGAGCCCGTTGTAGGCGGCCACCGGCGAGAGTGTGATCCCGTCCGGCTGCAGCCCCAGTTCCCCGTACAGGGCGAGCCGGCCGGCCACATACGCCTTGGTCAGGGCGAAGATGCCGACCTCGACATCAGGCGACCCCTCGTTGGAGAAGGTCTCATAATCCCATTCCACCTCCTCCATGGAGAATGGAATCTGCTGGAAGGCCTCGAAGCGGACGATGTCCGGAACCTTCTTGGGCTCCACCGGAGGCAGCTTGGCAAACCGCGCAAACGCGCTGTTGCCGGGAACGCTGACCAGCACCGGGCCGTCGGCCAGGTCGCGCTGCTGGCTCATGAACTGGCCCAGCGCCAGCCGGATCATCTCATCCTGATCAAGGTCAGGGGTCGAGAGGACCTTTTTGTGCGGAACGTAGGTGAAATCGGAGAGTCGGGCTTCGTCGCCGTCACGCTCAAGACGCAGGGCCTTGAGTGCGTAAGCGCCGATTTCGATGCCCCATGCAGACCGGGAAGCAGCCATGAATGGCTCCTTTCTGCGCGTGCGACGTCGGCGGGTATGGTCGAACCTCGCCAGGCGCCTGGTCCGGCATGTGACCGTTGCGCGTGCGTTTTAGAATGTGATAAGCGACCATTTGTACGCCCCTGCCAGAGGTCCGACGTTCTCTGCGTATGTGCCGGGCATCTCCCAACTCGATCGGGCAGCGTGTGGCCGGGCTTCGCATTCGAAGGGCGGCCCAGGGGCTGGGCAATCAAGATTCTGGGCGACGGGCGGCAGTTCCGCAGATGCGTGCGGAGGCCTGGATGCCGGGAGGCGGAACCGTTGGGTGGACCCGGAAACTCACCGGGAGCACCCTGTTACCAGGATCAACACCTCAGTGTGATCGGCGATACCTTCCTTTCTGACGCGCCAACTCGACGCGGGAGATGAAGTTGACCCGCCGGCCTCATGGTCAGGCGCCGACGGAAGTTCGCGGCCGGAACCGGCCGCTGCAAGCCTATTAGACAGATTCTCGTAAGCGGTTTCAACCGTCGGGTCAGGAATTGTGGAAAAACCATGCAAATCGTGAAGTTCGTGCAGCCTTACGCACCACCGGACGCCTGCATCCACGCCCACTGCCTCGCCAGTCCCTCCCCAAGACTCGTCCGCGGCTCATATCCAAGCTCCTCCCGTGCCCGGGAGACATCGGCATACGTCCGCTCCACATCGCCCGGCTGTGGAGGTGCATGAACCACCTGCGCCCTCGAATTGAGCGCAACTTCAATTGCAGCAACAAGTTCCGAGAGATTGACGGGATGCTCCCCGCCCAGGTTGTAGATCCGAAACGGCCCCATCGACCCGCAACGTTCAACGGCCGCGACGACACCCGCCACGATGTCCTCCACATAGGTGTAGTCCCGGCTCGTCGATCCATCCCCGAAAAGCGTGATCGGCTCACCCCGGCTGACAGCGGCCAGAAACCGGGAGATCGCCAGGTCCGGCCGTTGCCGGGGACCAAAGACCGTGAAGAACCGAAGGGCGGTGACCGGAATCCCCGTCAGATGCACAAATGTTGCGCACAGAAGTTCCGTCGCCACCTTCGTCGCCGCATACGGGCTGATCGGCCGGCTCACATCATGCGATTCTGCGAAAGGGACTTCCGGATGATTGCCGTAGACACTTGATGAGCTCGCGACGATGACCTTGGCGCTTCCGAGCCGTGCCGCCGCATCCAGCACCCGCTGCGTGCCGACGACGTTGGTCAGGGCGTAGCCGGCCGGGTCGGCAATGCTGGGCCGGACCCCCGCGCGGGCCGCAAGATGGCACACCAGCTCGGGTCGCGCGTTGTCGAAGGCGGCGTTGAGGGCCTCAGCGTCGGTGATGTCCGCCTCCACGAGGCGAAAGGCGGGATGCTTCATCGCCTCGGCGAGGTTCCGCTCCTTGATCTCGCGGGGGTAGAAAGGGTCAAAGTTGTCAAGTGCGACAACCTCCCACCCGCGCGCCAGCAGCGCATCAACAAGGTGCGATCCGATGAATCCCGCGCCGCCGGTAATCAGGGCCGTTGCCATCGCTGCCACATCGTAGCCGCCGGGCCGACTCGCCGGGCCGCGACGGAACCGTGCAGTCCTCATACCGTCAGGGCATGAAACCAATCGCCCCGATCCTGCTCTTCGCCGCTGCGGTCACTCTCCTCGCAGCGCTGACCGCCTCCGCCCAGCCCGGTTCCGGAGACCTTGTCGCCGATCCGGTCATCCTCGTCCGCGATGCGAGCGGAAGCCTCGAACGCTATGAGCCGCAGACCCAGAGTGACGGAACCGTCATCTACGTGCCCGCTGCCGGCGAGCGTATCGCGGCGCCGTCTTCGGGGACCTGGGTCTGGGGGCTTTTTCTCTTCGGGTTGCTGGGGCAGGCGATGTTCATGGGGCGCTTCCTGCTGCAGTGGTGGGTCAGTGAGCGGCTGCGCAAGAGCGTCATCCCCGTCGGCTTCTGGTGGCTCAGTCTGATCGGTTCGCTGATGCTCTTTGCCTATTTTCTGCTCCGCCTCGAACCCATCGGCATGCTCGGGCAGTGCATGGGCATGCCGATCTATGCGCGCAATCTGTATTTCGTCATCCGCGATCGACGCGTCGGAACACTCGACGAACACGACCCGGCCGAGAACCCCGTTGCCGATCCAAACGCCGAAATCTGAGCCGGCTCAAGCGTCGTCTGCGTCCACGATGTCGCAGTTGGCGTAGACCTTCTGCACATCGTCGTGCTCCTCAAGCGCTTCCAGCATCCGCACGACGCGGTCAGCATTGCTTCCCGAGCAGGCGACCAGAAGGTTGGGCACCATCGTCACCTCCGCGCTGACCACCTTCAGCCCTGCCGACTCCAGCGCATCACGCACCGGATAGCAGTCGGCCGGCTGGGTCAGAATCTCAAAACCGCCCTCAGCGGCCTTGATGTCCTCGGCCCCCGCCTCCAGGCCGACCTCCATCACGCGGTCTTCCTGCTCCGGCCCGGCTTCGACGTAAATGGCCCCGCGCTGGGAAAAACCGAAGGCCACCGACCCGGAAACGCCGAGGTTGCCGCCGGCCTTTTCGAAGAGCTTGCGGATCTCCGGAGCCGTGCGATTGAGGTTGTCGGTAATGCAGTCGATCATGATCGCCACGCCGCCCGGCCCGTATCCCTCGTAGCGGATTTCATGGATGGTCTCACCGGGCCCGAGTTCGCCGGCCCCCTTTTTGATGGCCTTCTCGATGGTGTCCTTGGGCATGTTGACACTTTTGGCCTCTTCGATCGCATAGCGGAGCGAGAGGTTCATCTCCGGGTCACCGCCGCCGGCCCGGGCCGCCGCCATGATCGCCTTGGAACACTTCGACCACGCCTTGCCCTTGACGGCATCCTGTCGGGCTTTGCGGTGCTTGATGTTGGCCCATTTGCTGTGGCCGGCCATGGCGGAGTCCTCGGATCTGGTTGGGGGGCCGTGCGGAGCGCCGGCTCTGAGCCTTGATTCTTGCCGTCGCGCCGTCGGGCTTCAACGTCCGGGCGCGGCTGGTTCGTCAAGGGCGGGGCTTGGGGCCACGGGAGGGGGGTCGCCCCTTCGTGCCGCGTTGACCTTTTCCCTGGCGCCGTCGGCCACCGGGCCGTAGGCGTCGGCGAGGAGGTCCAGCTGCTCGGGCAGGTTGTCGTTGAACTGCTGCACGAGGTTTTCGTAGATGCGCACGACGCGCTCCCAGGTCGCGATCGCATCCTCCTGCCGTCCCAGTCGCCAGTAGACATCGCCGAGATGATCGAGGATGACCGGATCATCCCCATCCTGTGGATTGCGGGCAGCGGTCTCAAGCAGCGAGAGCGCCCCCGGAGTCGGCGGATCACCGGGGATGTCCTCCAGGATGCCGCGCTTGTAGCGGACCCAGCCCAGCGAGTCCTGATAGGCGACGATCTCCGGCTCCTGCTCGTGGGCGCGGAGGATCATCGCCTCGGCCTCCTCGAGGCGTTCGCCCCGGTCGGCAAGGGCGTAGCCGAGGTTGTTGTTGGCCGTGGGGTGGTCGGGGTCGACTTCAAGCGCGGCTTCGAGCAGCGCTTCGGAGGCGGCGTCGTTGCCGGAGGTCGAGAAGATCTGGCTCATCTCGACGAGGGCATCCTCGAGTCGGTCCAGCGGGAGCCATTGCTCGTTGAGGGCGATCGAGGGCAGAATCCCTTCCTCGTCGGCACGGGTAAAGAGGTCAACGATCACCTCCGGCTCTTCACGGCGGACGGCCTCCCGCAGCCGCCAGGATACGAGCGGGGCATCCTCGGTGAGCAGATCGTGTCCGGCATCAAGCCAGACCTGGAAAATCGCCACGGCGTCATCGGGGCGGTCATTGAGGACCAGTCGCTCGACGAGGCGGCGGGCCAGTTCTCGGCCCCGCTGCGGATGCTGATCCAGCGCGCGGGCGTAGAAGTCCTTCAGGTCCGTCAGGTCGCGATCCAGGAGCACGGCGGCATCGATGAGACTCGACCAGAGCGAAACTGAAAGTTGCGACTCGAGCGTCAGGGCATGCTCGATGGTCTGCTCAATGAAACGGGAGGCCTCATCGGCCCGTTGGGCGTCGCGGCTGCCCAGTTCACGCGCATAGGTGACGATCTGCAGCAGGTGGGCGTCAAGATGCTCGCCTGCGAGGCCAACCGCATCCTCCAGTCCGGTCAGGGCGGCTGTGTAGTCGGCATCCAGCAGCGCCAGCCGCACCAGGCGGAGACTGCGATCGGCAGAGGGCGGGTAGAGATCCAGCCGGCGGCGCTGGAAGGCCATCGCCTCACCTTCCCGATCCATCTGGAAGAGCACATCGACTCGGCGCTGTGCGGCCCACTCCGCATAGGGATTTTCATCAAGGCAGGCCGCGAGAAAGTCATCGGCCTCGGCGAGCTGCTCCCGGGCAAGCAGCAGACTCACCCAGTGGTTGCGCAAGGCATCGTCTCCGGGCCGCTGCTGCCGGGCGGCGCGGAGCCAGCCCTCCGCCTCATCGAACAGGCCGGCACTTATCCACGATTCGATCAACAGGCGGACCAGCGTCTCATCACGCGGATTCGAGGCGACAAGCGCGGCAAACCCGGCCGCGGCGTTGGCAGGTGAGCCCTGGTAAAGATCCTGCCGCGCCCGGACTTCGGCCGCAAGCGCACTTTGCGGGGCGTCTGAGGCGAGGCGACGGGCCAGGGTGACGTAGCGCTCCGGGTCGCTGAGGGGGCCGGCCGGGCCGTAGAGGTCCAGCAGGAGGCGAGCCGCCCACGGCTGGGGCTGCGGAGATTCAGTCAGTCGCGTCAGCAGGGTCTGCGCTTCGAAGAGACGACCCAGTTCAACGAGGACGATTGCTGATCGGCGACGAAGGTCTTCGGATTGCTCCGTTGCATCGCCGGAGGTCGAGACGCCAAGCCATTCGTGCGCCTCGCCCGCGAGACCCAGGTTGGTACAGGCCTCAGCCACAGCGAGCGCAAAGTCAGCCGAAGAATGCCCATCCTTGTCGATCCTTCGCAGCTCATCCCGTGCCAGATCGCGCTGCAGTTGCATGGCAAGCGCCCGCGCGCGCAGAAGGCGTCCGGCGGAGTGCGATTCCCCGTCAGCCATGACCTCGAGGGCTTCCTGCGGGGCTCCCTGCCGCAACAACAGGGCGGCGCGGAGCAGAGGCATCCAGTCATCGTCGGGACCGGGGCTTTCCAGCAGGAAGTCGGCAGTCCCGGCAACGGCGACAGCCTCCTCAACGAGGAGATCCGGAATGGTCTCGATCCGTTCCGCCTCAGCCAGCAGGACATCCCAGACGGCCTCGGCGGAGCGGTTCTGCGCTCCCCAGGCGACCAGCTCAAGGCGAACCTCGCTGCGAGACCCGGAGGGCCCGGCCAGGAAGTCGCGGAAGAGCCGCTCGGCCTGCCGGCGGTCGGAGAGTTCGGCAGCGGCGACGACGGTGTGGACCGCAACATCTTCCCCCGTCGTGCACTGCCGTCGAAGCGCCTCGGCGAGGAGGTCTGCAGAGGGAATCTCAGCAGCGAACTCGGCGAGCCCGGCCTGAGCGGGCGGGGTGGCGGGGTCGGCAAGGAGGCGGTAGAGGCGCAGGAGCGCGGTGTGCTCCATTCCGCTGCGGAGCGCGGCGTAGAGGATGCGCGGCACGAGGGCCTGCGGATTGATCAGGGGCAGCATCTCCGCCTGCCGGTAGATTTCCAGGGCTTCGGCAGGTCTGCCCAGGCGGAGGGAGGCGTCGCCGATTTCAACGAGGTGGGCGACGCGCTGGCGGCGAAAGCGCTGCCACTCACGCGGCGCAGCGGCACAGTGCGTGGGGTACTCCGCCTGGAGTTGCAGGGGCCTCCAGCATTGGAGCGCTGCGGCGTCGTGCCCCAGTTCCCGGAAGGCAAGCCCGAGATCATGGATGCACAGCAACCACAGCGCGACATCGGCCTCGGGATCAGGAGTCTCAAGACTCGGCGCGTCTGCCTGGGCATCCATCGGCAACAGACCGAGGCCCACGGCAAGGTGGCCCGCTGCCCGGAGTGCATCGCCCTGTTGTCGAGCCATGACGGCGAAGTGGTAGCGGGCCTCAAGGTCGGCCTGATCCTGTGCCAGGATGCCTTCAAAGAGGGGAATCGCGCGTCCAGGACCCGTCGATTCGAGATGCGCACGGGCCATGAGGCGAAGGACGGCCGTTGCGCCGGGATCAAGCGTTCGGGCCTGCTCAAGAATCTCCAGAGACTCGCTGAATCGCCCCTGGAGGAACAACTCGCGGCCCTGGAGGAAGAGCTGCTCGGCGCGGCGCCGTGCGGTCGGGCTCTGTGGCGGATGGTGAACCTCGGCCGGGGGTTCGGGCAGGACCACGGAGGCGAGCGCTTCGGCCAGGTCAGCGCGACTGCGGAGGTCATCGGCGGGGCGACGCGCCACGCTCTCGCCGTCCAGACCGGGTGGGAGTGGGGCCTCCGGGAAGTCGCCGTCGGGCCGTTCGGCGGCGGCACGCTGCTCAAGACGGGCAGCGGCGGGGTTGTCCGCGGTGGCTGGGGAGGGAGTCGACGCGGGAGCGGCCGTGTCGTTCGAGGGAGCGGTCGCGCAACCGGTCAGAAGGAGCGCTGCACACGGTCCCAGCAGCCGGATCGGGCGCATGAGGTTCCACAGAAAGTGCACTGCCACGTGGTTCCCGCCTCCGAGGGCCCCGGTTGGGCGGTTACGCCTGGTGCGCTGCGGCCTGCCGGGGTCAAACAGGGAAGGGTAGGCCGATTGCGGCGTCGGCGGGGCGTTACTGGGTGTTGAAGCCGAAGATGCGCGTCGCCAGCCGGGTCATTTCCATGTACGGGTCGTTGTAGGCAGGGCCGGCGGGACGGGGTTCGGTCGTTGCATCATTCTCCAGCCAGCCCTGAAGGAGCAGGGAGGCCTCCCGTGCCTCGGCTGCGGGGATCTGGTGCTCGAGCCAGGCGGAGGCGGCGGCGAGATCGGTCCCCTCGGCGATGATGCCTTCGCGGATCAGGGCGTTGAGCAGCTGCGTGTCCACCGGGATGATGTGGCGTCCCAGGGCCAGCAGCAGCACCTGCGCGGAGACGTAGGGAACCATGCCGGCGAGACTGTCGAGGTATTCGCGTGCTTCGCGCTTGTGCAGTTCGCGGAGGAAGGAGAGGTCGATGGAGTGCTGACGCTGGAAGATGTCGTTGAGGGCGGCTCGGAGGCGGCAGCTTCGCTCAAAGGCCAGCGGGTAGCGAGGGCCGATGACCTCCACGACTTCGGAAGGAATCCAGACGCGCAACTCATTGAAATCGACGGTGTTCTGCTTCAGGCGGCGGTAGGCGACGTCGGCCCGGTTGCTTGCGCACTCCCAGAGCAGAAACCCGCTGATGAGCTGCTCGGTGGGCGTGAGTGACTCCGGCTCCGGCACCTCGTAGTGCCGGCGCAGCCGCTCAAGCAGGGCTGCGAGGTTCGCGGCGGAATGAGCGGGTCCGGAGGGAGTCATGGGGCGTCAGGCGTGTCCGGCGTCTGGATCGTGATCGACGGCATCATCGGGCTCGTCGAATTCGCTTCGCAGGTCATCGAGGGTTTCCTCCTGCTCCTGCCCGGCCGGTCCCCGTCGCAGCAACTGTTGAAGCAGGGCGTCCTTCTTGATCGACTCATCGAGTCTGAAGCGGATGTGCGGAGGCCGGCGCATGGCGAGGCGCTCGTTAAGCTCGCGCTGCAGGCGCAGCGTGCTGCTCTCCAGGCCTCGGAACGAGAGCGCCTGGTGCTCCTCGGGGTAGATGGAGACGAAAACGTCGGCCTGGCGAAGGTCGCCGGTGACTTCGACCCGGGTGACGGTGAGCAAGCCGCGGACACGCGGATCGGAGAGGCCGCGAACGAGGATCTCCTGCACGGCTCGCCGGATGGTGGAGGCGATCTGTTCCTGGCGGATGCTCATGGGTGTCCTTGTCGATGCGGCGCCGATCCGCTCCGTTGCTGAGTGTTGGTCACAGCGTGCGCTTCACCTCGACGACGCGGTAGCACTCGATGACGTCGCCGGGCTTGATGTCGTCGTAGCCGTTGACCTTCATGCCGCATTCCTGACCGGCCTTGACTTCGCGGACATCGTCCTTGAATCGCTTGAGCTGCTCAAGCAGGCGATCGTTTTCGACCACGATGTCCTGCCGGGTGATGCGCACCCGGGCGTTGCGCTCGATGCTGCCGTCGGTCACGTAGCAGCCGGCGATCATGCCGACCTTGGAGATCTTGAAGACATCGCGGACCTCGGCATGGCCGAGCACTTCCTCGCGCTTCTCCGGCTCCAGGAGTCCGGAGGCGGCTCGGCGGACATCGTCGAGCAGTTCGTAGATGACCTGGTAGGTGCGGATTTCGACGTCGCGCTGCTCGGCCTGTTCGCGGGCCTTGGCCGAGGCAATGACGTGGAAGCCGAGGATGATCGCACCGGAGGCCTCGGCGAGGGTGACGTCGGAGTCGTTGATTCCGCCGACGGCGGCGTGGAGGACGCGGATGTTGACCTCGTCTGTGGAGATTTCCTCCAGCGTCTTGCGCAGCGTTTCGACGGAGCCGGCGACGTCGGCTTTGACGATGAGGTTCAGGTCGCGGCGACCGGCGCTCTTGATCTGCGTAAAGACGTTGTCGAGGGTGACCTTCGGTGCGGCCAGCTGGCGCTCCCGTTCGATCGACCGGCGCTGCTCGGCCGCCTGCTCGGCGATCCGGAGCGATTCGACGACGAAGAAGGAGTCGCCGGCGTCAGGCAGTTCCGAGAGGCCGGAGATCTCCAGCGGCGTGGCGGGACCGGCTTCCTCGATTTTCTTTCCGCGATCGTCGGTCATGTCGCGGACTCGACCGAAGGCGCGTCCCATGACGACGACGTCGCCGATCTTGACCCGCCCGTCCTGTACCAGGACGTTGGCCACGGGACCGCGCCCCTCGACCATGCGGGCTTCGATGACGGCGCCGCGGGCCGGGCCGCCGTAGTCTGCGGTCAGTTCCATCAGCTGGGACTGGAAATCAATGGCGTCGAGGAGGTCCTGCACGCCGTCGCCGGTGACGGCGGAGACGCGGACCAGTTCGGTCTTGCCGCCCCACTCGACGGGGGAGAGTTCGTGCTCGGCCAGCTGGCCGAAGATCTTGCGGATGTTCTCCTCGGTCGCCTCGGGCCGGTCGATCTTGTTGAGGGCGACGATGAGGCCGACGCCTGCGGCCTTGGCGTGGTTGATGGATTCGATGGTCTGCGGCATCACTCCGTCGTCGGCGGCGACGACGAGCACGACGATGTCGGTGACCTTCGCACCCCGGGCGCGCATCGCCGTGAAGGCCTCGTGGCCCGGCGTGTCGAGGAAGACAATCTTCTTGTTCTCATCGTCCCCGGCCCGCACGTCCACGCGGAAGGCCGAGGTATGCTGCGTGATGCCGCCAGCCTCTCCTGCTGCGACGTTGGCCTTACGGATGCGGTCAAGGAGCGAGGTCTTGCCGTGGTCAACGTGGCCCATGATGGTGACCACCGGGGGCCTGGGCCGGACATCCACCTGCTGTCGGTCCTGGAACTGTGATTCGACGATGTCCTGCGCGGACTGCCGGGCGACGACGTCGAGTTCGATGTTGTGCTCCATCATGATCTCAATCGCCAGTTCCGGATCAATGCCGGAGTTGATCGTGGTCATTACGCCCCGGCTCATCATCGCCTTGAGAATGTCGCCGCCGCGGATTCCGGTGGCGCTGGAGAGGTCCTTGATGGTGAAGGGCGCCTCGATCCGCACGGAACCGCCGACTTCGCGGGCCGTCTTGGCCTTTTCGCCGCCCGGACGCTTGGCGGCGTCGCGCTTGATGGTCTTGATGAACCCGTGCGCCCCGGCGAGCCGCTGCTCGCGCTCACGCAGATCCTGCGCGCCCCAGTCGCGCCGCCGACCGCCCGCCTGGGCTGACCCGGAACGACCGGCCGGAGCGTTGCTGTGATCCGTGCGCGGAGCGCCGGACTTGCGGCGAACATTGCGCCGCGACCCCGGATCGGCGCCGGGCTCGGGCATCGGTCCGCCGGCTCCCATGCCGCCCTGCATCGGCCGGCCGCGGCCCGGTCCCCCGGGCGCTCTCGGTCCGCGCGGCTTTGGTGTTGAGACGTCTTCGGCTTCCTCGACGCGCACGACCTTCGGGCCGGAGACTTTCGCCGGCTTCTGCTGCATATCGCTGAGGCGCGGGCCTGCCGCCTCGACATTCTCAGGGCGAACCGGTACGTTCGGGACCGCCTGCCGCGTCGAGGGTGCGGGCGTGCTCCCGGCCTCTGTCGTGTCGGCGGTTTCCGCCTCCCCGCCGGTCTGGGCGGCTTCCTGCTGGGCGCGCGCTTCGGCGATGGCCTGCTCGGAATCCTTGATGTCGCCTGTGGGCGGGCCGATGATGACCTCGTGCGGTCGCCCGTCGGTCTGGCGCGGACGCAGGTCGGACTCACGCGGGGCGGTCCCGTCCTCGGTGCGGGCTCGGACCGTGACGATCGGTCGGCGCGGGCGAGCGGTCTCCTCGGGAGCGGCTTCCTCGGTCGAGGTGACGGGCTTGCGGACAGGCCGGCGCGGCGCCTCCTTCTCCTCGGCGGCCTTGGCACGCGGCTTCTTCCGGGCGGCGGCCTTCTTCACGGCCTTCTGCTTGGTCGGGTCGGCGTCGGCGGCCTTGCGGCGCGGGGAAGAGGCGGCGGAGTCGTCGCCGGAGTCGTCGCCGGAGTCGACGGCGGCATCAGACTCGCCGGACTCGGCAAACCACCCGCGGATGGAGAACTCCAGTCCCACCGAGACGACGCTCATGTGGTTTTCGATGTTGGGAACGCCTTCGGCGTTGCAGCGCGCCACGATGTCCTTGGAGGGAACTCCAATTTCTTTGGCCAGGTGGTGCACTCGTTTGGTCTTCGTCTTAGCCAATGCTGACTCCTGAATCGGTCCTCATTCAATCCTGCGAATCTCCGCCCCCATCCGTTCCTGCCGGCGCTACGTCTCCCGCGTCTCCGATGCCTCCTGATCGGCCGTCTCGGAGCTGCGAGTGACCTCCACCTGCACATCCCGCTCCGGCTCCTCGACCGGCGCGGGCTCGCCGCCGCCGAAGCCGAGAATCGCCGCGGCCTGAGAATCGGCATCTGGATCCACGGCTGCGTCGGGAGCGCGACCGTCGGAGCCGGCGCCCAGGACGCTCTCGGCCAGGACCTTCTCCTCGGCACGGCGGGCTTCTTCCTCGAGCTTGGCCTTTTCCTGCTCCTCAGCGACAACGCGGGCGCGTGCGGAGGCGGCCTGGACCATCCGCAGGCCGAGTTCTTCATCAACCTCGAGCTCGGCGCAGAGCACATCGGCACCGACTTCTTCGATGTCAAAGACGCTGATCATGCCCAGCACGGCGAGGCGATCGACGACCTCCTCGGTCACGCCCTCGACGCTCTTCATCGTCTCCACGAGAATGTCGATGCTCTTGGCGTACTCGACCGGCGTGAGTATGTCGATGTCCCAGCCCGTCAGCCGGGCCGCAAGGCGGACATTCTGCCCGCGTTTGCCGATGGCGAGACTCAACTGGTCCTCCTCGACCACGACGGTGGCCCGGCCCAGCTCGAAGCACAGCGAGACATCCTTGACCTCGGCGGGCTTGAGCGAGTTCTGGATGAGAATCTGGCTCGACTCGTTCCATCGCACGATGTCGATCTTCTCGCCGCCGAGTTCATCAACGATGTTCTTGATGCGGCTGCCGCGCACGCCGACGCAGGCGCCGACGGCGTCCACCTTGGAGTCGATGGAGGAGACGGCGATCTTGGTGCGGAAGCCGGGCTCGCGCGCCATGGCGCGAATCTCGATGATCCGCTCGGCGACTTCCGGGACCTCAACCTCGAAGAGGCGGCGGATGAAGTCGGGATGGGCGCGGGAGAGGATGATCTTCACCTGGTTACCCAGGTCCTTGACTTCGAAGATGAAGCAGCGGACGCGGTCGCCGGTGTGGAACTGCTCGCCGGGAATCTGCTCGGAACGGGGCATGATGCCCTCGGCCCGTTCAATCTGAATGACCAGGGTGCCGCCCTCGTAGCGCTGTGCCACACCGGTGACGATCTCGCCGACGCGCTTGGAGAACTCAGAGAAGAGGGAGGCACGCTCGCCCTCGCGGAAGCGCTGGATCATCACCTGCTTGGCTGTCTGCGCGGGGATGCGGCCCAGTTCCTTCAGATCAATCTCCTCTTCGGAGACGGGGCCGATCGGATTGCCCTCCTCATCCACCTCGTCGGGCGGGAGAATGCGGAAGAGGCGGATCTCGCCGCTGAAGCGATCCATCGTGCAGCGGAACTCCTCGGTGTCGATGGAGCCGAAGTGCTTGCGCGCGGCCGAAACCATCGCCGATTCGATGTCCTGAAAGAGGATTTCGCGGTCGATGTTCCGTTCCCGGGCGATTTGATCGATGATCCGAAGCGTTTCCGCATTCATCTTCAGTTGTCCTGTGCGGCCGCGGCCATTGGCCGGGCCGGCCTGCCGAGTTGTGAGTCACTCCCGGGGCAACAGACGCCCCGAGAAACGATACAAGCCACGGGCACGCAACCGTGCCGGTGGCCTGTTCACTCGTTCGACCGTCACACCGGCGTTTCGGCCGGGAGTGCCGTTCGAACAGTCGTCCTGTGGCGTGTGCCTCAGGCCATGACCAACCCCGCTTCCGGGAGGTGGTCCGAACAGACCGCCCAAACTGTGACCAGGGTACGGTCAGACATTATTTCTGCCCTGATCCACTGTTGCGCCTCCGTGAATCCGCGGCCGGACCCATGCCGGCCGACTGAAGTCAATCGTAGCCGCCCAAGGCCCTGCGGCCAGACGATCCACTCATGTCAGCGTGTCTGCGGCGGGCTCTCCGCACTCCGGAGAAGATCGGCCAGCGTGCCCGTGTCCTGGCTTTCGAGGAGACGATCCCGCACGTCCAGGGCCGGCTGCAGCGCTCCCTTGGCGCCGTCGAGGCGGGTGCGGCGGGGCCAGGAGGCGTCGTAGGCCGCCCGGAGCAGATCGGCCACGGCGATGGACTCCGGCGGGCGGGCCGGGAGGAACCCCGGTTCATCGTCCTCCTCGCCTCCGATGATCCGCAGCAGCCCGGCGGAGACGCAAGATCGCAGAATGGCTGACGCCGGCTCGCGGTCGATCCGGCACTCAGCGGCCAGATCGCTGAGATTCGCCGTTTCCCCCTCAGCAAAACGCCGGGCGATGAGGGTCGCCAGCGGCAGGACGATCAGCGGATCGACGATCAACGATCGTTCCCGGCCGAGGCGGCGGAGTTCGGCGGTTCCGCCCATGCCAAAGGTTTGGATGGTGGCGGTGACCTCAAGTCCGAAGAGGACGATGATCCAGACAAGGTAGATCCACAGGAGGAAGACGGGCACAAGCCCGAGGGTTCCGTAGATCATGGTGATGGGGGAGGCGCTGTTGGTGAAGGCGATGGCGAGGTAGGCGGCAAAGAGACGCACTGCGACGGTCCAGAGAACGGCGGCCAGGGCGGCGCCGATGGCGGCGGGCGTCGATCTCACGGCCGTGTTGGGCATGAGCCGGTAGAGGCCGAAGAGCAGGAAGAAGGTCAGGGCGTAGCCGGTGAGGTTGCTCAATGTGCGGACGGCCCAGCCCAGCCAGACAAGATCGGCTATGGCGGCATCGAGACGGCGGGTGAGGAAGAAGATCAGGGCGAGGATGAGGGGGCCGACGGTCAGGGCGGTCCAATAGAGGGTGATGCGGCGCAGCAGCGATCGACTCTCGGAGGCGCGAAAGATCTGGTTGAAACTGCGTTCGATCGTGGTCATCAGGCCGATGGCGGCCCAGGCGAGAATGAGGCCGCCGACCAGTCCGACAGCGCCCTTGGCGGCGCTGGCGTCGAGGGACTGGATTCGTTCGGTGAGCCATTGGGCGAGCGACTGCTCCTGCTCCGGATCGAGGACGCCTTCAAGCCCGCCGGCACGGAGGAGGTTCTCGACGAGGGTGGCGAACTCGGCCGATCCGCCGATGGCGCGGAAGATCAGCAGGATAATGACGATGACGGGAATGACGCCCAGGGCCGTGCGGAAGGCGAGCGCGGCGGCCATCTGCCCTGCCCGGTCGGCGCGGAGGCGGCGGTAGGAGTGGAGACACATTTCCGCAAGGTTGCGGGTCCAGCGCTGCCACCGGTTCAATTCATCGGCCGGGGTGTTCCAGAGCCGGATGAACGCATCGGGGAGCAGGCGGCGGTGTGTATTCAATCGGAGTCCCTGCGTGCATCGGAGAGGGGGGCCAGGACGGTCGTGAAGGAGTAGACCTGTCCCTGCTTTTTCTGCTTGCCTGCAGACATGATTCGGGAGATTGAGGCAAGGTGCTGGAAGATTTCCTGGATGGCCTTGTCGCTCAGCCAGGCCCGCTGGCGGCGGGTGTAGACCGTGGAGGTTCCATCGGGGAAATCCCGTTCCCAGTTGTTTTCCACGGCCTCGCGGAAGTTGCGTTCGGCCAGTTTCAGCACGGTGGCGTTGTAGGTAATACCGTGGCGGACGCCGGCGGGGCTGGTCTTCATCCGGAACCCGCCCTTGGGGATGGCATAAAGGGCTTCCTCGCGGCGACCGGTGTGCTGCGTGCCCGTCTGGATGACAAGCCCGGCCTCCCGCAGCATGTCGATGTGGTAGTAGAGACTGCGGGCGGTGCGTCCGAGTTCGCGGGCCAGTTCAGCAATCGAGCAGGGGCCGATGACGGAGAGGGCGTCGATGATCTCCAGCCGCGCCGGCGACTTGGAGAGCACTTCCGCCTGCTGATCCGAGAGGATCATCGGTTTTGAGGCGGGGGCCTTGGGAGAGCGCGTCGCCACCAGAGGAAACTCCTTGACCCGATCCGATATGCGTGTGTTCATACCGGAAGGATAGTCCGTAAGTATTCAAAAACACAAGGGTTTTTGAATACAAGCCACACGAGCGTCGAGTCAGTGTATCGGAGTCCCCCGCGCCCGTCCGCCGGCCCGGCATGGACCGGCTGATCCCGGGCCGCTATCAACTCTCTGCCGTGATCGGACCTTCCTGGCGCGGAGAGAGCCCCCCAATGTTTAACCTGAGTGAACTGCTGACCGTCGAGGCCGCCATCGCCCTGCTGACGCTCGCCTCGCTGGAGATCGTGCTGGGCATCGACAACATTGTCTTCATCGCCATCCTCAGCGACAAACTCCCCGAGGAAAAACGCGCCCGCACGCGCAACATCGGCATCCTGATGGCCATGATCATGCGCCTGGGCCTGCTCTTTGCCATCGGCTGGGTCGTGAAGCTCACCAATCCGATCATCACGATCGGAGAGTCGCTGGCCTTCTCGGGCAAGGACCTCATCATGCTCATCGGAGGGCTCTTCCTCGTCGCCAAGGCGACTGTTGAGATTCATCACAAGATCGAGGCCTCGGATCACGTCGAGGCCGTGCCCGATCTGGAGAAGGCCCGACGAAAGCCAAAGCCCGCAGGCGTCACCGTCGGCAGCGTGCTCTTCCAGATCATTCTGCTCGACGCGGTGTTTTCACTGGACTCGGTGATCACGGCCGTCGGCATGGTCAAGCAGATTGAGATTATGGTCGTGGCGGTGCTCATGGCCGTCGTGGTGATGCTGATCTTTGCCGGGCCGATCAGCCGCTTCATCATCCGTCATCCGACGCTGAAGATCCTCGCGCTGTCGTTTCTGATTCTCATCGGCTTCACGCTGATGCTGGAGGGCTTCCACATCAAGGTGCCCAAGGGCTACATCTACAGCGCGATGGGCTTCTCGCTGGGAGTGGAGCTGATCAACCTGAAGATCATCCAGGGCATGCAGGCCAAGCGTCAGGCGGCGAACTGATCCGATCACTCGTCAAGGGTCGATTTCCGCCGCAGGAGGTGGTGGTACCGCTGCGCGAAGCGGTGGGCCTCATCGCGCACGGCCTGGCAGAGGCGAAGCCCCCGGTGCTGCCGGCTGAGGCGAATCGGCTCGCTCTCCCGCTGCGTGTAGAGCACTTCATCCTTCTTGGCCAGTGAGATGATCATTGGCGGCTTGACATCCACATCCTCCAGCGCTTCCAGCGCTGCGTGCAGCTGCCCGAGGCCGCCGTCGATCAGGATCACATCCGGGTACAGCTCCTGGCCCTTGCCGGCATCCCGGTAGCGGCGCGAGACGACCTCCCGGATCGCGGCGTAGTCATCATTCTCGACGGTGCGGATACGGTATCGGCGGTACTCTGACTTCAGCGGCCGACCGTCAACGAAGCAGACCTTTGCGCCGACGGTTTCACCGCCCTGCAGGTGGGCGATGTCGATGCCTTCGATGCAGCGGATCGGCGCCTCGAGCCCGACGGCCTTTCGCAGACTTTCCAGTCCCTTGCGCGGATCGAGGCGAGCCAGCGATTCGGTTTCCGGCTGCCATCCCTGCCTCGCTTTGCCGCGATCATTAAGGCCTTCAATGGCGGCAATCTGGTCGCGGAGCACGGCGGCGCGCTCGTAGTGGCGGTCGGCGGCGGCCTGTCGCATCTCGGCGGTCAGCTCGCGGAGCAGGACGGAGCGCTTGCTCTCAAGGAAGCGGACGAAGGCGCGGATGTCCTCGCCGTAGGCCTCGGGGGAGATGCGGTCGGCGCAGGGCGCGGTGCACTGGCCGATGGTGTGAAGCAGGCAGGGGCGGAAGTAGCGGTTCTTCGGGTCGCCGGCGGTGATGTCGAGGGTACAGGTGCGGTACTTGAAGATGCGCTGGAGGATCTGGACCGACTCGCGCAGGGCGTAGACCGAGGTGAAGGGGCCGAAGACTTTCGCCCCGCGGTATTCTTCGGCGGAGGGATTGCGCGTGATGAAGACGCCGGGGAAGTCATCGCGCATCGTGATGACGAGGTAGGGGAAACTCTTGCCGTCGGTGAGGCGGACGTTGAACTGCGGCTGGATGTCCTTGATCAGGCGGTTTTCGGCCAGCAGGGCCTCCCATTCGCCTTCGCACTCCAGCGTGTCGAAGTCCACGATCACGTCGAGCATCGGCTGCTTCTTGGGCCCGAGGTCCGCCGAGGGCACGAAGTACGACGAGACGCGGTCGCGCAGCCGGGCGGCCTTGCCGACGTAGACCACCCGGCCCTGGGCGTCCTTCATCAGGTAGACGCCGGGAACGGCCGGCAGACCCCTGGCTTTCTCAGCCAGCCGGGCACGTGGGGATTCGGGGGACTCGGGCATGGGGAAATGGTACACTGGACCTGCAGCATCTGGTCGCGGCCGGCGGTCTGGTGAACCACCTGCATTGAGGCGTCTATGGCAAAGAGATTGTCCGACATACCCGCACTGACCGACTCGCAGGTGTCCATGCTGAGACAGGCCCTGCGGTCGTCGCCGATATTCGAGAACCTTCCTGATGCCCACTTCGAGACGACGTTCGGGGCCAAGCAACTTGAAGATCACGCTCGATCACGGTATGAACGCTGTGCCCGGGACATCGTACCGTGGGTTGCTCGGAAGATTGACCTGTCAACCTCGGGTGTGGTTGAGATCGGCTGCGGAACGGGATCCACCACCGCCGCATTCGCGCAGGCGGCCAGATGCGTAGATGGATTCGACATCAATGACCGCTGCTTCGCGGCGGCAAGAGAACGCTTGCGGATTCTCAAGGTTGAAAATGCCGCGCTGTTTGCCGGAACGCCCGCCGAATTCGTTGATCGTATGCGTCGGAAGTACCCCGACGGCATCGACGTATTGCTGATGTATGCGGTCATGGAGCACCAGACGCTGTCTGAACGACTGGAGACTCTGGAGACGTGGTGGCCGATGCTCCGCCCGGGCGGAGTGCTTGTGGTCAGCGACACGCCCAACCGCCTGGTCTACTGCCACGGTCATACGTCGCAGATTCCGTTTTTCGATATGCTGCCGGACGAACTGGCGATTCGGTTCCTGGATCACTCCCCTCGGGAGCACTTCCGAACTCGCATGAAGGAGGTGGTGCAACGCTCACCTGAGAAGGTTCGGGAGACTCTGGATCGATGGGGGCGCGGTGTCAGCTTTCACGAGTTCCAGGCCGTCCTCGGCCCTCTTGGCTCTCTGGTGGTCGGTGACGGATTCGAACCTGAGATACTCTCCTGTAAGCCGGTGGTTCTCATGGAGCGGCTGCTGCTGACGTTTCTGGAGGCGGAGTGTCCGGAGGTGCCGATCGGCTTTGCCCGACGGAGTCTTGACCTGATCCTGCAGAAGCCGATTCCCGGCCAGGCCCCCGGCAGGCCCGATCATGACGCTTCACAGTTGACCGCCCTTCGGCTCCTGCCGTAGCCTTGTCATGGGAAGCAAGATCATTGGTCAGGCCATCACGTTTGACGATGTGCTGCTGGTTCCGCGGCACACGTCAATCCTGCCGTCCGAGGTAGACACCTCGACGAGCATCACCCGCAACATCCGCATCAACCTCCCGCTCATCAGCGCTCCGATGGACACGGTCACCGAGTCGGCGCTGGCAATCGCCCTGGCGCAGGAGGGCGGCCTGGGCGTCATCCATCGAAACATGGGCATCGAGCAGCAGACGCGCGAGGTGCGGAAGGTCAAGCGCTCTGAAAACGGCATCATCACCGATCCGGTCACGCTCAGCCCCGAGCACAGCGTCGCCGAGGCCGTCTCCATCATGAGCACGCAGAACGTCTCCGGCGTTCCCGTGACCATCGACGGCTCGGCCCACGGCACGGTCGTCGGCATCCTGACACGACGCGACATCAAGTTCCTCTCCTCCGACGACGTTCGCGTCGGCGAAGTGATGACAAAGGAACACCTCGTCACAGGCCCGGAGAACACCTCGCTGGCCCAGGCCAAGGAGATTCTCAGCCGGGCGAAAGTGGAGAAGCTGCTGCTGGTTGACGACCGCATGAACCTTCGCGGCATGATCACCATGCGCGACATCGACAACCTCACGACGCACGCCCTGGCCTGCCGGGATCATCGCGGCCGGCTCCGCGTCGGCGCAGCCGCCGGTGTGCGGCAGTTCGACCGCGTCGAGGCGCTGCTGGAGGCCGAGGTCGACCTGATCGTGATCGACACGGCCCACGGCCACTCCGAGAATGTGCTGGAAACGGTGCGCGAGATTCGCAGGCGCCATCCGCAGATCGATCTTGTGGCCGGAAACATCGCCACCGCGGAGGCGGCGCGTGACCTGATCAGCGCCGGAGTTGATGCCGTCAAGGTCGGGATCGGCCCCGGTTCGATCTGCACGACGCGCGTCGTCACGGGGGTCGGCGTGCCGCAGATCACCGCCATCATGGATGTCTGCTCAGTTGCCGATCCGGCCGGCGTTCCCGTGATAGCCGACGGGGGCATCCGCTCCTCCGGCGACATCGCCAAGGCCATCGGCGCCGGGGCTTCAGCGGTCATGCTCGGCTCGCTCTTCGGCGGCCTTGATGAGTCGCCCGGTGAGGTCGTGATCCGGCGCGGCCGGCGATACAAGACCTACCGGGGGATGGGGTCGGCGGGGGCGATGGCGGCGGGGTCGGCGGATCGCTACGGACAGAAGAGTGAGACGCCGACGAGCAAGTTCGTGCCTGAGGGCGTCGAGGGACTGGTTCCCTATCGCGGGGCCCTCTCGGATTTCGTCTACCAGATGGCGGGGGGATTGCGGTCGTCAATGGGATACTGCGGTTGCCGGACGCTGGAGGCGATGCGGCGGGAGACGCGCTTCGTGCAGGTCACGCACGCCTCGCTGATTGAGTCGCACCCGCATGACATTCAGATTACGCGTGAAGCGCCCAACTACACGATCGAGACGCAGGCCTTCGACTGATCACGAGAGGCTGATGCGCGGATCAACCCATCCGTACAGCACATCGACGATGAGGTTGAAGAGGATCAGCATCGTCGAGTAGGTCAGCACGACCCCCATGATCATGAAGAGGTCCTTGTTGAGGACCGAGTTGACGAAGTGCTGCCCCAGCCCGGGCACGTTGAAGACCTTCTCCACGACAAATGAGCCGGTCATCACCGCCGCCGTCGCCGGACCGAGATAACTCAGCACCGGCAGGAAGGCGACCTTCAGGGCGTGCCGCATCACGACCTGGCTCTCGGGCAGACCCTTGGCGCGGGCCGTGCGGATGAAATCGGCCTGCATCACTTCGATCATGCCCAGGCGCGTCAGCCGGGCGATGTAGGCGGCATACGGCAGACTGAGCGTCACAGCCGGCAGCGCCACATCGCCGAGACTTCCCCACCCGGCGATCGGAAAGATGGGAAAGGCGACAGCCAGCAGGATCAGCAAGCCGGTGCCGATGACGAAACTCGGCAGACTGATGCCGATCAGCGCCACCATGAAGGAGGCGTGATCGACAGCGCTGCCCGGACGCACCGCGCCGAGCACGCCCGCGCTCAGGCCGATCATCAGCGCCAGGATGATCGCGGCAAGCCCCAGGACGATGCTCACCGGCAGCGAACTCTCGATGAGCTCGTTGACCGACCAGTCCTTGTACTGCAGGCAGGGGCCGAAGTTGAAGACCGTCTCCGAGTCGCCGCGCAGCCACGCGACCCCGGAGGCGTTGTAGAGATACGAGACGTAGAAGCGCTCCGGACGGTCGAGGTTGTACTGCCGCTCCATCGCCTCGATCACGGCAGGGTCGGGCCGGCGTCCCTCCGCCCGCTCGACGGGACTTCCCGGCAGGAGCCAGGCCAGCAGGAAGGTCAGCGTGTAGATGGCCAGCAGGATCAGCGGCAGCTGCAGCAGGCGGCGGAGGATCATCTGCGTCATGGCCGCTGCACCTCCATCTCCCAGAGGTACTGCACGAGGCGCGGGTGCGTCGTGAGCCCGGAGACTTCAGCGGGATCAAACATGTACAGCGTAACCTGGTGAAAGAGCGGCACGAAGGGAAGCTCCTGCTCCATGACGAAGGCCTCGGCCTCCTCAAGCAGATCCATCCGCGCCTGCGGGTCGAGCTCGGCGTCGATGCGCGCCATGAGTTCGTCAAAGTACGCATTTGAGTAGGCGCGATCGTTGTTGCCGTTGGTCGTGCGGAAGAGATCGAGGAAGGTCGTCGGATCGCCGTAGTCGCCGTACCAGTTGCCGCGTGCGGTCACAAAGTTGTGCTTCTTCAGTTCATCGCCGAAGACCTTGCTCTCTTTGCCGGCCAGGGTCGTACGGACGCCCAGTTCCCGCTCCCACATGCCGGAGATCGCCGCGGCGATGTTCTTGTGGTCCTCACCTGTGCTGTAGAGCAGTTCGACGACCATGAAGGGCTCGCCGCGTGCGTCCTCGATGAGCCCGTCGCCGTTGCGGTCTTCGTACCCGACTTCGGCGAGCAGGGCGCGGGCGGCCGCAGGGTCGTAGCCGAGCCCGGCAGGGCTCTCGTAGCCGGGAATCGAGCCCGGGGGGATGAAGGTGCGCGCGACGTTCTGGTTCATGCGCGTGACGTTACGGACGATGGACGCCTTGTCGATGGCCAGGGCGAAGGCGCGGCGGATGCGTGCATCGTGAAAGGGGTTGGGCTTGCCGTTGTTGAACTGTTCCTGGCAGTTGAAGTTGAAGAAGTACGTTCCGAAGGCGGAGAATGCGTGCACATCGTTGCGCTCGCCCTCCTGCGGGGGCGACTCCGAAGCGAGCACACGCATGCGCTCGCAGTAGTCCAGCCCCTGGACTTTGAGTTCCTCCAGCCGATCGGCGTGGCGCTCTGTGTAGGCGCGGGCCTGGGCGAGCATGTCGGCTCGAAACTCGGCCGAGAGGTCCGACAGCCAGTCGATGGTGCCGGTCTGGAAGGCAAGCACGGCCGTGGAGGTGTCTTCAACGGAGAGGGAGAGCACGCGCTGCGACCGGACCTTCTCGCGGTTCCAGTAGTACGGGTTGGCCTCCATCAGCATGTCGCGCTTATAGCGCCAGCGCGTCAGTTTCAGCGGGCCGTTGGTCACACAGCGGGGGGGTTTTGTCCAGCCGAATTGCTCCCGAAGCGAGCCGGTGGCGGCGTCAACGGTGATGTGGGGCTCGACGGAAGGGGGGTGAACGGGGCTGAAGACGCCGAAGGCGAAGAGGTCGAGCATGTAGGGCGTCGGCTGCTGCAGCGTCACGATCAGGGTGTGGTCATCGGGCGCAGAAAGTCCGACGGTGGCGGCGAAGTGCGCCCGCGCCTCGGCCAGCAGCTCCTCCGCGCGCGCCTGCCGCTCCTGGCCGCGCAGCGATTGATCGGCAGAGAACTCCGCAACCTGTCGGCTGCGCCACTCAAAGAACTCCTCGCCGCCTCGGATCTTGAAGAAGAGATCGGCGTAGTCCGCGGTCGTGTCGGGCATCAGCGCCCGTCGCCAGGCGTAGAGAAAATCGCCGGCGGTGACGGGATCGCCGTTGGACCACTTCGCATCAGTCCGGAGGGCGAAGGTGTAGGTCAGGCCGTCGTCGGAGACGGACCACTCCCTGGCCACGCCTGGCTCAATGTCGAAGGTGTCGTTGTTCCAGGAGACCAGCCCCTCGTAGATTGCTTCGGCGATGCGGAAATCCTGCAGCCAGGACATCCGCTGCGGATCCAGCGTGTGGCACTCACCCCGGTTGACAAAGACAAGGTCGGCCTCGCCAGCGCCGCCGTCAAGCGAAAGCGCGCCGGCAAGCAGCGCCAGCAGCAGAAAGAGGATCGCCGCGATTCGGAGCATCGCTGCAAGCGTATCGCCATTGGTCGTCAGCGGGTAGCGCCGCTGCGGTCACTCTCAGGGCTGGTCGAGGAAGTCGTTGAATGAGCCGCGCGTGAATCCCCACTGACGGTTGGAGAGGATCGGGCCCGCATCGGCGAGCCAGAAGCCCTCCAGGGCGTTGTGCGCCTCGTCGTAGTTGCGGCCTTCCACGGCTCGGGACGCCTGCAGATTCGGGGTTGCGATCCCTGAAATCAGGTTCAGCAGACCCTCGCCGGCTTCGGCCAGACCGTAAAGCAGGGGGGCCTGCTCGGACTCGGCCAGATCGCTGCGACCTGCCTCGATCGCCGCCATCAGGGCCAGGACTCCGGCCTCGACCATCGTCTTCTGGATATCAGCCGGGAGGGAAGCGCCGGCACCCAGGACGCGCTCGATGTAGGTTCGCCGCACCAGCCGCAGGCCCTCGGCGGCTGCCTCGAAGCGATCAAGCTCGCCATCCTCATAGGCGCCTCGGATCTGTCCCATCAGACCGCGACAGAGATTGTCGACGGCGACTGATGGCGTCGGCGCTGCGCTGCAGGCAGCGCACAGGGCGGCGAGGACGTTCGCATCACTCTCAGCGCTGATGGCGTTTCGCAGGGTGCGCCCAATGTCCGGAACAGCGACGCGCAGGTCGAAGACGGCCTGGTTGGCGGCCGCGAGCAGGAAGGTGCGTTCGAAGGCCATCGCGGTTGCGTAGCGGACGGCTGGCTTCTCACTCTGCAGCGCGACTCCCAGTTGCGCGACAGCGGCATCGGTCCCCATGACCCCGAGCACCTGAACGGCGTTCAGATGCGTGTTCACCGGAAGAGCGGTATCGGCAAGCAGGTCAGCCAGCGGCGGCACCAGGGCGTCAGAGAGGGCGCGGCGGAAGTGGACGCTGGCGTCATTACGGCTCAGCGGCGCCATCAGCGTGCGGCGTGCCTCCGCCGAGTCGCGGGCGGAGTCCCGCCCCAGCACGGCGCTCCACTCCTGGGCAAAGGCCGTCACCTGCCGCTGCTGGTCGGCGCTCAGGGGTGTCGAGGAGGTGATGATCGACTGGCTGATCTGCCCGAGGGACAGGGCCGGGAATACGTTCAGCAGGGCAATCGCAGTCCAGACGGCAAGACGGCGGGCGCGAAGGGAGAATTGGCGCATGGCGGCTCCAGACGAGAGAAATCCCGCCCCGAAGCGCCGGGGCGTGTCCGCAACGCTACGAGTTCACGCCGCAAGGGTCAATTCCGCCGTCCCGTCAGGCCGGAACCGAGAGCGTCTGGCCGTCGCCTGACTCCAGTTTCCGCGTCAGCGGGTCGGTGTTTCCATGGAAGTTGGAGACGTTCCCGGCCGGGTTGTGGTTATAGAAGGGCATCGGCTTCTTGCGGTTGACGCGGCCGACGACCCAATGATCCAGCAGCATGGCCTCAAGGGTCGAGAAGAGCTGGCCCGGAGCCAGGGCCTGCACCGGCAGCGAGGACCCGTCCTGTCCACCGGAGACGGTCGCGTTGCGGAACTCGCGGTGAATGTCCACGGCGTCGTCGTACTTCTCCAGAATGTCGATGACGCGCTTGTACATGCCAGTCAGCGGCAGGGTCTGTCCGCCTCGGATGTAGGCCGGAACGCGGTGAATTTTCCCCTCGTGCATGACGCCGACGGTTCCCTTGCGTGCTCCGACAAGGTTGACCTTGAAGACGTTGAACTTGTTGATTTCCCAGCCGACGTCCTGGTTGTTGGTGAAGAGCTTCGTGATCTCCTTGACCGAGAGCAGGTCCAGACCGCCCAGGCCCGGCAGGAAGCGGTCCTCATGGTTGAAGCCGCCGAGACTCAGCCAGCGGAAAGCCGCCTGTGGCGTCATCTTCAGGCCCGCGTCCTTGGCGATCTTGGCCGTGAAATCTTCGAGGTCGGTGAACTGGCCGTTGGCGCAGTACCAGAAGTCGGCAAAGCGGATGTACTGCAGCACACGCTTACGCTGCGTCTCGTTGTACTCATCGCGAAGCCACTTCGGCTCATGCTCGCCGCGCATCATGGCCAGCACGGTATAGGCCGCCTCACGCGCGCTGGTATGCGCCAGGCCCATGCCGCCGGCAAGAATCGGGTCGGCGAATCCTGCCGACTCTCCGATCAGGAACCAATTTTCCCCGACGACGCGATCGGCCACGAACGACCAGTCCTTGGTCGTCCGCACCTCGTTCTCGCGGGATGCTCCCTTGATCAGGGCCTGCACCCGCGGCTCCTGCGAGAGCGCCCAGTCATACAGCTCCTGCGGCGTCTTGTCTGACTCCTTGTAGTAGTCAGCCGGACAGATGAAGCCGATGCTCGTGCGCGTCGGGCTCAGCGGAATAAACCAGATCCACCCGGTGCCGATGCTCAGCACCTGCACCCGCGTACCGCCCGTGCCGATGGTCACGGCCCACTCGGTGTTCTCCCAGTAGTCCCACATCGCGACGTTCTTGAGCGTGGTCGGAACCGTCACGCCGATCCCGAGCGCCCGCCGCAGAATCCCGACGTGGCCGGAGCCGTCGAAGTAGTACTTCGCGCGGACCTCCGAGCCGTCTCCCAGCCGAAGGCCGGTGACGCGATCGCCCTCGTGGAGGATTTCTGCGACCTTGGTCTCCTGCCGGACCTCAGCGCCCATGGAGGCGGCATGATCCAGCAGGATGGTGTCGTAGACGGCCCGATCCACCTGGAAGGCGGTGTAGCGGCGCTGACCCTCGAACTTCGCGGGCCGGGGCTCATCCTTGAAGAGGTGCAGCGGGATGAACTCGAAGTCCCAGAGTTTGGTGCTGGATCCCCACCGGTAGGTCGCGCCGATTTTGATCGGAAAGTTCGCCGCCTCAACCTTCTCCCAGCAGCCCATCTCGTCGAGCACGTTGCAGCAGATCGGCAACTGGCTTTCGCCGACGTGCTCACGCGGAAACTTCTCCCGCTCGAGGATGAGCACCCGAAGCGACGGGTCGTACTTCTTCAGAATCGCAGCGGCAGTGCTCCCGGCCGGGCCACCGCCGATGATCGCCACATCAAACTCTTCGCAGCGTGAGTCCACAATCATCGCCACGCTCCTTTGCTTGCACTCTGCGACGCGCAACAGCCAACCACCGGGGCAGCAATCGCCCCGTTTCCGATTGACGCCGTGGGCAATCGGATCGATCCTGTTGACGTGTCGGATCCGGATCAGCGCTCCGGATCGGGGCCACAACGAACCACGTGGGGACGCCTCAGCTCTGAGTCCACCGATCGTCCCCGCTCGATGGATCCCGCCGCCCCCTCCTGCTCCGGGGCGGTCTGTCTCAGCATACCGCGCATCGGTTCATTTTGGAACCCGATTTCAGGGATTCAGCCCTGAATTCTCCTCGATCCCTGTTGCCCGGTCGATCCAGCCCCCTCCAAGCACCGCCTCGCCCCCCGCGGCCTCGTAGCAGACCACTGCCTGGCCGGGGGCGACAGCCGGCTGCGGCTCCTCGAACGCGACCTCCAGCCCCCCATCTGCCGAACCACGGAAGTGGGCCGGGACCGGCTCGGCGTTGTACCTGATTTTCGCCAGGCAGGGCTGCCACCGGTCGCTCGGGGGGTGCTCCGGGCTCAGCCAGTTGACCTCTGTCGCCACGCAGCCCGAAGCCGAGAGGCGCTCCCGAGGTCCGACCGTGATCGTGTTGGCCTTCGCATCGCGATTCAGAACGTAGAGCGGAACCGACGCCGCGATGCCGATGCCCCGCCTCTGCCCGATCGTAAAGTGCTGATGCCCCGGGTGCCGGCCGATTTCTCGTCCCTCCTGGTCGAGGATGGCTCCCTCATGAACTTCGCCGGGTGTCCGTCGCCGAACCAGACCGGCGTAGTCGTTATCAGGAACGAAGCAGATTTCCTGCGAATCGGGCTTGTCGAAGACGGGCAGGCCAAGGTCCGCGGCGAGCGCGCGCACGGCCGACTTCTCGAGTGAGCCGATGGGCAGGAGCATCTCGTTGAGGCGATGTTGCGGCGTCCCGAAGAGGACGTAACTCTGGTCCTTGGAGTGGTCGAGGCCGCGCAGCAGGCGCAGCGACCCTCCGATGCGTTCGATGCGCGCATAATGCCCGGAGGCGACCTTCTCCGCGCCGATCTGTCGGGCGTACTCGTGGAGCTTGCCGAATTTCAGCCAGTCGTTGCAGCGGACGCAGGGGTTGGGCGTCCGGCCCGCGTTGTACTCCTCGACAAAGTAGTCGATGATGCGGCCAAAGTCCTTTTTGAAGTTACACACATAAAAAGGAATGCCGAGCCGGGCCGCGACCCGCCGGGCGTCGGCGGCATCGTTGATCGAGCAGCAGCCCTGATGACCGATACGCACCCTGCTCGGATCGCATGTATCTTCTGATTCTTCATAGGGTTGCAGCTCATCGAGGGTCTCGCCCGGAGAGCCGAGGCGCATAAAGCAGCCGACAACGTCGTACCCTTGCTCCTTCAGCAGAGCGGCTGCGACGGAGGAATCGACGCCCCCCGACATTGCCAGCAGAACTTTCTCGCGTACGGCCGTCATGACGGTGAAACTCTAGCGGCGCGACAGTACACTGGCCGCATGACGCTTGTCTACGCAGGGCTGGATGAGGCGGGCTACGGTCCCATGCTGGGGCCGCTGACTGTCGGCTGCGCCGCCTTTCGCTTCCGGGACCTCGACCCCGAAACGCCGACGGCCCCCAACATGTGGTCGATCCTGAAGCCCTGCGTCAGCCGAACCATCGCCCGGCGAGGAACGAGACTCGTCGTCAACGACTCAAAAAAGGTCAAACGGGCCACTGGCCCCGCCAGCCGCGAAGCCCTGCTTCACCTTGAGGCCGCTCTGCTGGCATTTCTGAGGGCGGTCCGGCCCGACGCCCTGCCCGAAACCGATGAGGAGTTCTTTGCGGCAGTGGCCCCGGCCGCGCTGGAATCACTTGATGAGGCCCCGTGGTACGGCGGCGACCCCATCCGACTGCCCGTTGCCAACGACTCGGCCGCCATCGGCATTGCCGCCAGCCAGTTGCGCCGGCACCTGGAGCGAAACGGAATCGAGGTCGTCGCTCTGCACTGCCGGACGCTCATGGACCCGCACTTCAACGCCATCGTCGAACAGTTCCGAAGCAAGGCGGCGGCCTCGTTTCACCTTTTCTCCCGGCACCTGGCCGACCTGGTGCGCGCCTTCGGTGGACAGACGCCGCATGTCGTCATTGATCGCCAGGGGGGACGAATCGATTACTGCGAGTCGCTGCGGCTGCTCTTTCCGGAGCACGCGCTGCGCATCCTCGACCAGTGCCCGGACCTCTGCCGCTACGAACTGCAGGGAGACTCCGGCCGGCTGCGCATCACCTTCGCCCCAGAGGCCGACAGCCGCCACTTCCCCGTCGCCCTGGCCTCCATGCTCGCCAAATACGTCCGCGAGCTGCTCATGCTCCGGCTCAACCGCTACTTCTGCGCGATCAACCCGGAACTGAAGCCGACCGCCGGCTACGTGCAGGATGCGCGGCGATTCCTCAGCGACATCGAACCGATCATCGTGGAGCAGCGCCTCGAACGCCGACTGCTGATCCGTCAGCGCTGACTCGTTGAGAGCGGCGTGCCGTCGCGCACGATGGCGCGAATCACCGCCGGATCGGTCCGGTTGGGCCAGACGCGGCCGATGCCCGGCAGTTCGACGGTCGCGGCGTTCTCCGGCTCGTTGAGCGCCAGAGCGTAGAAGAGCGGCGACTGGCCCGCCCGCTGCGGCTGCGTCGAGAGTTCCTCGCCGTCGGCCCCCGAAGCGTACACGGCCACGTGGCCCTCTCGGGCATCCTCGGGAGCGATGGCGAAGAAGGCCAGTTCGTCGATGCCGTGGGCCTCATCTGCGGAGACCTTGAGCGTCAGTTCGCCCGATTCCATGCGATAGACCGGCGCGGGCAGGTGTACGCGCGGATCATCCAGCGAGAGGCGATACATGATCTGGTTGTAGTCGTATCGCGGAGTGAGGTGCTCGTTGCCGGAGAACATCGCCGTATACGTGCCCTCGAAGTAGATGACGCGCCCGCCGTCCTGGTCGAAGAAGGGGTGATGCTTGGGGTTGTAGAAGGAGTACTTGTTGTGCGTCACGATCCGCCGCGCCCAGACCCACGGGCCAAGCGGCGTGTCGGCTTCGGCATACCAGATCTCTCCCAGGAAGGAGGGTTCGCCGAAGGTCTGGAGGACAATCGCGACCCACTTGTTTCGATACGGGTTCCACGCCAGCGAACCGCCGTGGGGCACGACATCTTTGCCCGTCTCGATGTCCCGAAGATCGACGGGCCACTCACGCTGCGGCAGTTCCCCCCGATTGCGCCATTGCAGCAGTTCCATCCCGCCGAGATACGGCGCGCCCGGCTTCCACCCGTAGACGACGTGGCCGTCGTCATCTCGCTCCACGGCGCTCCCGTCTGCCGTCAGCGGCGTAAAGGCCAGGTAGTTGCCGGCTTCTTTGATCGCCTCCACATCCGCAGCGACGCGCAGATTGGCAAAGGGCGCGCCGAAGAAGTACTCCCGGCCGCGCTGCGTCGTCAGTTCGACCGGGTGTCCATAGGGCCGAATCTCAGAATCGACCGGCAGCGAGGCGATCGGTTCGTAGTGGTCTGTTTCATCGTTGTAACGGGCGAGGCCGCGTTCATAGATCTCGCCCAGCGACTTCACACGAATCCAGTGGCAGTACAGCTGCTCGGTTCCGTCGGAGTCGGGGATGATCATCAGCCCGTCCAGCCACACCGGGCCCGGCCCCTCAATCGGAAGCATCGGGCGGGAGAAGCCCTCCTTGTCCACGAAGTAGCGCAGGTTGATGCCCAGCGAGGGATCAAGCCCGCCCTGGCCCGGCAGGTCGGATTCCGCCCCCGATGCCTCGAAGTTCCCGAGCGGGTAGGCGGGCCGACCCGTGTCGCCCCAGATCCAGTGAATCCGGTCCCGGTAGATGATCGACTGCACGGAGTCCTGCCCCATCACCAGGCCGTTGATCAGCGGCTGCTCGATCGGGGGCGTGTCGCCGAGGAGGATGCTGTCGCGATAAAGCCCCGCCCCGGTGATGCGATAGAGCCGTTCCGCGACATTGACCCGATCCACCTTCAGGACCGCGCTGCCGCCCGGCGAGATGTCGAGCGCGATGCCGGGGATCTGGAAGCCGTCCTTCTTGTAGGTGTATCCGTGGCTGCTGACGGTGAAGTGGACACGCGTGTTCATCAGCCCCGGTTCGTCGAAGGCGACCATCCCGGCATTGTCGGTCAGAAAGACGTGGCTGTTGGTCAGTTTCAATTCCACCAGCGGCACGCCGCGGCCCGTCTCAGCATCCTGCACATGAATCCGGAAGGGCTGGCCGAAGGCCGTTGCGGAAAGCGCGGTCGCAAGCAGCGTAAGGATGGGCGCACGCATGGGCAGACTCCCGGGAGCGAGTGATGTGACAGACTCGAAGAACGACGCCTGATCAGGTGCGTTCGGTTTCGGATCGCTCCAGCGGAGCCGTTGAACGGACGGCCACCTGGGCCGGCGCCGGATCGGCGATCGTCGGACGGGCGGAATCGATCGCCTCACGAACCCGGCGGACGATGGAGGCGACGTCAAGCCCGGCCTCCTCGAGCTGGCTCTTGCGGCTGTCCTGATAGATCCAGCGCTGGGGAATGGCGATGCGGTGGACCAGGTGCGTCGGCAGGCCGGCATCATGACAGGCCTCCAGCACGTTGGCGCCGAACCCGCCGGGCAGCCCGTGGTCCTCCACGGTGATGACCGGAATGCCCCGGCCGAGGAGGTCGCGCAGCAGATCGAGATCAACAGGGCGGGCAAAGCGTGCGTCGTAGACGCTGATGCGATACTCGCCCTCCGAGGCCAGTTCATCACGGGCAGCCATCGCCGAGAGCGCCATCACGCCGAGACCGAGGATCGCGGCATCGGGGCGGTCTTCGACATGGAGCGGTCGGGCTTTGCCCAGTTCAAAGGCCGGGCAAGTCTGGTCGGTGAAGCGATCGCTGACGTTGTCGCGTGGGTAGCGGATTGCCGAAAGCCCGGCGTCGTAGGTGCGCATGAACTCGAGTCCCGCCCGGAGACTGGGCTCATCCATGGCAGAGAGCAGGGCGGCATCGGGGAAGACGCTGAGAATGCTGATGTCGCAGAAGCCGTGGTGCACCGCGCCGTCGCCGCCGACGAGGCCGGCCCGGTCGAGGCAGAGGCGGACCGGAAGGCCCTGCAGGGCGACTTCCTGGAACGCCTGGTCGAAGGCGCGCTGCAGGAAGGTGGAGTAGACGGCAAAGAACGGCTTGTGCCCGGCGCGCGCCAGCCCGGCCATCATGTCCATGGCGTGCGACTCGCAGATGCCGGTATCCCAGCAGCGATCGGGGAACTTCGGCATCACCTTGGCCAGCCCCGTGCCGTCGGGCATCGCGGCTGTGGCCGTCACCACCTTCGGATCGCGCTCCATGAGGTCGATCATGGCGTCGGCAAAGGCGGAAGTGAAGGAGCGGCCGGTGCTCTTGAGTTCGACGCGGCAGCCCTGCATGACGAAGGGCTTGGGAGAGTGAAAGGTTGTCGCATCACCCTCGGTATGTTCGTAGCCCTTGCCCTTGACGGTGTGGACGTGCAGCACCATCGGGCGGTCGAAGTCGCGCACCTCGGCGAGCAGTTCGATCAGTCCGCGCAGGTCGTGGCCGTCGACCGGGCCGACGGTGACGAGGCCGAACTTCTCAAACCACGCATCCTCGGCCAGCGCGGCCTTGGTCATCTCGCCCATGCGGTGATACATCTCGCCGATCAGCGAGCCGCCCGGCAACTGGCTGACGACATCGCGGGCGGCGCGCTTGACGGTGCGGTAGGTGCGGCTGGTGCGAACCCGATCCAGGTACGCCGCGACCGCCCCCTGGGGTTTGGCGATCGACATGCCGTTGTCGTTGAGCACGATGAGCATCTGTCGCTTGAGCGTGCCGGCGTTGTTGAGCCCCTCCATCGCAACGCCGTTGACGATCGAGGCGTCGCCGATGAGCGCCACGACGCGGCGGCCCTCGGGGTTGCCCTCGGGGTCAAACGCCTCAGCGTTGAGCGTGTCGCCCCGCGCCATGCCGACGGCTGTGCTGATCGCCGTGCCCGCATGGCCGACGGAGAAGAGGTCGAAGGCGCTCTCCCGCGGTTCGGGGAAGCCCGCCATCCCGGCGCGGGTCCGCAGTTTCGAGAGCAGGGGGAAGCGCCCGGTGAGGAGCTTGTGCGGATAGCACTGGTGGCCGACGTCGAAGAGCAGCCGGTCCCAGGCGAAGTCGAAGACGTAGTGCAGGGCGATCGTCAGTTCGACGACGCCGAGATTGGGCGCGAGGTGGCCGCCGGTCCTGGAGACCTGCTCGTAGATGGCGGTGCGGATCTCCGAGGCGAGCGTCTCAAGCTGCTCAATCGAGAGGGCCTTGAGGTCGCGCGGAGAGTGAATCGTGGGGAGCAGGGTCAACTCCATGGGTGTTGCAACCTTCCATGCTGCAATCCGGGTTTCGTCGGATATTGTAGCGATCCGGCCGGAAGCCACCAGCTGCCGCGCCGGACCGCCTCGTCGTTCGTCTATAGTTCCCGAACCCGCCTCACCGCCGGGGCGGCGCAGCCACGGAATCTCCCATGTTCTCGACGCTTTCAGATCGATTCACCGACGCCTTCCGCAAACTCTCCGGTCGCGGCCGCATCTCCGAGGAGAATGTCCGCGAGGCGATGACCGAAGTACGTCACGCCCTGCTCGAGGCCGACGTCCACTATGAAGTGGTCAAGCAGTTCTGCGACGATGTGCTCAAGGACGCTCTGGGCACGGAGGTCACCCGCAGTCTCAAGCCCGCGCAGGAGATGGTCGGCATCGTCCATCGCCGCCTCGTGGAGCTCATGGGCCCGGTGGACACCCACCTGATGCTCGTCGAGCCGCCGCCGACGATCGTCATGATGTGTGGCCTCCAGGGCAGCGGCAAGACGACCACCTGCGGCAAGCTCGCCGCCATCCTCAAGAAACGCGGCAAGTCCGTCATGGTCGCCGCCGCCGACCTCCAGCGACCCGCCGCCGTCGAGCAGCTCCGCACCGTCTGCGACCAGGTTGCCTCGACCATGCCCGGCTCCGGCTCCATCCACTTCTACGCCGAGCCCGACAAGTGCGCTGAATACGGCAAGGCCGTCGGCGTCGCCGTCGATGTCTGCCGCCGGGCGCGCGAGGCGGCGAAGAAGACGGGCGTTGACGTCCTCATCCTCGACACCGCCGGCCGTCTCCACATCAACGACGAACTGATGGGGGAACTGCGGTCCGTCAATGCCGCCGTTGAGCCGCACCAGATTCTGCTGGTCGTCGATGCGATGACCGGTCAGGATGCGGTCAACAGCGCCAAGGCCTTCCACGAATCGCTGGAAGTCGACGGCGTCATCCTCACGAAGTTCGACTCCGACACACGCGGCGGAGCTGCCCTCTCGGTCCGGCAGGTCACCGGCGCCCCGATCAAGTACATCGGCGTCGGCGAGCACCTCGACGCCCTGGAAGAGTTTCACCCGGAGCGCATGGCCGGTCGCATTCTCGGCATGGGCGATGTCGTCTCCCTCGTCGAGCGGGCGCAGGCGGAGGTCTCCGAAGAAGAAGCCCTCGAGCTCTCGGAGAAGATGGCCCGGGGCGAGCTGACCATGGATGACTTCCTCAAGCAGCTGCGCTCATTCCGCAAGATGGGGCCGCTCAAGCACCTGCTGGGAATGCTGCCGGGCGTCGGCTCCATGATGAAAGACCTCGATATCGACGACAAGCAGCTCAACCGCCTCGAGGGAATCATCAACTCGATGACGCCGCAGGAACGGCGCGACGTAGGCATGCTCAACAACAGCCGCCGGGAGCGCATCGCCCGCGGCGCAGGCGTTGACACCCGGGCTGTCTCCCAACTCACGCGGCAGTTTGAGATGGTCTCGAAGATGAGCAAGCAGATGGCAGGCGTCGGGGCCCTGGGCCAGATGAAGGCCATGCGCCAGCTCTCCTCCGGGGCCGGCGGCCCGGCCGGCATGGCCAACCTCTTCCGCACCAAGGGATCGACGTATACGCCAAGCCCCAAAGCCAAGGCCCGCAAGCAGAAGCGCCGCCGACGGTAGGCCTCGGACCTCGGGTAGAATGCCCGGCCAATCCGTACCGGATGATCCGGGTCGATGCTGACGACTGCCTGCGAAAACTACCTCAAGTGCATCTACATGCTCCACGCGCGCAGCCCGCAACGGCCGCTGGTCCCCATGGGCGACGTCGCCTCGGCCCTCAATGTGGCGCCCGGGACCGCGACGGCGATGGTCAAGCGCCTGGCGCGCGATCGGCTGGTCGCCTACGAGCCGTACGCAGGCGCCCGTCTGACGCGAAAGGGTGAGGCCGCAGCGCTTGCCATCCTTCGCCGCCACCGTCTCGTCGAGGCGCTGCTGGTCGAAGTGCTGGGGCTGGACTGGTCCGAGGTCCACGACGAGGCCGAACGCCTCGAACACGCCATCTCCGACAAACTCCTCGATCGCATCGACGCCCTGCTGGGATTCCCGACCGTCGATCCCCACGGAGATCCCATTCCCTCTGCCAGCGGTGTCATGGAGCGGCCGCGCCTCGCCTCGCTTTTGCAAAGCCCGCTGGCCGTGCCCCTGCGCGTGGCGCGCATCCTCGATCAGCGCGAGGACTTCCTGCGATTCATCGATCAGAAGAGACTCCGACCCGGAGGAACGGCGACCATCCTCTCCCGCGAGCCCGCAGCCGACTCGCTGACCCTTCAGACCCCCGGCGAGGAGCCCTTCTCGCTCGGAAACGCTGCGGCCGCGAAGATCCTTGTCGAGTCCGGCACTTCGGGTTGAGCCCGTGACGACGCTCTGCGCAGAGTCGTCTATGATCGGACCCTTTCGGTCGCGGCGACTGCGAAGGGTGAGTCTCTCAGGAAACGGGGAAAGCGCCACGCCATGTCCAAACTGAGCATCGAAAACGTCAATGTCTCCGGCAAGAAGGTTCTTGTTCGGGTTGACTTCAATGTCCCCTTTGCCGCCGACGGTTCAATCTCCGATGACCGGCGGATTCGCATGTCGCTGCCGACGATTCAGAACATCGCCTCGCGCGGTGGCCGGGTCATTCTCATGTCGCATCTGGGGCGGCCCTCGGGCACGGGGTATGAGGCGAAGCACTCACTCAAACCCGTCGCCTCCGCCCTTTCGACGCTCCTGAACAAGCCCGTCGCCTTCCCCGGCGACGACTGTGTGGGCGAGGCGGCTTCGGCGGCGGTGAACGCCCTCCGCGACGGCGAGGTACTTCTTCTGGAAAACCTCCGCTTCCACAGCGAGGAGACCTCCAACGCTGAGACCTTTGCCCGTGCACTGGCCGGCTATGCCGACATCTACTGCAACGATGCCTTCGGAACCGCCCATCGGGCCCACGCCTCCACCGCCGGCGTGCCCGTGATTCTGAAGCAGGCCGGCAAGCCCTGTGCGGCGGGCCTGCTCATGCAGCGGGAACTCAAGTACCTCTCAGGCGCGTTGGAGAACCCCGCCCGCCCCTTCACCGCCATCCTCGGCGGCGCCAAGGTCTCGGACAAACTCGCAGCCATCGAGAACCTGATCCAGAAGGTGGACACGATTCTGGTCGGCGGGGCCATGGCCTACACCTTCCTGAAGGTGCTCAACCGCCGGATGGGCAAGAGTCTGGTCGAGAACAATCGCCTCGATGACGCCCGCCGCATCATCGACCTTGCAGCAGCGAGCCGAGCCGACCTCTTCTTCCCCTTCGATCACGTCTGCGGCCAGGAGGTCTCCTCCCAGACGCCGATCAAGACCTTCGAGGATCACATCGAGGACGGCTGGATGGGGCTTGACATCGGTCCCGAAAGCCAGTCGCTCTTTGTCGAGAAGATCAGCCAGTCGAAGACCATCCTGTGGAACGGGCCGGTCGGCGTCTTCGAGGTCAGCCCCTTCGACGTCGGCACCGAAGTCGTCGCCAAGGCCGTGGCAGACGCGACGACCAAGAACAAGGCGATCTCCATCATCGGCGGCGGTGACACCGCGGCGGCGGCGGAGAAGTTCGGCTTTGCCTCGAAGTACTCCCACGTCTCCACCGGCGGCGGCGCGAGTCTCGAACTCCTCGAGGGCAAGAGTCTGCCCGGCGTCGAGGCCCTCAGCGACGCCTGAATGCCCCATAATCCCACCGGTTGACTGATCGAAGTCCTGCCTGAGGCCGTCTGCGGCCGATACCCATCAGACGCACTCATCTCCGCGTCTTGTGAGCAGGAAGGGTCGGCTGCATGTGTGGAATTCTCGGTGTCATCTCCGCCCCCGGTTCGCGCCCGACCGTCTCCCCCGATCTCATCGCCCGCATGCGCGACACCATGGCGGCCCGCGGCCCCGATGAAGCACGACTGACAGCCGCCGCAAACGTCATCTTCGCCGTCCGCCGCCTGGCCGTCTCCGACCCGCTGGCCCGCGCGACCCAGCCGGCCTGGTCGCCCGACCGCCGCTTCCTCCTGCTCTACAACGGCGAACTCTACAACGATGCCGAACTGCGCGCAGAGCTCTCCGGCGCCGGCGTGCGCTTTCGAACCGGCTGCGACACCGAGACGCTCGTCCACGCCTTCGCCGCCTGGGGGCTTGCCTGCCTCTCGAAAATCCGCGGCATGTTCTCGCTGGCCGTCTACGACTTCACCCTCAACACGCTGACCCTGGCCCGCGACCCGCTGGGAATCAAGCCCCTCTACTTCGCACGCATCGGCCAGGACATCGCCTTCGCCTCCCACATTCCGGCACTGCTCGCCCACCCCGCCGCCTCACGACGTCCCGATCTGGCCGCCTGTTCGGCCTACCTGACCACGCTCCATCCCACCACCGGCAACCGCACGCTCTACGAGGGCGTCAGCACGCTTCGCCCCGGACAGGCCCTTCAGGTCGTCTTCACGCCGTCAGGCCCGCAATTCAACGGGCTGGATTACTGGCGCGAACCGGCCCACCCCGATCGAAACCTGACGCTCGACGAGGCGACCGAACAGGTGCGGGAGAGCGTGACCGAATCCGTCCGCAGGCACGTTCGGGCCGATGTTCCCGCCTGCATGTTGCTCTCCGGCGGCCTCGACAGCGCCATCATCGCCGCGATCTGGAAGCAGCAGGGGGGCGGTTCGCCTCTCCACTCCTGGTGTGCTGCAGACCCCGCCGACGGCGGAGGCGACGCACGCCATGCCCGAGAGATGGCCTCCCGGCTCGGCACGGTGCATCACGAACACCTCGTGACCTCCGAGGAGTTTCACGCAATCTGGCCCGCCCTGGTCGCCGCGACCGGATTTCCCCTCTCCACTCCGAACGAAGTCGCCATCCACGCCCTGGCTCGTGAAATCCGGGCCGAAGCGCCGGTCCTTGTCTCCGGCGAAGGCGCGGATGAACTCTTCGGCGGCTACGGCGCTCCGCTGCTGGCCGCGGTGGACGGGCTTCGGGCAGCCCTGCCGGATGACCGCTGGCCCGGTCCGGAGGCGGCGCGCGAGCGCTACCGTCGCGAACTGCACGAGCAGTACGGAACCGACCGCCTCGGAAATGCCCTGGAGCACTACCTCCGCTGCAACGCCTGGATTCATCCCGATCTCAAGCCCGCCCTCTTCTCCGAGCAGCTCCGCGATGCCGCTGCAGGCGATGCCCTCCTGCTGGATGAACTGACGCGCCACTTCACCCCCGACTCCCCGGCGACCGACCCCGCCGAACACGCCCTCATCATCCAGCGGCGCCTCAACCTCACGAATCTCCTCCGTCGCCTCGATACGGCGACCATGAGCGCCTCAGTCGAGGGCCGGACCCCCTTTGCCGACGTCTGCGTGGCGCAGACGGCCTTTTCAATCCCGCTGGATCACAAGATCGCCGTCGAGCCGGAGGGCGACGGCGGGTGGACGTCATCGGCCGTCGCGGTGGCGCAGAACCGGGTGACGACCAAGCTTGTCCTCCGTCGCGCCTTTGCCGATCTGGTGCCGGAATCGGTCCTGATGCGGCCCAAGGCAAGCTTCCCGCTTCCGTTCCAGCAGTGGCTGGAACCCCGGCAGGCCCATGCCGTCGTCGAGGTTTTCCAGGAAAGCCCGCTGATCCGCACCCTTCTGGAACCCTCCGCACGGGCACTGATCGCCGCCCGTCCCCACGAGTACTGGCAGAGCGCCTGGCCCCTGCTCAATCTCGCCCTCTGGGATGCCGCCTGACTTTCAAGGTCCGGAAAGGCGGAGTTACGCACGGAGTGTGAAATACTCTGGTGCGCCGGACACGTTTGTGTTATAGTGTCACGAGAGGATCGGAACAGGGACGTTCCGCTTCGCGGCCGCCGTTGTGCGTTCGCAGGTCCGGCGCAGGGATGAAAGTCCATCCTGAAACAGCAAGGGCATCGGCTGACCCTGAGTCGGCCGGCTGCCTGTGATCTCAGTGTCAATTGCCCGCGCTCGTCGGGCACAGAGAAGTTGAGGGGAAAGATCGTGAACGCTTCGATTCGCATCGTTACAGGCATCGCTCTCTCAGTCGCAGCATCCACCGTTTCGGCCCAGGCGCCGGAGTGGTGCGGAACCATTCTGACCGAGGAGATGGCCAAAGCCGCCCTTGAGTTGCAGGCGGCCGGTATCTACGACGCACCTCCGGGAATCGCCGGAGAGTACGAAGTCGTCTACGTCCCCCTCACGATGCACATCGTCCGTCGTGATGACGGCACCGGCGGGCTGCCCCTGGAGCGGCTCGAGGGCGCTGTCAACGACGCCAACATTCACTTTGCCGGCATGGGCATCCAGTTCTGCATCTCCGGCGAAATCGACTACATCGACGACACCTACTTCTACGAGGGAATCAACTCCGAGGCGGGCATCAACGAACTGCGGAACACCAACAAGGTTGAAGGCACGATCAACTGCTACTTCGTCGAGTACTTCGAGTTCGCGCCCGGATTTGCGCTCTGCGGCATCTCCGCATTCACCTTCTCCAGCCCGCAGGAGCAGGGCATCGTGATGGCCAACCCCTGCACCTCCACGAGCAACGACAAATCCACCTTCGCCCACGAACTCGGGCACTACTTCGACCTCTTCCACACCCACGAAACCGCCTTCGGCGCCGAGTGCGCTGACGGCTCCAACTGTGATTCCGCCGGCGACCTGGTCTGCGACACACCGGCCGATCCGCTGCTGGGCTTCAACAACGTCAACTCCAACACCTGCCAGTACACCGGCAGCGAGCGCGACGACTGCAACAACACCCTCTATGCCCCCGAGCCGCGCAACATCATGGCCTACTCGCCCTCCAACTGCCAGGACCTCTTCACTCCGGAGCAGAATGCGCGCGGCCGGGCGACGCTCTTCAACGGCCGCCCTGAGCTGATCAACGCCTGCCCCACCGGCGCCTCCCTCGTCCGCGTCTCCGTCAATTCCCGAGGCCGCCAGAGCAACGGCGACAGCAATCGCCCCGACATCTCCAACAGCGGCGACTACGTCGTCTTCGACTCGATCGCCTCGAACCTCGCAGCCGATGACGCCAACGGCCTGCGCGACGTCTTCATCCACGACCGCACCCGCGATCGCACCGACATTGTCAGCGTCTCCGACAACGGCACTCCCGGCAACGGCGAGAGCAGCCACGCGCGCATCTCCGCCACCGGCCAGTTCGTCGTCTTCCACTCCCTGGCCAACAACTTCGGCACCGAAGACACCAACAACACCCACGATATCTTCATCCGCGACGTCAAGAACGGCCGCACCGAACTGATCAGCCGCCAGAACGGACAGCAGCGTGCCGCAAACGGCCAGAGTCTCTACCCGCACGTCTCTGCCACCGGCCGGTACGTCGCCTTCCAGAGCACGGCCCGGAACCTCACCTCCACCAATGACACCAACGGCAGCACGACGGACATCTTCGTCCATGATCGTGACACCGGAGTCACGACGCTCGTCAGCGTCTCCAGCAGCGGCACGCAGGGCAACAACCACAGCTACTCACCCGTGATCTCCGGTGACGGCCGCTACGTCGCCTTCTACTCCTATGCGACCAATCTTGTCCCCGGTGACACCAACGCGCGGGAAGACGTCTTCCTGCACGACCTCCAGACCGGCGAGACCACGCTGGTAAGCAAGAACCTCTCAGGCGGCGTCGGCAACGCCCGCTCCTGCTGCCCGGACATCTCCGACGACGGCATGCAGATCGCCTTCCACAGCAGCGCCAGCAACCTTGTCGGCGATGACACCAATGCCGAGTCCGATGTCTTTGTCCTCGATCGCGAAAGCGGTCTGGTCGGCCGCGTCAGTCTCTCCACCGACGGAGCGCAGGGCGATGATGTGAGTCTCTATCCCCGCATCTCCCCCGAAGGCCGATTCGTCGTCTACCAGAGTCTCGCCAGCACACTGGTCTCCGGCGACGGCAATCGCACCGTTGACATCTTCGTCACCGATCGCGATCCCGACCTCAACGGCGTCTACGACGAATCCTGCGAGGGCTGCCGCGAAACGAAACTCCTCAGCCGCTCCGCCTCCGGGCTGCCCGGCAACCTCAGCGCAGAATTCGGAGCCATCTCCCTCAGCCAGCTCGTCTCCGTCTTCTCCAGTTTTGCGGATAACCTCGTCGAGGAGGACACCAACGGCAGTTCCGATGTCTTCCTGACCTGGAAGGCCACCGGCCCCTACACCGTCTCGGTCAACGAACTGATCGTCGGCCAGCCCGCGACCTTCACGATCGTCGGCGCCACGCCCTACCGGACGCAGTATCTCGCCGGCAGCGTCAGAGGACTGGGTGAGACCTTCGTGCCCCAGCTCAATGTCACCCTCGGCCTCCGCAGGCCCGTGCTCGTCGGCACCGCCGATGCCGACGCCGTCGGCGACGCGCAGCTCGATGTCACACCCGGTGCCAACCTCGGCGGGCGGAACGTCTGGTTCCAGGTTGCCGAAGAGGGTCGCGCCACCGAGGCCGTTGCCGGATTCGTAGAGGAATAACGCGCCGTTGCTGCGCCTCAGACGTTGAAGAGAAAGTGGCAGACGTCGCCGTCCTGCATCACGTAGTTCTTCCCCTCGGAGCGCATCTTCCCCGCCGCGCGGATCGCCGCTTCGGTCTTGAGGGCCACGATGTCGTCGACGTGGTACGTCTCGCAGCGGATGAAGCCGCGCTCGATGTCTGAGTGGATCACGCCGGCCGCCTGCGGGGCCCGCTCACCCCGGCGGATCGTCCAGGCGCGGATCTCCTTCGGGCCGGCGGTGTAGAACGACTGCAGTCCAAGCAGTGCGTACAGCTCGCGCGCCAGCGCTGCCAGCGCCGGTTCGCTGAGCCCCATCGCCGTCAGCATTTCCGCGCGCTCCGCCTCATCGCGGATGTCGGCCAGTTCCGCTTCCAGTTTCGCGCAGACCGTCACGACCCGGCCCTCCTCACCGTGCCGCGCCTTCACCCATTCGCGTAACGCCGCGACCATCGGGTTCTTCCCCTCAAGGTCATCCTCCCCGACATTGGCCACATAGAGCACCGGCAGCAGCGTCACCATGCCCATGCTGCGCAGTTCGGCCCGCTGCTCCGGCGTCCACTCCGACGCGCTCAGCGGCCGCTCGCCCTCCAGCACTTCGATGGCCCGGGCGCAGATCTCCAGCCGCTTCTTTGCCGCCGCATCCCCTGTTCGTGCTCGACGCTCCGCCCGCTCCCGGGCGCTCTCCAGCACCTGCAGGTCGGCCAGGATCAGCTCGACGTTCACCTCTTCGACGTCCCGGGCCGGATCGGACCGGTCATGGACATGCATGACGTCAGCGTCCTCGAAGCACCGCACCACATGCGCCAGCGCATCAACCTGCCGGACGTTGGAGAGAAACTCGTTGCCCATCCCTTCCCCGGCCGATGAGCCGGTCACGATCGCGGGGATGTCCACCAGCTCGATCGTCGCCGGGACGAACTTCTTCGTCTCGATGTATTGGCCCAGGAGCGTCAGGCGTGCATCGGGGACCGGGGCCGTGCCGTGCACGGGCTGCGTCGTCGTGAACATGTAGTTGCTGACGTCGACGTCCATTCCCGTCATCGCCTTGAACAGGGCGCTCTTGCCCACGTTGGGCAGGCCCACGAGTCCCACTTGCATGTCTGGCTCCGATATCCCTGCGGGGTTCTGGTCACTGGTAAGCCGCAAGGATAGTCCCGCACGACCCCTCCTGCGCCCTCGTAGAATCGCCGGTCATGCCCCCGCTCCACCGGATCCTCGACGCCAACGCCAACCGCGCCCGGGAAGCCCTGCGCCTGCTCGAGGAATATGCACGCTTCTGCCTCAACGACGCCGCCCTCGCTGAATCCGCCAAGTCCCTCCGCCACGGCCTCGCCGCCTCCCTGGCCCGCCTGCCTCAGGGCCTCTTGGCGGCCAATCGCGACACCCCCGGCGACGTCGGTACAGCCATCTCGACGGCGGAGGAATTGACCCGTCCCGATGTCCGAAGCGTCGTCATCGCGGCCGGCAAGCGCCTCTCCGAGGCCCTGCGCTGCCTGGAGGAGTACGGAAAGGTCCTCGATGTGGACTTTGCCCGTGCAGCGCAAACGCTGCGGTATCGCGGGTACGAACTTGAGTCCCGCCTCGCCGCCCGCCTCGACGGCAGCCGCGGCAGGCAGTGGCGGCTCTGCATCCTGCTCACCGAATCCCTCTGTCGTAAACCCTGGCGGGAGGTCCTGACCGCCGTCCTCGAAGCCGGCGCCGATTGCATCCAGTTGCGCGAGAAGTCGCTCGGTGACTCGGAACTTCTGGATCGAGCTGCACACATCGTCGAGGCCTGTCGCTCCTTCGGAGCATCCTCGATTATCAACGACCGGCCCGACCTCGCCCTGCTCGCCGGAGCCGACGGCGTTCACGTCGGGCAGACCGATCTCGCACCGGCAGACATTCGCCGGCTTGCAGGCGATCAACTGCTCATCGGCGTCTCCACTTCCTGCATCGAGGAGGCCCGTGCAGCGCGGGATGCCGGCGCGGCCTATTGCGGCCTCGGCCCGATGTTTCCAAGCGCGACCAAGGCGAAGCCCCGCCTGGCAGGCGTTGCGTACCTCCGCGAGTTTCTCGAAGAGATCACGCTGCCGCACCTGGCCATCTCCGGGATCACCCCGGAGAACATCGCAGCGCTCGTGGAAGCGGGCGTGCGCGGAGTCGCTGTCAGCAGCGCTGTCTGCGCGGCGGAGAACCCGGGTGCGATCGTGCGTTCACTCTTGAACCGCCTCGACGGCGCCTGACCTATGCAGTCACGCGCTGCGCCTTGACGATCTTCGGGGCCTTCTGCGGCCGCCCCGAGTTCCGATCGGCCAGCGGCGTCGCGGCGATGCGGTCAACGACGTCGAGACCGGAGATCACCTTGCCGAAGGCGGTGTACTGTCCGTCGAGATGGCGGCAGTGTTCACGCCCGAGGCAGATGAAAAACTGTGAGCCAGCAGAGTTCGGGTCGGCCGTCCGCGCCATCGAGAGGACGCCCTTGTCGTGCTGGCGGTCGTTGAACTCCGCCTTGATCGTCCACCCCGGTCCGCCGGTGCCGTCGCCGCGCGGGCATCCGCCCTGGATGACAAACCCGGGCAGGATTCGATGAAACGCCACACCGTCGTAGAAGCCGTCTTCGACGAGTTTGAGCATGTTGGCCGCATGTCCGGGGGCCACATCGTCCCAGAGTTCGACTTCGATTGTTCCGGTATCGGTTTCCAGCATGACTCTGGGGTATTGCGTCTCACTCATTCGTGCCTCCCGTCAGGCAATCACGCGCTGGCAGCGCGATTGCGGTACAACTTCTTGTCAACCTGCTCCAGCATCTTCGCCTCATCCAGCCGGCCTCCCAGGAATGCGTTCACCTTCCGCGCATGCTCCTGCGGGTCATTGACCATCTCGTGATACCAGAGATACATGTACTCGATGTTCAGCTGCCGACTCAGCCACGCGTCAACGAGGTCCAGGTGCTTTTGCAGCAGGCCGAGCAGCTCCTCGTCGCTGACCGAATCGGTCGCCTCGCCGCGGTTGACGAGCATCTTCTTCTGCGACTGCATGTTCTCCTCGAGATTGCGCCGCATGAAGATGACCTTGTACTTCTCGGTAGCCGGGAGGTACTTCAGCAGGGCGCTGATGACCTTCACGACCTTCCCCCGCGCTTCCGGCACCCATGCCGTGTCGCCCTTGTCCAGCGCCTTGACCCGCTCAAACTCGAAATACCCCTTCGGGTTGTCCGAGTCCGCCGTGCGCACGTTGTCGATCAGCGGCTCGAGTCCGCCGGCGACCAGCATCTTCATCATCATCGACGTGCCCGAACGGGGCAGCCCGGAGACGATGACGATGGAGTCATCCTTCTTCGCCCCTCCGCCAAGCATTCGCTTCAGAAACGACATTCATGCCCTCCTGACACTCCCGCAGGCCGACAACGCTGACGCCGATAGCCCGGTCGGCCCGATGCGGGCAGTACCTTAGTGGCGGCGACGTTGGCCTTCCAATTCTGGTGCCAAAGTCGGTCGGGGGGATTGATTCGGCCGGGTCGATCTCAGCGCGAGCGCTTGGAGCCGCCGCGGTTGGACCCGGTTTCGCCGCGGTCATTGCCGCTGTTGTCGTCGAGGCCGCGGTCCAGCTTGGCCCAGGCGTCGGTGACGGCCTCGCCGCTGTGGAGTTCCTGCTCGGTAGGCAGCGAGGTGTAGATCGTCAGCGACTGGTCGGCAAACCACGTCACGCTCATATCGGAGCGCAGGGTGTTGTTTCCGCTGATGTGGTTGTAGTCGGTCTTGGTCCGCAGCCCGTCGGAAAGCAGCGTCAGCAGCGGCATGTTCGTCTGGATCGTCGCAAACTTGACCCGCTCGATCGGCGTCGGCCCGGGGAAGATCAGCCCTCGATAGTGATAGTTGCCGACAATTCGGCGGTAGGGCTTGGGGTCATCCCACAGATCGACGTACTTCTGCATCGTGTGCGAGCCGACATGGGCATCGCAGTAGAAGACCTCGGGGGTGTTGACGTACCGCTTCGGATACAGGGCCCCGACGCCATCCCAGTCGGGTTCCCAGAGATTGCTCGTCCCGGAGAGCCGCAGCACCATCATCTCCTGCGGGCGCGGCATGCGGTCGAAGCCGTTGACCGGGCGGAATCCCGAGTAGGCCGACGAGGGCAGTGTGTCGCGGTTGTCGGCCACGTACATCGAAAGCCCCAGAGCCACCTGGTGCATGTTGCTGGCGCAGGAAACCTTGTAGGCCGACTGCCGTACCAGCGTGAATCCCGGAAGGATCAGGCTGATCAGCAGGCTTGTGACGGCCAACACCACCAGCAACTCGAGCAGGGAGAAGCCGCGAGGCCTGCATTCAACTCTTGAAAAGCCACTCTGCCACATATGACTCTACGTGATCGTTGCCGCGAACGACCCGGCCTCGCAGCGTAATTCTGCGGGGCAACGGTCCACTCTACCACTTCCGAAGCGTTCGCGAGACGTTGTCACGTCTCCTCATCACTTATCTTGACCACGAATCGACTCTGCGCCAACCCCCTGTGAGACGAATTCCTGAAATCACATACTTTCATCCATCATGGAGCACTTTTTTGCCAAGTTATTCCATATTTGGTCTCCGTACGGTATTTTGCCCCCATGCCGACCCTGCGTAATCCGCTACCATCACCGCGATGTCAGACGATGACCTGATTCTCATGACCCGCGTGGCACGTGGGGATGAGGCCGCCCTCGCCGAGTTATACGACAGGTTCAGCGCACTTGTTTATCGGATGGCCTACCAGATGACCCCGACCCGCGCCGACGCCGAGGATGCGGTTCAGGAGATTTTTGTGCGTCTCTGGCGCAGTGCCGACCGGTATAACCCCCAGCGGGCCTCGCTGGTCACCTGGGTCATGATCATCACGAGGCGGTATCTCGTCGATCAGCTCCGCCGCCGAAAGATCCGTCCCAAGGCCACAACCTTTGATGAGGCATGGGTTCAGGATCAAGTCAACGATACGGAGGAACCGGATCGCCCCATGCTGCGAACCGAACGCCAGACGAGGCTTCTGGCCAAAATTGCCGCCTTGCCCGACCTCCAACGACAGGTCGTTGAACGGGCTTATCTCTCCGGCAAGACGCTTCGGGAAATCAGCGAGGAATTGGAGCGCCCCCTTGGTACCATCAAATCGGCCCTCAGCCGTGCTCTCGCAGGACTTCGAGAGCGAATGCCGCAGGAAGAAGAATTCGATGACACATGACGAGCTGAAACATCAGGCGGAACTCGATGCGCTGGGCATCTCCTCGCCCTACGAGCGCACCCGCTTCGACCTCACCGCCGCCCAGCTCGACACCGAGCAGGCCGCCGCGGTTCGCGAGGTTCAGGACGGCGTCTCCTCGCTCGTCGACGCTCTGCCCCATCGCATCCCCGATGCAACCCTCAAGCCACGCGTGCTTTCCGGCCTCAGCGATGCCATCCAGCAGGATCTCGCAGAAAGCGTCTACGACCAGGCCCTCTCCAAGATCGAGTCAGTTCAGAATCCCGACGGCCTCCACCGTTTCCTTCTCGGTCGCGTCTCGCCCGTCTGGCGGGCCGCCTGTCTCGTCTTTGCCGCCATCGCCGTCGTCAGCGGCTCCTATGCCCTGACCGCCTACACCCACGTCCGCAATTTCAACAACCTCGTGGTCCGCAACCAGGTCAGCGACCTCCTGAAAGTCAAGCTCGGCGATCAGGCGGTGGTCTTCCTCTTCCACCCCCAGTCGCGCGATCTCTACTTCAACCCCTCCGTCGATTCCTTCAACGGCCACGCACGCCTCACCTACGTCGAGGCCGAGCAGGCCGGCTTCCTCATGTGCTCCAGTCTCCCCGTCTCCCAGCCCGATCGCCCCTATCGCGTTGAAGCGCAGGCCCCGGGCGCAGATAGCCCCACCCTCGTACACACCTTCGGCTCGGACGGCGGCATCTTCGGGCTCAAGCTCGACATGACCGGCCGCATTGAGCCCGGAACCCGCTGGACCATCCTCAGCCCCGATGCTGAGAATCGCTACTCGATGGTCCTCCAGGCCGTCATCCAGTAACGGACGCGCCTCGCCACCTCTGATTCGGACGACCCCTCCCACGCTCCTGCGACCCCGCCGGAGCGTTGTCGTTCTCATGGCCCACCCCGCCGCGTATCATGCCCGTCCTCTGGAAGTTCTGCATCCGGATATGCAGCGACCCCCCATCCCCCGGTTTCCGACCTGCTGAAAGGGCCCCACCGTGTCCCTGCTGAGATTGCGATTTGCCGTAGCCGTCACCGTGCCCTGTGCGCTTGCCCTGACAACCCTGGCGGGTCCGCCCGCCACCGAGCGCAAAGTCGTCACCGATACCTTCCACGACTTCCGCTTCGACGACCCTTATCGCTGGCTGGAGGGCAGCGCCGGCTTCCCCGACCTCTCACCCGCAGAGGCCGAGTCGCTGGACAACGCCGTCTCCGACTGGACCGACGCCCAGAATGAGTACACCCGCTCAATTCTCGATGAACTGCCCGGCCGCGCCCGCCTCGAGGCCCGAATCGCCGAGCTCATGTCCGTCGACTGGATCGGCACACCCTCGACTTCCGGCTCGCGCTTCTTCAACATGGAGCGCTACGGCGACCAGAACCAGTCGGTCCTCTACGTGCGCGATTCGCTCGACGCCCAGCCCCGGACCCTCATCGACCCCAACACCCTCGATGAAGGTGGCCTGACCTCCCTGGACTGGTACACCCCGACGCCCGACGGCTCACTCGTCGCCTTCGGACTCAGCCGTGCCGGTGATGAAATCTCCACGCTCTACGTCATGGACGTAGACACCGGCCGCTGGCTGGCCGACGAGATCGGCAACGACGCCGGAGGAGTCAGCTGGCTGCCGGATCGATCCGGCTTCCTGTACCGGGTCCGTCGCGAGAAGGACGACCCGTATTCCGCGCAGATCAAGTTCCACCGCCTCGGCACCCATCACCGCCAGGACCCGGTGCTCTTTGAGCAGCACGACCAGACCTGGGGCCCCTATGCCTATCTCAGCCGCGATGCCCGCTGGCTCATCTACGGCTACTGGACCGGCACCGACAGCAACGACCTCTGGGTCGTTGACTTCGATCGCTGGCAGCGCACCGGCGAGATCGAGAAGGTCACCATCATCGAAGGTCAAAAGGCGACCTTCGGAGGTCCGGTCTACGGCGACACCCTCTTCATGACGACCACGCTCGACGCCCCCAACGGCTGCGTCTTCGCCGTCGACCTCAACAATCCCGACCGTGAGCAGTGGAAACTGCTCATCCCGGAGAAGGAGGATGCCGTCCTGGAGGAACTCTCCACGGCCCGCGGCATGCTCGTGGCAAAGTACGCCTCCCGCGCCTACACGCGCATCGACCGTTTCGACCTGCAGGGCAACCACCTCGGCGAACTGACGCTCCCGGGCGTCGGCAGCGCGAGCGTCGGCACCGATGACGACCGCACCACCGCCTTCGTGAACTACTCAAGTTTCGATACGCCCCCGAGCATCTACCACGCCGACCTGGAGCAGAACACGCTCACACTCTGGGCCAGCCCCGAGGTTCCCGTCGATCCCTCCATCATGCAGGTCAGCCAGGTGACCTACTCCTCCAAAGACGGCACGCCCGTAACCATGTTCCTCGTCCACCGAAAAGACCTCGAGCTCAACGGCGACAACCCCACGCTGCTCTACGGTTACGGCGGCTTCAACATCTCCATGTCGCCTTACTTCTCCCGCACCCTCTTCCCCTGGCTTGAGGAGGGCGGCGTCTATGCCGTCCCGAACCTCCGGGGCGGCGGAGAATACGGCGAATCCTGGCACCGCGCCGGCATGCTTGAGAACAAGCAGAATGTCTTTGACGACTACATCGCCGCCGCAGAATGGCTCATTGACAACCGTTACACCAACCCGGAACGCCTCGCCATCCACGGCGGCTCCAACGGCGGTCTCCTCGTCGGCGCCGTGGCGATGCAGCGGCCCGACCTCTTCAAGGCCGTCGTCTGTGCCGTTCCCCTCCTGGACATGCTCCGCTATCAGTACTTCCTCATGGCCCGCTACTGGGTTCCCGAGTACGGCTCAAGCGAGGATGCCGAGCAACTCTCCTTCCTGGTGAAGTACTCCCCGTATCACAACATCAAAGAAGGCGTTGAGTACCCCGCCATGCTCATCAAGGCCGGGGAGAACGACGCCCGCGTCCACCCCTTCCACGCACGGAAGATGGCCGCATACCTCCAGCACGCCACGACCTCCGACCCGCAGGAGGAGCCGATTCTCCTCTGGGTCGATCGCGATGCGGGCCACGGTTCCGGCAAGCCGCTCAAGAACGTGATTCGCGATCTGGCCGACGACCGCATCTTCCTGATGTGGCAGCTGGGCATGCTCGACTGACCCGAGGCCGCACTCCCGATACGACAACGATGCCCGTGCGAACCGCACGGGCATCGTTCGTTTCCGTCTCGTTCCCGCAAGGCACCGGCGGCTCAGCGGTGCTCCATCTCGAAGTCCTTCATGAACTCCACCAGCGCCCTGCACCCCTCCTCGGGGAAGGCGTTGTACACGCTGGCCCGCATCCCGCCCACGGAGCGGTGGCCCTTGAGGCCGGAGAAGCCCTGCTCCTCGGCCTGCGCGATGAAGGCCTTCTCGAGGTCCTCCGAGGGAGCCCGGAAGGTGATGTTCATCAGCGAACGCGAATCCCGCTCCGCCGTGCCCCGGAAGAAATCGGAGTTGTCGAGGTAGTCATAAATCAGCCCCGCCTTGTCCTGGTTGTACTTCGCAATCGCGTCCAGCCCCCCGAAATCCTGCAGCCACTTGAAAACCGCGCCCATGATGTACACCCCGAAGACCGAGGGCGTGTTGTAGCGCGAGTCCTCGTTGGCGTGCGTGCGATACTGCAGCATCGTCGGCAGATCCTCACGCCCCTGCTGCACCAGATCGTCGCGGATGATCACCAGCGTCACCCCCGCCGGTCCGAGGTTCTTCTGCGCACCGGCGTAGATCAGTCCGTACTTCGCCACGTCAATGGGCCTCGAATACATGTCGCTGGAGGTGTCGCCGACGAGAAAGGCGCCGTTGGGCACGGCGGGCTCGCGGCGCCACTGCGTTCCGGCAATCGTGTTGTTGCTCGTGAAGTGCACGTAGCGCGGCGACGAGGAGTACGTTGCCTCAGCCGGTATCCGGTTGAAGTTCGACTCCTCGCTGGTCGCGGCCGTATGCACCTTGCCGAACCGCTTGGCTTCCTTGAGCGCCTTCTTCGACCACGTACCCGTCACGAGGTAGTCGGCGGTCTGATCGCTGCTGAGGAAGTTCATGGGAACCATGAAGAACTGCGACGACGCCCCGCCCTGGAGGAAGAGGATGTGGTAGTTCTCCGGAATCTGCGCCAGCTGCCGGCAGGAGGCGATCGCCTCGGCAAAAACTGCATCGATCACGGGCCCGCGATGGCTGTGCTCAAGAATGCCGATGCCCGAACCGCGGATGTTCCAGAGATCCTGCTGCGCCTGCCGCAGCACCGGTTCAGGAAGCACGGCGGGGCCGGCCGAGAAGTTGTAGATTCGAGTCGTGGGCATGGTGGCAGTCTCCCTGGAGCCGACAGGCGGGTCCATCACGCGGAACGAACCTCGCCGATCTCGACGCTGATGATGTTCTCATTGCCCTTTCGAACAGCGGAAAGGGTCTCGGGGCCGGGCCGGCCGTCAACATGGATACGGGCACAAGTGGCCTCGGCGCCGTGGTAGATGATATTCTCGACTTCCTCGACGTTGATGCCGGCCGAGGCAAGCACGCCGAAGACATGCGCGAGCACGCCGGGACGGTTGCGATGCCGCACGCTGACGACGTGGGTTGCAGACGATCTCGCCAGCCGGTTGACGCAATTGGGCACTTCCCCGCTGCACATGTAAACCTCGACGATGCGTGCAGCCTCATGGGCGATTGCCGTCTGCGCCTGGTCGGTTGACGCCCCGATGTGGTGCGTCCCGCACAGGTTCGGCTCCTTCGCAATCGGGTTGGCAAACGTCTTGTCCCCGGCCGCCGGCTCGTTCTGATAGACATCAAGCCCCGCCCGGATGCCCTTCTCACGCATGCCCCGGGTCAGGGCCGCCTCGTTGACGACGCTGCCGCGCGAAGTGTTGATCAGGTACGCGCCCGGCTGCATGGCATCGATGAACTCATCGTTGACCAGTTCCTTCGTATCGCTTGTCGCCGCTACGTTGACGGTCACCACGTCCGACCGCCGCGCCACCTCCAGCGGCGTCTGGCAATACTCGACCCCCGTCTCCGCCGCCTTCTCGGGAGTCAGACTGCGCGACCACCCGACGACGCGCATCCCGAAGGCCCGACCCCGCGAGGCGATCTCCATGCCGATCTGCCCGAGGCCGACGATGCCCAGGGTCCGGCCATACAGGCCCCGCGCCTTGGAATATTCCTTCTTGTCCCACTTCCCCTCCCGCAACAGCGCCGTCTGCTCATGGATGCGACGGTCGCAGGAGAGAATCAGCCCGAACACCAGTTCCGCAACCGCCACCGAGTTCTTCCCGGGACAGTTGGCAACAAAGATGCCCAGGTTGGATGCCGCCTGCACGTCGATTGTGTCAACGCCCGCCCCCGCCCGAATGATCAGCGAAAGCCGGCCCGCCGCCCGCAGCGCCCCCTCCGTGACCTTCGTGGAGCGGACGATCAGAACGTCGGGATCCTCAGCCCGCAGGGCGTCGGCGAGGGTCTCGGCCGTGACATCCGGGTTCGAGGCGACGTCGCAGCCGAGTTCCAGCAAAGCATCCACGCCGACTTGCTCAAACTTGTCGGCGATGAGAATCTTCATCAATGCCTCCTTTGTGGCTTCAGACCGTTGTCGTGGAACTGTACCGCTAGGGTATGTCCCGCCCTCGTCGCCGACGACGGAAGAGCACCGCTGCGAAGCCGGATCGCGAGTCTCAGGAGGTCAGCGCCGGCAGGCCCAGCCGCAGGAAGGCCTGGAGGATGAGATTGGCGTAGAGCCCGGCGACGAGGTCGTCGGAGAGGATGCCCCACCCTCTCGGAAACTGCTGGATGACATTGGCCGGCGGCGGCTTCACGATGTCCAGCAGGCGGAAGAGCACAAAGGCCGCTCCGATGATCACCAGCGCCACCGGGAGACTGCCCCGCTGCAGGGGGTCAAGCGGCACGAAGAGCAGCGCCAGCGCCATGCCCGCCGTCTCATCAATGACCACGACCGACGGGTCCTTGTCGCCGCGCGCCCGCTCCGCCCAGCCGCCCAGGGCGATACAACCGATGCACGCCGCGGCGAGAACCGCCGCCAGTGAGAGGTCGATCGTCGTCGCCGACATGCCCAGCCAGGCCAGGAGGGCTGCCAGCACGCATGGCGGCAGACTGCCCCAGGTTCCGGGGGCAGGACGCAGCAGCCCGAGGCCGAACATCGAAACAAGGGCAAGTCGCCAGGTCATGACTCTCTCACGCATCGGTCGATGGACGCGTTGGACTGAAACTTGAAGCCGCACGCCGCAGATACGGAACGCCGCTGACGACCGTCACCGCTACCGTCGTCCAGACGGTCACATCCCGCACGATCACCGCCCACCCCCCGTCGGAAAGATCACCCCGCCCGATCAAAATCAGCAGCACAGGCACCGCCGCTGACTGCACAATCATCTTCGCCTTGCCCGAGAACGAGGCGCCGAACGACTGCCCCTGCGACTCCGCCAGCGCCCGCAGCGAGGTCACCAGAAACTCCCGCAGCAGGATCACCACCACCATCCACGGCTCGACCCCCGAGAGCGTACCGCCCGCCGGGTCTGCAAATCGCGGCGAAGCAAGGTAGATGAAGGCCCCGATGATCAGAATCTTGTCACACAGCGGGTCCATCACCCGGCCGAAAGCCGAGGTCGCCCCCCAGCGCCGGGCGAGAAAGCCGTCCAGATAATCCGTCGCGACCGCCACCAGAAAGCACACAACCGCCGCATCAAGCAGGCCGATGGGAGACTCACCGGGCCGGAATTGCTCCAGAATGACAAAAAACGCCGCCGCAAGGACGAGCCGGGCCACGGTGAGCGAATTGGGGAGGTGGCGGTGCAACGGGATGATTCGCCTGGAAGCCCGCGAGCCGCTCCGGTGGGTACAGGGTCCGACGGCCCATAGGATTGAAAGGTCCGGCCCATCAGAACGTCGGCGGGATTCGGGCCGAAAGTTGCGATTTCGGGCGATAATAGGCGTCGGTGGGGCGTTGTACGGAAACACGAGACGGTTGCCGGGTACGGAGGTCGGAAGAGAGGATTGATGACGATGGATTCTGCCGCAATGCGGAGAGGCCGGGCCCGAGGATTCTGGGCTCTGATTCTGTGCTGCGCCATGGCGGCCGTTGCCGGGGCGCAGGAGCGCTATCGCGCCTGGGGGACCTTCCGCCCGGGCATCTCTGAAATCGATCTTGACGAGATGACCGAGATCCTCACGCTCACCGCCGAGCAGCAGGACATCGTGACCGGCTTGCTTGCCGGGTACGAACAGGCCTTCACCGCTGGCGCGGAGGCGACGCGGGTGAAGATGTCCGATGTCAACGACCAGGTCCGCAACGCCGCTTCCAACGATGTCTACATGCAGGTGCAGGCGCAGAAGGTCATCATCGAGGATGAATGGACCGCCCAGGCCTCGCAGCTGGAAGCCGATTTCTTCGAGAGCGTGCGGGCCCTGCTCAGCCCCGACCAGACGGATCGCTGGGAGGAATACGAGCGCACCCGCCGCCGACGCATGTCCCTTCGCCTCGGCGCACGCTTCCCCGGCGACAACATCGACCTCATCGCCCTGGTCAGCGGGCTGGAGCTTCCGGCCGCCCGCTACGCCGAACTGGAGCCGCTGCTGGATTCCTACGCCATCGAACTCGACCAGTCGCTGCGTGGCCGCAACGAGGCCTTCGAGGAGGCGATCACGGCGATGCGCGGCAGCGCCGGCACGGGATCACCGCTGACCAATCAGCGGGAGCTGCTCGCCCGGGCCGATCAGTACCGCGTGCAGATTCAGCAGCTCAACGCCCGGACGCTGGAGCAGATCGCCGGCATGCTCACTCCCGAGGAGGAGGAGGCCTTCCGCCGGGCCTACCTCGAGGAGGCCTACCCCGCGATTTACCGCGAATCTGCCGTAGAGCGGTACCTCGAAACCATTCGCCGCCTTCCCGACCTGACCGACGATCAGCGTCAGCAACTGGACGCCATCGAACGCGAATTCAACCGGGAAATGGGGGCCCTCAACGCCAGAGCCGTCGAACTCGAGCGTCAGCGTGAGGTGGAAATGCGGGAAATGATCGCCGACGCCGCGGGTGGAAACGAGCCGAACTTCGTCTCCGGCGGCGGACGGAGCGAGACCTCAAAGGCCATCGCGCAGATCCGCATGAAGCGCGGGGCCTATGAGAGCGAGACGCTGGACCGCCTCGTGGCGGTGCTCACGCCGCAGCAGCAGGAAGTCGCTCCCCGGGGCGCCGCCTGGGAGCGCGATGCACGCGACGACGGCGATGACGACGGCGATGATGATGAGAACCCCGACGACTGACGCGCCTGAACCCGGAGACCCTGACACGTGCCCATGACCAACAACCCCCTCACAGGCCAGGAACCTGAGGTTGTCCTCGACTCACCCGCTGCCGCCGAGCCGCGCGAAGTCATCCTGCCCACGACCGTCACCGCCGGCGATCAGGCCGACCGTGAACTCCGCGAGCGCTGCGAAGACTCGGGTTTGCAGTGGTTCGAGGAACTCCCGGAGTGCGACGCCGAGTCATCCCGACTCGTTGACGCCGACGACGCCATCCGCATCAAGGCGATTCCGCTTCGTGCCAACGACGACGGCACGCTGCTGATCGCCATGCGCGACCCCTTCGACTACGCAGCCGCCGATGAGGTCTCCGTCCTCGCCGCCATGCCCGTCACGCCCTGCGGCGTCACCACCGAAGTCTACCGCAAACTGCTCGAGGCCCAGTACGGCACGACCGCCGCCCGCATGGCCGAGCGCCTCGCCGCCGAATCCGACTCCGACGACTTCGACTCCAACATCGAAGCCATCGAGGCCGACGACCTGCATCGCATGGCCGAGCAGCCGACGCTGATCAACCTCGTCAACCTCATCCTGCTCGAAGCCATCCGCGCCCGCGCCTCCGACGTTCACATCGAGCCCTTTGAAACCGAACTCAAAATCAAGTACCGCATCGACGGCATCCTCCACGAGCAGAGCCCGCCCCCCAAGCACCTCCAGCCCGCCATCATCTCCCGCATCAAGATCATGGCCGGCATGAATATCGCCGAGCGCTTCGTCCCCCAGGACGGCCACATCACGCTGCGCTTCGAGGGCCGCAAGGTTGACCTCCGAGTCAGTACCGTCCCGACGCTCTACGGCGAATCGGTGGTCCTGCGAATCCTCGACAAGAGCACCCTCCCCCTCGACCTGACCGAACTGGGCATGCGCGACACCGACGTCGCCACCATGGATCGCCTCCTCGAATCGCCCCACGGCATGATCCTCGTCACCGGCCCGACCGGCAGCGGCAAAACCACCACCCTCTACGCCGCCCTCCAGAAGCTCTACACCCCCGAACTCAAGATCATCACCATCGAAGACCCCGTCGAATACGAACTCGCCGGCGTCAACCAGATTCCCGTCAACCCCAAGCGCGGCCTCACCTTTGCCACCGGCCTGCGCAGCATCCTCCGGCAGGACCCCGACGTCATCATGGTCGGCGAAATCCGCGACGGCGAGACGGCAGAAATCGCCGTCCGCTCCGCCCTGACGGGCCACCTGGTCTTCTCCACGATCCACACCAACGACGCCATCAGCGCCGTCACCCGCCTCATCGACATGGGCGTCGAGCCCTTCCTCGTCTCCTCCGTGCTCGAAGGCGTCCTCGCCCAGCGCCTCGGCCGCCGCATCTGCCAGGTCTGCAGGATGCCCGTGCCCCTCAGCGACGCCACCCGCCACCGCCTCACCGAGCGCGAACTGGCGTGGTTTGCCGGCGGTAACTCCTGGGTCGGCCGCGGCTGCGACAAGTGCAACGAATCCGGCAACCGGGGACGCATCGGCTTCTTCGAAGTCATCGAACTGACGGCAACGCTGCGCGGCCTCATCAGCAGTCGGGCCGCCACCCGGGAGATGCTCGCCTCGCTGGGTCCGCAGCACATCGCCATGCGCAGCGACGGCATGCTCAAGGCCGCCCAGGGCCTGACCACCGTTGACGAAGTCCTCCGCGCCACTCAGGATGTGGAGGAGGGGTGATCGCCATTGCTCGCTGGCATCGCGCAGCCATCCGCTTACGATTGCCGCGACATGGACCACCCCCCGCCACACGACCCGAACGCCCCTGACGCTCAACCGGTCGAGACCAGCTCCGAGTACACCGCGCAACTCCTCGCCGACCGCCGCGCCAAAGTCGATCGCCTGCGCAATGAACTCGGCGTCAACCCCTACGGCCAGCGCACTCCCGGCCTGATCCCCCTCGAAGAGGCGCGGTCGAAGTTTGTCGAAGGAGCCGAAGGCGATGACCGCCCGCTCGTCTCCGTCTACGGCCGCGTCGTCCTCCACCGCGACACCGGCAAACTCCAGTGGCTCAACCTGCGCGACGCCACCGGCGACCTCCAGGTCGCCGCCTCGAAGAAGGATGTCGCCTCCGAGACCGATTTCGAGATCGCAAAACTCGCCGACCTCGGCGACATTCTCATCGTCACCGGCCGCGTGATGAAGACCCGCACCGGCGAGATCACCATCTGGGCGCAGCGCGTCGAGATGGGCTGCAAGACGCTGGCGCTGCCGCCGGACAAGTGGTCAGGCATCCAGGACCCCGACCTGCGCTACCGCCAGCGCTACGTGGACATGTACGCCAACCCCGAGGTCATGCGCACCCTCATGCTGCGCTCGCAGATCGTCGCCGAAGCGCGGGCCTTCATGCGCGATCGCGGCTTCATCGAGGTGGAAACGCCGATGCTCCAGGCGCAGGCCGGCGGCGCGGCCGCCCGCCCCTTCATCACCCACCTCAACGCGCTGGATATCGATGTCTTCCTGCGCATCGCCCCGGAACTCTACCTCAAGCGGATGCTGGTGGGGGGGATGCGCAAGGTCTTCGAGCTCAACCGCAACTTCCGCAACGAAGGCGTCGACCGCAGCCACAACCCCGAGTTCACCATGCTCGAGGCCTACGAGGCCTTCGGCAACTACGAAACCATGATGGACCTCACCGAGGACCTCATTCGACACCTCGCCCTTTCAGTCAATGAGAGCGGCATCATCGAGTGGGCCGGCCACGCCATCGACTATACGAAGCCCTTCCGCCGCGCCCGCTACGCCGACCTCTTTGTCGAGGCCAACGGGTTTGCAATGACGGACTTCGCCCAGGCCCGACAAAAGGCCCGCGCCCTCGGCATCGCGAAGGCCGATGCGCTCGACGACTGGCTGGTGGTGAACGAAGTCTTCGAGGCCACCGTCGAGGAGCACCTGATCCAGCCCACCTTCGTGATCGACTATCCAAGCGCCATCTCTCCGCTCACCCGCCCCCGTGCCGACGACCCCACCCTCTGCGAGCGCTTCGACCTCTTCATCGGAGCGATGGAAATCGGCCCGGCCTACACCGAACTCAACGACCCCGAGGTGCAGGAGGCGAAGTTCCGCGAGCAGCTGCGAGGCGCCGACGCTGAGGAGCAGACCTTCCGCACCCTCGATGAAGACTTCCTCAACGCCCTGCGCGTCGGCATGCCGCCGGCCGGCGGCCTTGGCCTGGGCATCGACCGCATTACGATGCTGTTGACCGGCCAGCGCTCCATCCGCGATGTGATCGCCTTCCCCTTCATGCGGCCGGTGTGAGTGAACGCTCCCTCGCGATTTTGTCGCAACCGTCGTCGCACGTGATGTCTGCACAGCGCTGATCGCGCCTTCGCATCCATCGCGGTCCTGTGCTGACAGCGCAGTGCGCCGATGATGCATCTCCCTGTGGAACTCGAATGGTCCAATCACGGATTCTGACACCGCAGAAGCGATCTCAGAGTGCGATGGCGTCAACTCCCCGCCGCAGTTTGCAGATTGATCCCGGCAGTCCGCAGATTCTGCGCTTCGGTCTGCGGATTGCGCCCTTAAACCCGGAGATTCCGTTCCGCAATCTGCAGTCTCCGGCTTCCGTTCTGCAAAACGGAAGAGTCAGTCTGCGGACTCCGCCGTGCGTTTGGCAACCTTTTTCAGCGATCTCGCCAATTTGACCGATGAGGTGTACAGTGCGCGCGCCGATTTCACCCGTACAGAGATGAAACCTGCCATTGTGCGCCTTGAGTCGTGATGTTTGGCGCAACTGTTGCGCTGCGGCGACATGAAACAGTCATGACCGCACACACGCCGTCGATCACCATTCCCCGGCATAGCCATTCACATACGGCTGCGCAGCGCGCGACAGCAACTCGTACCGCCGCT
>CAZPFK010000002.1:66214-75552 GCA_964585855.1 uncultured Vicinamibacteraceae bacterium
GCATAGCCATTCACATACGGCTGCGCAGCGCGCGACAGCAACTCGTACCGCCGCTTCGTGATCTGCCGCAGGTGCAGCAGGTCGTGTGCTGCCCAGGCGCTCAGGAGGTCGCCGGCCCGCATCGAGCCGAACTTCGGGTGCCGGTGCTCCCTGCTGAAATCTGGTGAGTCGAGTGAATCCAGCCACGCCAGCGATTCCCGCCGTGCATCGAGGAATCGGGCCAGGGCGTCGGCGAGGTGCTGTCCGCGATAGTCCCGCTGCACCGCCCAGCCGGTCGGGTCGATCGGCGGCCAATCCTGCTCAGGATTTTCAAGGGTCAGTCGAAGGCGGGTGCGCATGTCGAGGGTTTCGATGTCGCCGAGGTGGCAGAGGACTTCGAGGATCGACCAGGTCTTCTCATCGGGGCGAAAGAGCGCCTCATCCCGGGAGAGGTCGGCCAGCATCGGCGTCAACACCGTGGGAAAGCGTCGAAGCGAGTCGATGAGCGGTTGGGCGTCGAAGCGGGTCAATTCTGCAACTCCCGCCGTCGGCGGAGTTCGGCGTCGATGAACTCCTGAATGTCGCCGTCAAGGACGCGCTGCGGGTTCATCACCTCGTAATTGGTGCGGTGGTCCTTCACGCGGTTGTCGTAGATCACATACGACCGGATCTGCGTCCCCCAGCCGCGATCCACCTTGCCGCCGGTGGCCGCGCTCAGCTCCGCCTCGCGCTTCTCATCGGCGATCTGCTGCAGTTTCGCCTGCAGCACCGCCATCGCCTGCTGACGGTTCTGCGGCTGATCGCGATACGTCGAGGCGATCACCTGGATGCCCGTGGGGATGTGCACGATGCGGACCGCAGAGGCCACCTTGTTGACATTCTGCCCGCCGGGGCCGCTGGAGCGCGCGAAGGTGTACAGCTCGATCTCGCGATCGGGAATCTCAACGGTGACTTCCTCGAACTCCGGCGTGACGTCCACGGTCGCAAACGACGTCTGCCGCTTGCCCTGTGCGTTGAAGGGCGAGACCCGCGCCAGCCGGTGCGTGCCCCGTTCGCACTTCAGGTAGCCGAAGGCAAACGGGCCCTTGATGTGCAGCGTGATGGAGTTGATGCCGACCTCCGTGCCGAAGGTCTTTTCGATCTCCTCGATCTTCCAGTCCATCGTCTCGAAGTACCGCAGGTACATCCGCAGCAGCATCTCCGCCCAGTCGTTGGCCTCGGTGCCCCCGTCGCCGGCCGAGATGGTCACGAAGCAGTTGCGGTGGTCGTGCTTGCCCGAGAGCAGCGACTGCACCTCGATCTGATCCATCTTCTTTGTGAGCGCAAAGAGACTCTCATCGGCCTCGGCCAGCAGGTCGTGGTCGCCGGCTTCCTTGGCCAGCTGGTAGGCGACCTGGGCGTCTTCGAAGGCCTCGAGGGCCTTCTCCACCGGCGTGATCTGCGTCCGAAGCAGCTTCATCTCCGAGACGACGGCTTGCGCCTTCTCCTGGCTGTCCCAGAAGCCCTCGCGGCCCATCTGCTCTTCGAGCTCGGCGATGCGTTTCTTCTTCTGATCGACTTTAAAGAGAGTCCCGGATGGTCAAAATCCGGGCCTCAAGGTCGTCGATGACGGGCTGGTGGGCGTCGTAGTGCATAGACCGCACTCTAGGCGCACCGCGCAACGAAGACCCCGGCCGATGCAGCCGGGGTCGTGAGGGAGTCGGGTCGGAAGCGGGGGGTTACTGGGAGACGTTCCAGGTCTTGTCGTCCCAGGAGTCGATGTCCTTGAGGGTGTCGCGCTGCCGCAGATCGACGTGGCCGTCAACGAAGAGGGCGTTGGAGCCGGACTCGTGTCGAGTGCTGTTGATGCGTGCGACGTTTCCGCCCCAGTTGTTGGAGTTCTCCTCGGGGCCGTCAACGTGGACCGGCATGAAAACGTCGTACCACTCATCGTTGGCCGACCAGTACGAGACCATTTCGTTGTAGATGGAGTTGTCCTGATCGTTGGTGAAGGCGGTCAGGTACATGGAGAAGGCGGGCGTCTTGAACTCGTCGATGCGCGCGGTGGGGTGGCGTCCGTCGCGGACCATTCTGCCGTCACGGTTCAGCAGCAGGCCGTTGTTGATGTAGTGGATGACATGGTTGGGATTGGGGTGTGCCGGATCCTGGAAGACCCGCAGGATCGCCCGGTGCTTGTTGTAGAACTGCCAGTTCCAGTCCTGGTTGTTCTCGACATCCCGGGGTTGCCCGTTGTCACGCAGCGGAACGGTCTGCACGAGGTACTCCATGAACAGCCGGGGCCACGGGTAGTGGTACCGGTACTTCGGCGGGTTGGAACCGAGCAAAACGTGTGGCCGACCCTCGCGGGGAATCCAGTCCTGGTTGTCGGTGGCGTACTGGTGCAGAGAGTAGCCGAACTGCCTCTGATTTGAAGCACACTGCGCCTTGTAGGCGGTCTTGCGTGCCGAGGAGAGGGCCGGCAGCAGCAGACTGATCAGCAGCGCGATGATCGAGATGACCACCAGCAGTTCGATGAGTGTGAATCCGGTGTTGCGGCGTTGCGGCGTTGCGGTGATGCGCATGAAAAACCCCTTTGTCTCAATGCGTCGGGCCGTCCCTGGCTCGACTCTCAGCCCGAATGGGCCAGTGCAGGATCCTGCGACAGAGACCGCCTCCGAGGCGGCGGCCCTTCCAGCATGACCGAAAATGGCCCTCCTGTCAAGCCGACTTCCGCCACTTTGCCCGGTTTCTCTGCGGCTTCTTTTCTCCCCGATGGCCCCGAAAGGGCCGGAATTCATGCAACGCCGCGACCCGATCCGATACTTGCCATGCCGCGCCGCCCGGTACGCAGCCAGGGGCGCCGGCTCTGGAGCCCCACTCGTGCGGATCATCGGAATCGTCAATCAGAAGGGCGGATGCGGCAAGACCACCACCGCGGTCCAGCTCGCCTCGGCCGCCGCTGCAGCAGGCCGCCGCGTCCTCCTGGTGGATATGGACCCCCAGGCCCACTGCGCCCTGGCCCTCTCCATTCCCGAGCGCCGAATCGACCGGCACGTCGGCGACCTCCTCGCAGACGCCCGAAGCGCACCCCCTGCCGGGGAGTGCATCTGGCCGGCCGCCCGGAATCTCGACCTCCTGCCCAGCACGATGCGACTCGCCGCCCTTGAGGCCGCCGGTGGAGGGCTCGCCTCCGCTGCCGACCGGGAGAGCCGGCTTGCCTCCGCCCTGGCGACCCTCGCCCACCGGTATGATGTGGTCTATCTCGACAGCCCGCCCCACATCGGCCTGCTGACCTACAACGTCATCCGCGCTGCGACCGAACTGCTCGTCCCTGTTGAAGCCAGTTACTTTTCCCTTCGCGGAGCCGAGCGGCAGGTCGCCACCATCGCCGCGCTGGCCGATCGGCTCGACGCCTCGCTGCCCTACCGCCTTCTGCCGACGATGCACCACGGCGAGTCGCGCCTTGCCGCCGACCTCCTCGCCGAACTGCGCCGATGCCACGAGGGGCGCGTCGCTCCAATGGAAGTCCGCTGGTGCGAGGCCATCCGCGAGGCCAGCAGTTTCGGCTCCTCGATCTACGAATATGCGCCGGACTCCTCCGGCGCACGCGATTACCTTGCCGTTCTGGAGTGGCTCGATTCCGATCCCATGCACGCCGAACGCGCCGCCCGGCCCTCGCGCCGGGTCGCGCCCCCGCCCGCACCGACGCCGGGAGCGGCCGAGCCGGCCTCAGGCGGACGTTCGCTGGAGATAGTGGCACGGACGAGAGTGATGATGGATCAGCTTCGCAGCGGTCGATCGGGAGTCGCCGCCGGAAGCGCGCCGGGCGCGATCACGGGAAGTGGTCCGCGTCTCTGAGGGAGATATGCTTGACCGGTTGGATGTTCTTACGGGCAGTTCCGCATCGTCGGCTCGGGAGGCCGGCGGCGCAGCAGGGAGCCCCGTGAGATGACAGACAGAGTGTGATCAGAATTCGTGTTCGGGAGACGTGACGGAGCGACCGCCTTGTGCGACCGGTCGCACGCTGTGCCTTTCTGCCCGCAGAGATTCGCAGCGGCACGGACGCCCTCTTCCGGAGCACGCGGTCGCATGTCTTCCAGCAATTCCTCCTACGACATCGCTCGAGATCTCATGGCCCACTTCCTCCCGGGAGGCGCAGCCGTCGCCGCGACAGGCACAGGGCCGACTGAGTCCTCAGCGCCCGGGGCCTCGCAGGCCGCCCGGCTCCTCGAGCTCGTCGCCCGCCACGAGGCCGCCTCCGCCCCGGTCGCCCAGTCCCTCTCCGCCGATGTCCTCCTGGTCGGCTCAACGCCGGTGCTGGCCAATCTCTGGGTCGATCAGGCCGTCGCTGAACTGGCCCGGATGCGCGGACCGGTCGCCCTGACGCGCTCCTACGGCGACGCGGTGCGCATCATGCTCCACGGCCCCGGCTGGAAGGGTGAGACCATTTCCGCCCCCGCCGATCTGACCGATCTCCTCAACGAACGTCAGGGCCGCTGGATTCTCCAGTTGCGCGATCCCTGCGAGCAGGCGCTGCTGCGCAACATCCGCATCCGGCGCATCATCCTCGTGACCGGCGCCGACGCCTTCGCACGTGAGATGGCCGGTCAACTCCTCAGCCGCATTGCCGGCCTTCGCGGAGGCGAGGTGGATGTCGGTCTCGTGATCGTCGGCTCCCCGCGCGATCGCGCCGTTGACGCCTTCTTCGACCTCCGCCGCCGTGCCGCCGAGGAATTGCCTTCGCTGACCCTTCGGCTGCTTGCCACCCCCGCCCGCCTTGAGCCCATCAACTGCTCGCTGGCCTGCGAAAAATCGCTGCAGGGGCAGCCCTACGCCGACTGGCTCAATGAATCGCTGACCGCAGCACCGGCCATCCCCTGCGATCTGCCGCCCCGAACCGCGCCGGCTCCGCACCCGACCCTCTCGGCAGCACCGGCATCAACGCGGCGGCCCACATCCGGTCCGGCTCGCCTTCGCCCCGCGCCGGCGGCTCAGGCCCGAAGCCGGTTTGCAACCGAAGCAACCGCCGGCTTTGAGAAGACCATTCCGGAAGATTCAGGCCTTCGGCTGGTGACGCTCCTGCCCGGGATGACGGCCGTGGAGGTTCCCGAGATTGCCGATCTGGGGGCCGAAGTCGCCGCCGACGCTGAGGGCGGGCTGCACGTGCTGATGATCGACGCCGGCCCCGACCCGCTGGCCCGGCTGGCTGCGGCCTGCACGCGGCTGGCGCGAAAGTCCGAGTCGCCCACCGTCACGCCGCACCTCTTTACGGCCACACCTCGGGCGCGACTCGCCCTGGCCTCAGACCGACTCCGCCTCCATCTGCTCGCTGAGGCCACAATGAAAACCGGCTCACCCTCAGGCGAGCCGGTCGTGCGAAAGTGGATTCAACTGGAGCTGAACTGAATCAGCGGCTGACGTTGCCCTCGCGGCTGATGATCCGATCGAAGTACATCGTGTCGCCGACGCGCTCGTTGCCGCACTCAAAGGAGATCTGCTCCACGCCGACGGCAAATGCCGGCGCTTCAACGTCAGCGACCTCTCGGCCGTTGATCGCAAGACGGAAGACGCCGTTGTCATCGTTGACCATCGTCACGAGAACCAGGCGATCGGCCCGCCACGAAACGCCCTCAACCGGCACGAATCCCCCGCCTCCCTGACCGTCAGGAACGAGCACCGAGATGGTGCCGCCGGCTTCGAACGCCACCCGGCTGACAATCGTCTTCTGCGAGACATTTCGCAGCGTGATGTACCAGGACGTGCGAGTGCTGTCAAAGGCCAGTCGCATCGTTGTCACGTAGTCCAGCCCGGAGTTCGGGGGAACCGTCGCAAACTGCGGCGTCACGGCCATCGTCTCGAAACCGGTGATCGGCCCGCGCGAGGTCGCCGAACCAATGATCTGGAACGGATCCTCGTTGTTCGGGTAGCCCGCGACGAACACATGGTTGGGCAGCGCGCTCCAGCCCCCCTGACCGTTGAGCGGGGTGCCGACGGGGTACTCGGTGAAGTACTCCTCGTAAATCTTGGTCAACTCGGCCGACGCCTGGCCGGCGCCAATCAGCATCGCGCACGCCACTGTGCAGGCAGACAGAATCCTGTGCATTTCTTCTTCCCTCTCTCGAAAAATGTGTCCGGCAATTCTCGTGGTGTCTCAGCTCACCGGCACGGGTCGGGCCGGAATTCGCCGTCAGGCTTCAACTCGACGCTCGAATTAGACCCGATGCCGCCGACTCCGCAAGTCTAACGGCAAGCCCCGCACAGGTAAATACGAACGGCAACCCCTACAAGTTCCGCGATCCTTACAGGTCGACCCCGTTCGCCCTCTCCGTCCGAAAACCGAGATTCCGACCGAATTCGCCCGGCTCAAAGAGGTGCGCCCGTCCCGAATCCACCGAAAACCCCACCCGATCCCCCGGATTCATCCCCATCGCCTCCTCCGCACTCACCCGTGCCGTCAGACGCCGGCCCGACGCCGACTCCAGATACACATCGCTGCGGTCCCCCAGCGGCTCCACCACCACAACCGTCAGCGAGACAACGCCGGCCGCTTCCCCGTTCTGCACCGGCCGAAGGGCCTCGGGCCGGATCCCCGCCACCGCCTCCCCCCCGGCAAATCCCGCCGCCGCGCTCTGATCGAAGGTCAGCCCGATGCCGCCCCCCGCCTCCTCGAACCGCAGCCGGCCGCCCTCGGGCTTCAGCACGCCCTCAAGGAAGTTCATCGGCGGCGTTCCGAGAAACCCCGCCACGAATCGGTTCACCGGCCGGCGGTAGACCTCCAGCGGCGCGCCGACCTGCTGCACGCGGCCGTTGGACATCACCACGATCCGGTCCCCCAGCGTCATCGCCTCCTCCTGGTCGTGCGTCACATAGATCGTCGTCGTCTTCAGCCGCCGATGCAGCGCCTTGAGCTCCGCCCGCGTCGTCACCCGAAGCTTGGCGTCCAGATTCGACAATGGCTCATCAAAGAGAAACGCCTTCGGCTCCCGGACGATCGCCCGGCCAAGCGCCACCCGCTGCCGCTGCCCGCCCGAAAGCGCCGCCGGCTTACGCTCCAGCAATCCGTCCAGCCCCAGCATCGCCGACGCCTCCCGCACCCGCCGGTCGATCTCCGCCTTGGGCGTCTTCCGCAGTTTCAGCGCAAAGGCCATGTTCTTGTAGACTGTCATGTGCGGATAGAGCGCGTAGTTCTGAAAGACCATCGCGATGTCGCGGTCCTTCGGATGCACGTAGTTGACCACCCGCTCGCCGATCCGGATCTCCCCCGCCGTCACCTCCTCCAGCCCCGCCACCATCCGCAGCGTCGTGCTCTTCCCGCATCCCGACGGGCCCACCAGCACGAGAAACTCCCCGTCGGCGATCTCCAGATTCACATCCGAGACCGCCTCCGTCTTCCCGTCGTAGGACTTGCACACCTTGCTGAGCGTCACCTGCGCCATGGTCGGATCTTACCCCTTCACCGCACCCAGTTGGATGCCCCGAACCAGGTACTTCTGCAGAACGACAAACAACACCATCAGCGGAAGCATCGCCAGCAGACTCGCCGCCATCAGCCCCGGAATGTCCGTTCCATGATCATCCGAAAACGACAGCAGACCGATCGGCAGCGTCCGCAGATTGTCATCCTTCACCAGGATCAGCGGCCAGAAGAACGACTGGTAGTTGAAGATAAACGCAAAGATCGCAAGCGTGATCAGCCCCGGCCGGCACAGCGGCAGGATGATGTCCGTGAACGTCCGCCAGTGCCCCGCGCCGTCGATCGTCGCCGCCTCGTCCAGACTCCGGGGAATCGAAAACATGAACTGCCGCAGCAGAAACGTTCCGTAGGCGCTGAAGGCCGCCGGCAGAATCAGCCCCGAGTACGTGTTGTACATGCCCAGCCGCAGAATCAGCGCAAAGTTCGGCACCATCAGCACCACGCCCGGCACCATCAGTGTCGCCAGATACAGCAGAAACACCCGTTCCCGCCCCGGCCACTCCATCCGCGCAAAGGCGTACGCCGCCATCGCGCACGTCACCACCTGCAGCAGCGTGACCCACCCTGCCACCAGCAGACTGTTGAAGAAGTATTTTGCCAGCGGAACCTTCTCAAAGACCTCGCGGTAATTCTCCGGCCGCACCGTCCCCGGCCAGAGCGTCCGGCTGACAAGGTCGATGTCCGAGTTGGTCGTCAGACTCGCCGCAACCTGCCACAGGAACGGCAGCAGGAAACTCAGGGAGAGCACGACCAGCGCGGCGAACACGCCGACCCGCGCCGCCCGGCTGCCCAGAGTGTCCGTGCCCACGATCATCGCGCTGCGCTCCCGCTCATTCGTTGACCAGCCTCGATCCGAACCGGTAGTTCACCAGCGTGACCGCAAAGATCACCGCAAAAAGCACCCACGCCACCGCCGAGGCCAGCCCCAGCTGAAACTCATCCGTGAACGCCAGCGTGTACAGGTAGTAGGTCAGCACATCCGTGCCGTACCGCCCCTCCGTCATCGCCTGCGCCTGGTCAAAGCCGCCCTGCAACCCCCCGATCGTCGACATGATCACGATGAAAAAAGTCGTCGGCGCCAGTTGCGGCCACGTCACGTTGCGGAACCGGCTCCACCCCGAGGCCCCGTCAATCGCCGCCGCCTCATACAGCGACTCCGGAACATTCGACAGCCCCGCAAGATACAGCAGCATGTTCGCCCCGCCGACGGCCGTCCAGATTCCCATCAGGATCAGCGCCGGTTTCGCCCACGTCTCGCTGACCAGCCACGCCGGCGGCCGCAATCCCTCCCCGGCCGTGTATCCCTCCCGCACCGCCGTCGCCTGCGCCATCACTGCCTCGCGGATCGCCCCCTCCGAACCCGGCCCTGCCGCGCCGGCCAGCGATTCGATCAGCACCCCCGGCTGCACCCGCTCGCCGACCGTCCGGAACACCAGCGCCGCCTCCTCCGACCCGGCGATCACCCCCGACAACGCCGCCTGGATCGCAGCCAGATCGGCGGCATCCAGCGTTTCATATCCGGTCACAAACAGCGCCCGCGCCGGCAACTGACACAGCACATACCCCAAGCCCGCCCCGACTGCCGCGAGGCACACGATCCCGAGTCCGCCGAGAATGGCTGACCGAGGCCCTTCCTCCCGCACCTGCATCGCCAGTCGCCGCAGCAGCCACACGGCGACTGCGCCGGTCCCCGCCCACATCCCGACGCCCAGCGCATACCACAATCCCGCCGGCGTCGCCTCCACCGCCCTCTGCACCGCGTTCAACGCCGGCTCAAGGGCCGTGTTGATCGCCCCGCCCGACGGCTTGTAGAGCGATTTCCAGAGAAGGTACAGCGCAATCCCCGCCAGGAGACTCGGCAGATAGAAGAGCGTGCGGAAGAAGACCGCCCCCGTCGCCAGCCCCG
>CAZPFK010000002.1:75652-98818 GCA_964585855.1 uncultured Vicinamibacteraceae bacterium
CGCCTCCATCTGCCGATTCACCCGATCCTCAATCAGCCGCGCTGCCTCCGCAGCGCTCACCCGCCCGTCCAGCAGCAGATCCATCACCTGACCGGCCAGAAACCCCAGCCGCTCCGGCCCGATCCACTCGCTCAACTGCTGGCTCTCCGCCCCCTCCATCGCCTCAATGAAAATCGGCGAGTCGAAATCCTCAAGCCCCGGAAGCGGGGCCGGCGGACCGGAGATTCCATCCTCATCCGTGCAGAACTCGATGACGCCGCAGATGGAGTCGAAGGTTCCGTTGATCAGGTCGTTGTACTCCCGTGACGCGAGGAACTCGACGAACCTCGCCGCCTCCTCCCGGTGCGGCGACGCGCGGTTCACCAGCGCCACCCGCGCCCCGACATCGGTGTACTTGATCCGCCCGTCCACCGTCGGAATGTGCATGATGCCGACCTGAAGCAGTTGCCGTCGATCTTCAGGCGTCAGCGCCGCTTCCATCGCCTCACGCTGCGCCTCGCTCAGCGGCAGCAGCACATCGCGCTGCAGCGTCTCGATCGTCGAGGTCAGCAGGGCCGCTGCGTTGGGATCGCTGACCTCCATCCGCGCCCGCTCCATCGCCGGAATCAGCACGCGGTCGCGATTGGCCCGCGCAAACGAGACATACTCCCACCGCCCGCCCAGCGCCATCGCCGTCAGCCGCGAGGCGAAATACAGCCCGTTGTTGCCGCCCCCGGTAAACCCCGCCGCCGCAGCCATGCTCGCCGTCTCCGCAGGCGTCGGCATCACGCGATAGCGATACATCAGGTCGTGTACCGCCTGCATCCCCTCCACCGCTTCCGGCGAATTGAAGATGCACTCCGAGCCATCCTCGGAGAAGAACCTCGCCCCGTTGGAGAGTGTCATCTTCCACGGATGCACCCCCACGATCCCGAACCGCTTCCCCCCCGGAATCGTCGGCGACTCCACTGTCAGCGCCGTCGCCATCTCCACCAGCCGCTCCATCGACACCCCGCCCCGCGGCGCCTCGATCCCCGCCTCGGCAAAGAGGTCCTTGTGATACAGCACCACCTCGTAGCCCACGTTGGCCGGAAAGCCGTACTGCCGCCCCTTGTGGACGAAACTCGACCGCGCCGCCTCAAAGCAGCGATCAGCCGTAAAGCCCCGGCTCTCGGCGATCTCCGTCAGGTCCCACGCAATCCCCGACTCCACCAGCGACGTCAGCTGCCTGGGCCCGTAGCTCTCGATGATGTCCGCCCCCGCGCCCCCCAGCGACTGGATCACCATCTTCGTCGTCTCCCGGTTCGACGGGTCCGTCATGATCGCAATCGGCTCGCCGTATTCCCGCAGGTGCCACCGTCGAAAGAGCCGCATCTGCGTCTGCCGGGCGGGGTTGTCATCCGTTGACCAGACCAGCAGCGGGATCGCCTCCAGCGGCCGCTGCCGCGTCTGGGCGTAGAACTCGGCAAAGACCGCCTCGGCCTCGCGCCGGGTCGGGTCGTCCTCGGCCAGTGCGGCGAGGTCTGCAAAGCGGGTTGGAATGTCGCGTGGCGACTTCCGGAGCCATTCTGCAAAATCCGCCTCCATCGCCGCAACCGGGGGGAGGTCGGCGTTGTTCCAGATGTCTGAAATGAGCGTGCGCGAGTGGGGGGGTTGAGAAAGCACCGCTCGAGAGCCATACAGCGTGGCCAGAGTGAGCAGCACGGCGATGGCGGCCAGCAGGTGCTTCATCGGGGCTTGGCGATTGCTACAGGCGTCACAGGTGATACTGCTCCCCGCCGGTTATGGGCGCCGACCGGAAATCTCCGCCCTTTCGCGTCGATGAGAGGGGGGACCTCAAATGGAGTGGATCCTATGTCAGGGACGGACAAACAGCAGGGCGCCGATCAGATCCGAAGCCTCATTCGCGTTCTCGAACGCTCGATCGAGGATGCTCGCCGCAAACGCCTCCGCGACGAAGAACAGACCGACCAGAGCGCCCCGGCCGGCGGTCAGTCGAATCAGCCGGCGGTCCGCCCCGCCTCTCCCGACCCGGAGGATCACGCAGGCAACCGTCCCGCTGCCTCCCGCACCGCCACGCCCGCGCCGTCGGCCTCCAGCGGCCGGGCAGCCGAGGGCCTGGCCCGCCCGGCCTACCTGCGTCGCCCTGAGACGGGCGATGCAGGCCAGTGGCACGTCGCCTCCTGACCGGTTACGCCGGTGCAGCCGTCACACCTTGCCCACATGCGCACGCCCGTCGTCGGGCGTGCTGTCAATGCAGGAAGGGTTCACCGTCGGCAACTTCTGCGCCGATACTCTCACCCGGAGTGACAGGGTAAGAGCCGCGTTGGAGGGGATCGCCGATGAATTCGGCCCGGCTCAGCCCGGGAGGAGACGTATCGGCACAACAACTGGAGGACCCCGGGATGACATCCGTCAGCGCCGCATCCGCGGATCAACGGGGTGCGATGGCCATCTGCGATTTCATGGGTCAGACCGTCGTGATCACGATCATCACGCCGATCCTGACCGGCAACGAAGCCGCCGAGCAGCTTCGTGAAGTGCTGGCTGAGGCCCACCGCGAGGGGACGCGGCGTTTTGTCATCAATCTCCAGAACGTCGCCGCCATGGATTCCTGCTGTGTCAGCGCCCTGATCGACCTGCTCATGCGCATGCAGCAGCAGGAGGGCCGGGGCCGCATCGCCCTGGTCAACGCTGCCCCAAACGTCGCCTACATCTTCCGCCTCACCCGCCTCGATCGCGTCTTCCCCATCTGCCGCGACGTCATGAGCGCACTGGCCGCCGTTGAGGAACGCCCGGCCGCGTGACCGGCCCCGCCGATTTCACGAAGGATTCCGTCGTCCCGCGCGTCAAAGCTCCGCGAAGGCTGAGGCCGAAGACCCCGCCGCTGGGGCTCGTTCCGGCATTTTGACTATCATTCCCCGGGAATCGTGCCGATCTCTCCCGAACCGGCAACTCCATCGACTCGCCGCCGCCGGTCCGGAAAGATCGCACATTCAGAGGTGGAAACAGACAACCGGCCCGGAACGGGCCTCGAAAGGATTGCAGTCTCATGGTCACTGCGGCCAAACTCCCGACGCTCTCGCTTGCATCGCTTCTTCTGACCCTCCCGGCAGCGGCCCAGCCGGTTGCATTCGAGCCGCCGGCCGTCGTCGAGATCAACGTCACCGACGCGGCAAAGGAGCACATGCCCCTGCTGCGGGAGATCGCGGCCGTCTACAGGCAGGACAACATCACCGACACCTGCATCCGCTACGGTGATGACATCTTCAACAACCAGTATCGCGATGAAATCACCCTCGCCATCGGCTCCGGCACCGACGCCTACATCCGTGTCAAATCGCTGACCGTCGTCTCCCGCGACGGCATGGTCCGGGGCCAGACCGCCGTCATTCCCGAGATGTTCGCCGAGATGCCGCTGAACGTCGATCTCGTGACGACCGTCCGCCCCGCCGACTCCACCACCGAGTTTCCCACGCCGCATTTCGCCCTCCGCCGCGCAGAGACCGATGAGGACATCATCTACGCCTTCAGCTATCTCACCTCGACCGACCTCCGCATCGAGGCCGTCAATCCCGAGTTCCTCGATGAGGAGGGAGAATCCTGGATTCTCGTCGAGTCCGCCGGGCAGGCCGGCCGTGAGAAGGTCTTTGTCGATCCCGGGACGAAGTTCATCCACAGAATCGAGTTCCAGGAAGTCGGCCTCAACGGCGAGGACTTCGCAACACCCCAGTACTTCGAGTTCTCACCCCAGGTCCACGATTCCACCCCGGAACTCGTGCTGACCGAAATCGACGGCCGCTTCAAGGTCGGCTCCATGGCCGAACTCGTCTCCAAGCCCATCGTCGTCGGCGATCCGGCTCCGCAACTGACCCTCTACGACCGCCACGGCAGCGAAGCGCCGATTCCGATTCGCGAAGGCGAAGTCACCGTCGTCGTCTTCTGGAGTCTCGTCGCCAGTAACCCCTTTGAGAAGGATCTCGCCCTGATCGATGAGATCGGCCGGTGGGCGAAGGAAGAGAACAAGCCCGTCAACCTCATCGCCGTCAACGTCTTCGACGAAGAGGCCCGCGATGAGCGCCTCAAGAACGTTGAGGCCTTCTGGAAGACGCACAAATACGACATGGACACCCTCGTGGACCTCGACGATGCTGCCAAGTACCGCTACGGCGTCGGCTGGATTCCGCACTCCTACGTCATCGATACGCAGGGCGTGATCCGCAAGGACTTCCGAGGCCCCGATCCCCGCATCGTCGCCAAGATGAAGGCCGTCATCGAAGACCTCCTGTAGACTTCCGGACATTCCAGCAACAATCCCCACCGCCGGCAGTGCTCTGCCGGCGGCTTTCTTTGCTGCACCGTCCGCAGCGACTTCCTACCATCGTCCTCCGATGGACGCAGGAACGATGGCATCCTCCGCTCCGGCCCGCTCCGGCGCCGCCCTGGCTGATCTCGCCCGGGATATCAAGCTCAGCCACTCCGTCTTCGCCATGCCCTTTGCCCTGCTGGCCGCCTTCATGGCCCGCCCCGCCGACGGAGCGTGGCCCGCCTTCGCCATTCAGATGGTCCTCATCGTCGCCTGCATGGTCGCCGCACGCACCGCCGCCATGCTCGCCAACCGCATCCTCGACCGCGATATCGACGCCCGCAACCCCCGCACCCAGGGTCGAGCCCTCCCCAGCGGCCGCGTCGCCCTTCGTCAGGCGATCCTCGCCTGGCTCGGGTCCGTCGGCCTGTTTCTCTCCTTCACCGCCGTCTTCGGCTTCGCCTTTGACAACTGGTGGCCCTTCCTCCTCTCGCTGCCCGTCCTCGCCTGGATCTGCGCCTATCCCCTCCTCAAGCGCATCTCCGCCCTCTGCCACCTCTACCTCGGCGCGTCGCTCGCTCTCTCCCCCGTCGCCGCCGCCATCGCCGTCGATCCCAACGCCCTCCTCCAGCCCGCCCTGTGGATGCTCTGCGGCCTCGTCGTCGGCTGGGTTGCCGGCTTCGACGTTCTCTACGCCCTGCAGGATGTCGAAATCGACCGCCGCGACCGCCTCCACAGCATTCCCGCCCGCTTCGGAGTCCCCGCCGCCCTCTGGATCAGCCGGGGCCTGCACCTGGCCGCCTTCTGCTGCGCCGCGGGCATCGTCCTCACCGACGACCGCTTCGACATGGCCTTCGCCTCCGCCGTCGCCCTCATGGCCCTCCTGCTGATCGTGGAGCACCGCGTTACCGCAGGCGGCTCCACCGCCCGCATCCAGCTCGCCTTCTTCACCCTCAACGGCGTCATCGGCTGCGTCCTGGGGCTCGCCGGCATCATCGACCTCCTGCGCAGCACAGGGCGGTGAGCGCGTGGTCCGCCCCTCGCGTTACCTCCTACTCTCCCTCGCTGCCGCCCTGGCCGCCGGTGTCCTGCTCGGCTGGCTCGCCCGGCCCGCGCTCATCGAGCGCCTGAACCTGCACCGATTGGTCTCAGAGGACTCCGCCGAGGCAGCCGACGCCGTCGCCTGGCTCTCCGAGGTCGTCGATGAGGCAGGCGCAACTCGCCTGGGGGCCTCTGAATCACTCCGCGACCGCGTGATCGCCCAATTGCCGGAGACCTCCGACGAGACCCTCATCGCCATCTCCGACCTGCTCATCGACGCCGCCTGCTGGACCCCCGAAGCCGTCGGCCTTGACCCCATCCTTCGCCGCCTGACCCTCCTGGCCGGCTCCTCTCCGGCCCGCCTGACGGCCCAGCGCGAAGAGCTCCACGCCCTGAGCGACCTGGCCGACGCTCAGACTCTGCAACACCTCTGGATGGCCCTCTGGAATGCCGCCGACCCCGCTATCCGCCCCGACTTGCTCCCGGAGATCGCAGCCGCCCTCGGGCCCGACAGCGCCCCGATCCTGCAGCGGGCCGTCGCCGAGCCCGACCCCGTGCTTCGCGCCCGCGCCTGGCTGGTCATCGGCCTCCTCAACCCCGCGTCCGGCTTCACCGCCGACTGGGCCGACGAGCCGGCCGAGGTTGCCGCCGCCATCCTCTGGGCCGCCGTTCAGACCAACCCCGACGTCGCCGGTCCGGTCCTGGCCGCCGTTGACGCCACACCCTGGTGCACGCCCGCCCTCCCCTGGCTGCTGGCCCGCAGCCGCGACCCGGCCGCCCTCGAGCGCCTCCTCCTGCTCCAGCAGGATGGAAACCCCGCCGTCGACCTCGCCCTGGCCTGCTCGGTCGATCCCGCCTGGCGCACCCCGCCCCCGCGCCTCTCTCCGGCACAGTCGGCCTGGTTCGGCTTCGACGGCTTTGAGTACACCGACCCGGTCCACCGCCGGTGGCTCGCCTGGCGCACAGATGAGGGGCCGGCAAATGTCACGGCCCAGCCCGTGGCCGATGATGGCTCGGTCTGGGCGGCGGTGCTCCTGACCGAGCGCCTGCACGACCCCTACACCGCCCACCGGCTGGCCGTGGAATGGCTGGACGACGATCTGGCAGACGTCCGCCGGGCTGGTCTACTGCTGGCGGGGCTGCTTGGTGTGGAGCGGGAGCGGATCGAGGTTGCCCGTCAGAACGGCGCAACACCCTCGGAGCGGCAGACGGCACGACTTGCCGGCCTGATGCTCCGTCCGGATGACCGGTCTGAGCGCCTCGCCGCCCACCGCCTCCTTGACGCCGCTGAGACAGGCACAACGGAAACGGCCCTGCAGCCGGAGGACATCCTGCTGGCTCTGCTGGCAGCCGGCGATGCCGATGCATCCCTGAGAGTTCCGGAGAGCCGGCGCCTGAGCGATCCGGACCTCCTCCTTCGGCGATCCTGGCTGCTTGAGCGATTTCTGCCCGAGGCCGTCGCGGCGACCGGTCCGCTCAATCCCTGGAGTGAGCCGGTGGCCGATCTGCAGATGGAGATTGTGCGCACGGCGGTGCGTCTGCAGGCGTTTGAGCGGGAGTGAGCGGCGGCGTCAGGAGGCGGTGGAGGGCTTCTTGAGGTCGAGGCGGCGGTCGGCATCCTCGATGACGCGCTTCGGAACGCGCTTGAGGTCGCGGATCAGCCCGACTTTCTCAAAGACGACCATGGTGTAGAAGACCGGGTCGATCTCCCACCAGAAGAAGCCGCTGTTGCCGGCATAGGGGTAGTAGTGGTGGTTATTGTGCCACCCCTCGCCGAGGTTGAGAATCGCGACCCAGAAGTTGTTTCGGCTGTGATCCTCGATGTCGTAGCGCTTCCGGCCCCAGAGGTGGGTGATCGAGTTGATGGCAAAAGTCGCGTGCCACGCGGCCACGGTTCCGCAGACGGCTCCCCAGACGAGGAAGGAGAGACCGTGGACGATCGGATCGGCCCCGACGAGTGCGCCGTATCCGCAGCCGAGGCCGAAGATGAGGACCCAGAGGCAGAGCGGGGGAATCCAGTAGTTCCGGTCGAGGAAGCGGAGTTCGGGGTAGCGCCAGAGGTCCTTGACCCAGCGTGAGTCGGTCTCCTGGTTGGCGTCTTCCCAGATCCAGGACATGTGCGAGTGCCAGAAGGAGACTCGGACGGGGGAATGGGGGTCGTCATCCTGGTCAGCGAAGGCGTGGTGCTTGCGGTGATGCGAGGCCCACCACAGGGCGCCGCGCTGGGCAGCGCAGCCGCCCCAGAAGGCGAGGATGAACTGGAAGAGGCGGCTGGTGCGGAAGCAGCGGTGGCTGAAGTATCGATGGAACCACCCGGCCGTCCCCTGCAGCAGGAAGCAGTAGGTCAGGAGAAACATTCCAAGTGCCGCCCAGGAGAAATGCACGAAAAGGACGGCCGCCACTGCGATGTGGACGCCAAGGATCGGGATCATCCGCCGCGCCATCACTACCCGGCGCATCGCCGGGGATCCGGTCTGTGCAGTGGCGTCCGCTTCCGGAGTCAACTCCAGCAGCGATTTCATCTTCGCGGAACCGCTCATTGTCCTGTCCTTTTCTTGCCGTGCTCCCGCGCTGGGAACCCGGCCTCAGGTCTGCGCGGCCGACAGCCGACAGCGAATGGCGGACCTGCTTTCTCCAGAATCCTCAGGACTCGAAGCGTGTCGGGGAGTCCTATCGACTGTCATCTTACCACAGATCGGTGAATTGCAACCCTCGATCTCGGGGAAACGACCCCATTTCCTGCTATTTTGACCGGACCTGAACCGGAGGCGGCCGCGGACCTTCGAGAGTGCCGCCAAGGGGAGATTCTGCGCCCCGCATTGTCCCCCGATGGCCCCTCACCTACCATCGCCGCCCTATGGCACAACTTCGCGAAATCAAGAAGCGCATCAAGGCCGTCCGGAACATCCAGCGGATTACCCGGACGATGCAGATGATCGCCACGGCCAAGTTCAAGTCCTCACTGGACCGGGCCCAGGCGACCAAGCCCTATACCCGAAAAATCGGCGAACTCGTGGCCGAAGTGGCCGCCAACGCCGGTGAGGTGAAGCATCCGCTCTTTGAATCCCCGACCCCGCCGGTCGGACGCGAACTGCTTCTGGTCATCTCCTCGGATCGCGGTCTCTGCGGGGCCTACAACTCCAACGTGCTCCGCACCGCCGTGACCCACCTCCGCGGGATCAACGGCCAGGCCGATCTGGAAGTCGTCGGCCGAAAGGGCGCAGTCTTCTTCCGCTTCACTGGCTACCCGGTCTCGGTGCACCACACGCACTTCGGCGACAAGCCCTCGTACGCCGATGTGGAGGCGCTCGCCGAGGCATTCATGAAGCGATTTGAGGAGGGGCAGTACGACGCGATCCGTATCGCCTCGATGCAGTTCATCTCCGCAGGTCGGCAGACCCCCGTGGTTGAGCAGTTGCTTCCGCTGAAACCCCCAAGCGCCGAGGGATCGGCCGGCCCGAGCGTGGAGTATGAGTTCAGCCCCGACGCCGAGACGCTGCTTTCTGAGTTGCTCCCGATTACCGTCAAGACCCGCCTCTTCCAGGCCTTCAGCGATGCGGTGGTCAGCGAAAACGTCGCCCGGATGGTGGCGATGAAGGCGGCCACCGACAACGCCGGCAAACTCGGCAAGAGTTTGAAGCGGAACTTCAACCGCGCCCGCCAGGCCCAGATTACCACGGAACTGACGGAAATCATCGGCGGGGCGGCCAGTCTCGAATAGACTCAGGGTGCGCCGAGTGTCCCGGCGTCTGTAGTGCGCCGATGCGCCACGGAAAGCCCTGCCGCCATGGCCGATGTTCGTCTCGATGCCCGCCGCCTGACTCCGACGCCGCAACTGCGCCTCCCCGATGTGCCGCCGGATCGGCTTCCGCGCCATATCGCCGTCATCATGGACGGCAACGGCCGCTGGGCCCTGCAGCGCGGCCAGCCGCGCGTCTTCGGCCACAGGACCGGCGCGCGGGCCGTGCGTGCGATCGTCACCGAGTGCGCCCATCTCGGGCTGGAGGCGCTGACGCTCTATTCCTTCTCGATGGAGAACTGGCGGCGACCGGCCGAAGAGGTCTCCTTCCTGATGTCGCTGTACACGGAGTACCTGATCGCCGAGCGCCGGGAACTTCTGGACAACAACGTGCGCTTCGTGCAGTGCGGCCGCCGGGAGGGACTGCCCGACGAGGTGCTCCGGGAGCTGGACTGCACCATCGAGGCGACTCGGGAGTGCTCCGGACTGACGCTCTCGCTGGCTCTCAATTACGGCTCGCGGACAGAAATCGTGGATGCCGTCCGCGCGATTGCGGCGAAAGTCCGGGCGGGCACTCTCGATCCGCAGGCCATCGACGAGGCGACGATTTCCGCCCATATGTACGTTCCGGAAATCCGCGATCCCGACCTGCTGATCAGGACGGCCGGTGAGATGCGGATCAGCAACTACCTGCTCTGGCAGATCAGTTATGCGGAGTTGTGGGTCACGGATGTGCTCTGGCCGGACTTCACGGTGGCCGAGCTGCACGCGGCGATTCGGGACTATGCGGGGCGGTCGAGGCGGTTCGGCGGGCTTTCGGGAACGTGAGACGGGCGACGGGTCGAGAATTGCGGTTTTTCGGGTTAGAATCGAGAGATTGCTTAAGCCCCAGGGCCGTCGGCATCGTACCGGACTCGTGCGATCCGCCGCCCTGCGGATTGCGAGCCGCCCGGTTGTGCCTTATGGCAGCCGGTGCTGAGCTGAGTTCCGCCGCGGCACGTGGGCCGCGCGGGAGGGCGATCCACGGTCACCAAGCACCCCCGACCGTGATGTGAGCATGCGGTATAAGGCAGCCGAGAGTCTCCGGGAGGCAGCGATGGAACGTTGCGCGGTGCGTACTCAGTACTCCACACCAGGTCGGCGTCTGCTCGCCCTTGCCTTGCTGGCTCTCTCAGGCCTCGCGGCTGCAACCGTGACCTCCCAACCCGACCGCGACCTGCTGGACCGGGCCGATCGACTGACCGAAAGTCGCCCCGATCGCGGCTATCCGGCAGTCAGTCAGCCGAGCACGATGATCGCAATGAGTTTCGTCGTCTCAGGCGTGATCTCTGAAGTCAATGTTCGAGAGGGCGATGTGATCGCCGTCGGCGACGTGCTGATGCGGCTCAACGACGCCGTTCAGCGGCACACGGTCGAGGCGCAGCGCCTGGCGGCGATGGACACGACGGCGATCGAGTCGTCGCAGCGGCAACTTGACCTGGCAACCTACGACCTCGAAGCGGTCCTGGAGGCGCAATCGAAGCGGGCTACGGCTCCGCGCGAGGTGGAGCGGGCAAGGGCCGAGAAAGCGCTTCGGGAGATCAACGTCCGCGCTGCCGAACTGGAACTGGACCGCACCAGCGCCGTGTACCGACGTGAGCAGGCACGGCTTGAGGACATGACGATGCTCAGCAGCATCGACGGCGTCGTGCTGCAGGTCGGCGGCGACGTCGGCCAGGCGGTGGACGCCCTGGAGCCCTCCATCCAGGTGGCGCGGATTGACCCGCTGTACATGGATGTCGCCGTGCCGATTGATGTGGGCCTCGAGTTGTCGGCCGGCGATGAGGCGGCGATCACGTGGCGCGACATCGAGACGGACAAGGCTCGCCACGGGCGTGTGATGCACGTGCTGCCGGTGGCGGATTCGGCGTCGAACTCGATTGTCGTCCGGGTGGAGATTCCCAATCCGGAGGCGCTGGCGGCGGGGCTGCACGCGTATGTTCGATTTCTTCCCCGACAGGAGCCGTGATGGCCGTCGGCGAATGTGTGTCTGTTGATGAACTGGCCTCTTTGAAGTGAAAGGAACGGCAAGTGGCTGAAACCAGTGTCCCGGGAAATGAAGGTCAGGGCGCCGGCGCGCGTCGCGAGGTGAAGCTGCGGATCGACGAGCAGGATCTGCACACGGGCTATGCCAACACGATCCGGACCTCGACGACGCCCGATGAGGTTGTGCTCGACTTCGGAATCAACCTTCCGGTAGCCGGCAAACAGGATGAACTGATCTTCAAGGTCGGGCAGCAGGTGATCCTGAACTGGCGCAGCGCCAAGCGCCTCGGCCTCTCCCTTGCCAACCTCATCCGCCAGCACGAGGAGCGCTTCGGCGAGATTGAGTTGAATCCGAGGCCGCGCAAGTCGCAGGGCTGATCGAGAAGCGTTGACGGAGGCCCAGCAGGAAGCAGATGGATCAGCGGACCGCATCAGTCACCGCCACTGCCGCGCAGACCCAGGGGTCGATCACCTCGGGGATCTCCGACCAGGTGCCGCTCGGACAGTTTCTCGACGAGATGGTGGCGCGACAGGTGCGCCTGCTGGAGGCGCTGGGCGGAGTCATCATGCTCCGCCCGACACGTGAGCACCCTGAGGGCAAGGTCGCCCGCTACCTCAGCGAGGCGCTCCCGGAACTGACGACGGCGCAGATGAAGCGGCTGGCGGAAATCGGAACCCAGGCGGCACGCGAAGACCGCTCTGTCTCCGACCAACTCGCCGCCGCACGCGGACTGCTCTCGGCCCGGCCGGAGTACCGCGTCATCGCCTCGCCGCTGCGACTGGCCGGTCAGACGCAGGGCGCGGCAATCTGCGTTCTGGCCGATGAGCCGGGGCTTGATGTCGCCGAGCGGATCGTCCGTCTTGAACTCTCCAGTCTCATGCTGGAGTCGTTCCTGTGGCGGCAGCAGGCGATCGCCGAGGCGCAGTCGAAGATTCAGCTGCGCGAGACGCTCGACCTGCTCGACAAGAGCCAGCAGGGCGGCTCGGCCCAGGAGATGGCTGCGCTCTTTGCCCAGGAACTGCAGCGGCGCTTCGGATGTCTGCGCGTCTCCATCGGACTCGTGCACGGCCACGACGTTCGCGTGCGGGCCGTCAGCGGCACCGACGAGGTGGATCGTCGCAGTGAACTGGCCGAGGCGCTTGAGGCGGCGATGGAGGAGTGCGCCGATCAGGATGTCGAAGTCCTCTATCCGCAGCCGGAGGGAACCGACCCCTCGCAGCGGCGCGTCGTGCGGGCGCATGAGTCGCTCAGCCGGCGCTTCGGGCCGACCGCGTGCGCTGCGTTTCCGCTGCGCGTCGACGGCGACCTCGTCGGCGTGGTGCTCATGGAGCGCGAGTTCGAAGACCCCTTCACTGACGCCACGCTTCGGCTGCTGCGGCTGATTGCCGAATACATCGGACCGGCGATCTGGACGCGCCGGCTGGCCGATCGCGGGATGCTTGCCGTTACGCGGGATCGCGTGGTCGACTTGTCCACGGCGATGGTCGGGCCGGAGAAGACGGGTCCGAAATTGCTGGGCCTGCTGGCCGTTGTGCTGCTTCTGCTGGCGATCTTCGTTCCGGTCCCGGACCGGGTGAAGGGCGAGGGGCGGATCATCGCCATGCAGCGGCGGATGATCTCCGCGCCGTTTACGGCCCGGATCGACGAGGTGCTGGTGCGCCCCGGCGACCGCGTCGAGGCGGGGCAGAGTCTGTTGCGGCTGGACACCCGCGAGACGCGCGTGCAGATGATCGAGCGGCAGAACGAGTCCAACCGTCTGCGGATTCAGGCCGATGAGGCGCGCTCGCAGGGGAAGCTGGCGGAGGCGGCGATGCTCGAGGCCCAACTGGGGCAGGCGCAGGCGGATGTGGAGATCCTGCGGCTGCGGCTGGAACAGGCGGAGATGCGGGCGCCGATTTCGGGTGTCATCACGCAGGGCAACCTCGAGGACATGATCGGCGAAGTGGTGGACCCGACGCGCGGGCTGCTGGAGATCGCCCAGCTCGACACGATCACGGCCGTTGTGATGGTTCCGGAGCGGGCCGTCATTCGCCTTCGTGAAGGACAGCGCGGCAAGATGACGCTCACGGCCCGGCCCGGGGAGGACCTGGAGTTCGAGGTCGTGCGCATCACGCCGGCAGCGGAGCTGTATGAGCAGCAGAACGCCTACCGGGTGGAGGTGGCGCTGGAGTCGCCGCCATCGTGGCTGCGCCCGGGAATGGAGGGGCAGGCGAAGGTCTTCGGCGAACAGACCAACATGCTGACGATCCTGACGCGGCCGGCGGTGGATGCGGTTCGCCTCTGGCTGTGGATCTGACCGGGGGAGTGAGGATCAATGGCGACGCTTTCACGAACCTTCAGCGACCTGTGGTACCGCGTGGCCGAGTTTCGGCCGCGCCTGAGTCCGCACCTGACGGTCAAGCGGCAGACGCATCGCGGGGAAACGTGGTTTGTCGTCGGCGATCCTTCGAGCAGCAAGTTCTACCGCTTCAATGCGGCCGCGTACCGTTTCCTGGGGCTGCTCGACGGCCGGCGGACGGTGCAGGAGGCGTGGGATGTGTGCCTGGCGCAGCTGGGCGATGAGGCCCCGACACAGCAGGACTGCATCGACCTGATGGCGCAACTGCAGCAGTTCGGCCTGCTGCGCAACGATCTGCCCATCGACGTGTATCGCCTGCGCGAAAAACTGGATGAACTCCACGAGCAGAAGGTGCAGCAGTACACCGGCAACTGGGTCTTCTACACCCTGCCGCTGCTCAACCCTGAGAAGTTCCTGGAGAAGTACGCCCATGTCTGGCGGCTGATCTTCTCCCGCTGGGGTGCGATTGCCCTGGCGGTGATGGTGATTCTCGGCGTGCGGGCGATTCTTCCCCGGATCGACGAACTGGGCACCGGGCTCAACAACGTCATCGCGCCCTCGAACCTCATCTGGCTCTCGCTGGCATTTCTGGGCCTGAAGGTCATCCACGAGGGGGCGCACGCGGCGTCGTGCAAGGCCTTCGGCGGACGCTGCACCGAGATCGGCATCATGCTCATGATCGTGCTGCCGATCCCCTATTGCGACGCCTCGGCCTCCTGGGCCTTTCCCAGCAAGTGGAAGCGCATCACGGTTGCAGCGGCGGGAATGCTCGCCGAAGTGGGGGCCGCCTCGATTGCGGCGATCGTCTGGGCGCGGACCGATCCGGGAACGGTACACACGGTGGCGTACAACGTGATGTTCGCCGCCTCTCTTGCAACGGTGCTCTTCAACCTCAACCCGCTGCTGCGCTACGACGGCTACTACATTCTGAGCGATCTGCTGGAGATTCCCAACCTCTCCTCACGCTCGCACGAGTTGCTCAAGTGGATGGCCCGCCGCTACCTCTTCGGGCTCAAGGGTGAGCCGCCGCCGCCGCTGCACTCCGTCGGCGAGGGTGCGGCGATGGTGCTGCACGCCGTCTGCGCCTTTCCCTATCGGCTGCTGGTGATGTTCGCCATCGTCCTGGTCGTCTCGCAGATGTATTTCCTGCTGGGGTTGGGCCTTGCGATCTTCGGCGGCATCGTCTGGTTTCTTGTTCCGATCGTCAAGGGGCTCTCGTATGTCATCGCCGAACCGTCTCTGCAGGTAGTTCGCCCCCGGGCCGTGGGAGTGACCTTCGGGCTGATCGCGCTGGGCGTGGTGCTGATCGGCGTGGTTCCGGCGCCGAACCGGGCGTATGCGACTGGGGTGGTGGAGTCGCGGCAGCAGTTCACCTATCGCGCGCCGACGGATGGCTTCGTGCGCACCGTCGCGGTGCGGAACGGTCAACAGGTGGAACCGGGCGACCTGCTGCTGACGATGGACAACGATGTGCTCCGACGCGAAATGGCGGCGGCGGAGACGCGGCTGCGGGTGGAGATCATCCGGATGGACGCTGCAGGTTCGCAGGGCTTCGTCGAGCGGAAGTACGCCCGGGAGATCCTGGAAGCCGAGCGGGCGGAGTACGAATCGCTGAGCGAGGCCGTTGAGGAGATGACGCTGACGGCACCGTTTGCCGGTCGCGTCGTGGCTCCGGAGATCGAGACGCGGGAGGGGTCGTTCGTGCGCCGGGGCGACCCGATCCTGACGCTCGCCACGCCCGATGACCTCGTCGTGCGCGCCTACCTCGACGATGCCGACTTCGCCTGGGTTTTGGGAGTGGGGGAAGATGGGGTTCCCGCCGCAGGCCCGCTCCGCTCGGTGGCGGCACGGCTTCAGGGACAGGCGGGCAACGTGATCGAGCTGGATGTCTCCCGCATTCCGGAGGGCGGCGTTCGCTCGATCCGCTACCGATCGCTGGCGGCGACGGCGGAGGGGGGCAGCATCGCGGTGGACCCGACGGATTCCTCGGGCCGGCGGACGATCAACCCGCAGTGGGAGGTAACACTGGAGTTTGAGCCGGGGCAGATGCCGACGGTGCTTCCCGGAACTCGGGCGAAGGTGTGTTTCTCCATGGAGCGCGTGCCGCTGGCCCAGCAGTGGTATCGGAAGATCCGGCAGGCCCTGGGACGTCACCTCACCGAGTGATTCCCGAGAGGGACAATCGAGCATGGTCAGCGTTGCACAGAGTACGGCCGGACGCGATGGATCGCACGGCGACTCCGCGCGCGTGCTGCACGATCTTGAGGGCGGCGCGTCGCGCCGGCTGTGGCGGCCGCTGGCCCGACGCCCGCAGCGAAGGCGTGAACTGAAGTTCTTCGAAAAAGCCGGCGACTGGGCCCTTGGCGCCCTGAAGCGGACGGCCCGGCGGCGGTCGCGCATTGCGGCCGAGGCGCGGCGTGTGGTTGCGCTGAGTGATACCTTCACGACACTGTCTGAGCGGGCCTTTGATGAGGAGATCGAGACTGCACGCGCTGCGGCGCGCTGCGGCCGACGCGACGATGCGAGCCGGATCCACGCCTTCGCCGTGGCGCGAGAGGCGATCCGGCGGACGATCGGCCTTCGGCTCTACGTCGAGCAGGTCATGGGCGCGTGGGTGATGGAGGATGGGTGTCTGGCGGAGATGCTCACCGGCGAGGGCAAGACCGTGACGGCGTGCCTCACCGCGGCGGTGCAGGCCTGGGCGGGGCACGGGCTGCATGTCGTCACCGTCAACGACTACCTCGCCCGGCGCGACGCCGAGATCAACGAACCGGTCTTCCGACGGCTGGGGCTGAGCGTGGGTGTGATCCAGCAGTTCTCAACGCACCCGGAGCGGCGAGAGGCGTATGCGAAGGACATCACCTACACCGCCGATCAGCAGTTGATCTTCGACTACCTGCGCGATCGCCTGCACGCGCCGACCAGCGCCCGGCTTTCCTCGCTGCTCCTTGATGAGATGACCGATACGGAGTTGCGCAGCCGCGAGGTCTCCTGGACGCAGCGCGTTGTGCAGCGCGGCCTCTACGCGGCGATCATCGACGAAGCCGACAGCGTGCTCATCGACCAGGCGACCACGCCGGCGATCATCGGCGCCGGCGGCGGAGAGGACGCCAACCACGAGTTCTACGAGGTCGCCGAGCAGCTGGCCTCGACGCTGGTGCGCGATCGCGATTACACCGCCGATCCGCAGCAGTTTCACGTCGCCCTCACTGACGCCGGCCGGGCCCGGCTCGAGACGCAGGCGCATCGGCTGCCGGCCTTCTGGGCGGGTCCGAGACGGCGCGAAGAACTCGTGGTGCAGGCGCTGACGGCCCATGAGCTCTTTCACCGCGATGATGACTACATCGTCGTCGGCGATGAGGTGAAGATCGTTGACGCCCGCACCGGGCGCGTGCTGGAGGGTCGGCAGTGGCAACTCGGTCTGCATCAGGCCGTGCAGGCCAAGGAGCGAATCACGATCACCGCGCCGCATCAGACGATGGCGCGCATCGGCTACCAGCAGTTCTTCCAGATGTATGAGCGTCTCAGCGGCATGACCGGCACGGCATGGGAAGTCCGCAACGAAATCTGGCGATCCTACCGCATGCCCGTCGTGCGCATTCCGCCGCACCGGCCCGTCATTCGTCGCCACGCGCCCGATCGCATCCTTCTCTCCCGTGACCGGAAGTTCCGCGCTGTGGCTGAGCGGGTTCGCAGTCTTCATGCGCAGGGCGCCCCGGTGCTCATCGGCACGCGGAGCGTCGATTCCTCGGAGCGCCTCAGCGCGCTGCTCCATGAGATGGGCATTGGCCACAACGTGCTCAGCGCCGTCCGCGATGAGCAGGAAGCGGCCATCGTCGCCGCCGCCGGTCAGCCGGGCGCTGTCACCGTCGCGACCAACATGGCCGGTCGCGGAACCGACATCCACCTCGGCAAGGGGGTCGCGGAGAAGGGGGGGCTGACGGTGATCGCCACGGAGCGCCACGAGTCCGGACGCGTCGATCGGCAGCTTTACGGCCGTGCCGGACGCCAGGGCGATCCCGGCCGGGCGGAGACCTTCGTGGCCCTGGATGATGAACTCGTCGTCGAGCACGGCCTGGGCTGGCTTCGGCGGCTGTGCCTTGCGATCGGTCCGGCCGCCGGGCCGCTGGGGCTGCACCGCCTGCTGTGGCGGCATGCCCAGCACAACGCCTCCAAACGGCAGATGATGACGCGGGAGATGTCCTCGCGCTTCAATCTCTGGTTCGATCGTGCCCTCTACTATGAGAATCGCTGAATCCCGAGGGAATGATTGAGGGCCTCCCGCGTCCTGTGGGGCGGGGGAGGGCGCTCAGAAACCCACACCGAGGACGTCCCATGCTTCGCTTCAATCGCTCCCGGCATCGCGCCTCGCCCGGCATCCTTTCAGCCGGGGGCCTCGCGATCGTCAGTATTCTCCTGATCCTCTCCGGATGCGAGACCTACAACACCGACCCCAATCCCGGCCTGCTCGATGAGACGATGCCCTGGCCGCGCATCATCATCAACGATGATGAACTGGCCCGCGGCCTTCGCTTCGATGAGCCCGTCGTCGTCCGCGATGAACTCGGATTCATCACCCGGGTCGAGATCACCGCGCGGGCCCTCTCGACCAACACGCTCAAGGTTGACTATCGCGGCCGCTTCAAGGGCGAGAACGGAGCGCTGCTGCAGCCGGAGGCGGCGTGGCGGACGAAGTTCCTCGAAGCGCGTGTTCCCGAGACGATTGTCCTGCTGCCGCCGGCGCGGAACGCGATGGATTACGAAGTGCAGTTCCGCTGGGCGCGCTAAGCCGGCTTCGTCACGCTGACATTCAGGTCCGCTCCATGAGCACCAGACCGCTGCCTCTGACTGCCGCCGCATTGACGGTGCTGTTGTTTCTGGCCGGGGGCTGCGCCTCCACCTCGGCGGTTCGATTTCCCGCAACGACGCGGCTGACCAGCGTTGATCTTGAGCGAATGACCGGCGCGATGGCCGAGTCGCTGCTGGCCTCTGACGTTCCGCTCCAGGACACCGTCATCGTCGTCGATCGCGTCGTCAATCGGACCAATCACATCATCGAGCCCGGCGAGAAGGAGTTGTACCTCGCCCGCCTTCGCCGCATCCTCTTCGAGGCCCAGCCGCTGGAGGGGGGAGGGGCGCGCTTCGTCGAGTCGCGACTGCCGGAACTGGGCCGGGAGCTTCGCGGAGATTCGGCCGGCGCGGGGCCGACGCACGCGCTGACTTCCACCTTCTACGTCCTGACGCGGCAGACCCGCTCTGCGCGCTCCGACGCCTACGCCTGCCAGTTCGCCCTGGTGGATCTCCGCAGCGGGGTTGTCGTCTGGGAGAACTCCTGGCCCGTTGAGTACGTCGTGGAGCGGGGGCAGTTTCAATGATGCGCCCGCTCGCGATCGCCGTGATCGGGGCAGTGCTCGTACAGGGCTGCGCCTCGCCGCAGAGTCCGCGCGCCTGGGCTCCGCAGGCGATCATGGTCCGTGAGGGCCGCTACGCACAGGCCGTCTACGAACTTGAGCCGCACGCCTCCGACCCCGCCTCGCCGGATGTGATCCTCGACAACCTGCGCCTTGCCGTTGCCGCCATCTTCGCGGGTGATCGTGAGGCCGCCGGCCGCGCGCTTCGCCGCGCCTATCCCTACATGGTCGCCGGCCAGGTGAATACGCCCGATCGCATCGCGGCGGCGAAGTTCCAGTACGAGGCGATGCTGGTCTGGAAGGGGGAACCCTTTGAGCAGGCGATGGCGTGGTACTACCAGGCCCTCTACCGCATGATCGAGGGCGACTGGGAGAACGCCCGCGCCGCCGCCCGCAACATGCTCTTTCTGCTCCCGGATTTCGCCGGCTCATCGACCGTGCCCGAGGCGTTGGCCGACGCAGAGTCGCCGGAGTGGTTCGACGCCTATGCCGATCGCGTGGAGAGCGACCTCGTGCTGGGCTACCTGCTCTCGGGCATGGGTGAGCAGTTCCAGGGCCGGCCCGCCGACGCCGCCGAGATGTTCGACCGGGCGCGGCTTCTGGCTCCAGACCTTGGACCGCTGGTCGATCAACTCCAGTCCGGCTCCGTGAACACGCTGATCTTCGTCGAGTCTGAGGGCGGACCGGTCAAGGTTCCGCGCGGCGATCGCGGGGAGTTCTTCGCCTTTGTGCCCCCGGGCGGGGAGACCTCCTTCGGCCCACCGGCCCCGCTGCGCGTGCAGGTCAACGGTGAGCCGGTGGACGATCGCCTGCCGCCTCGGATGGATGCGGTGGACACGTGGCTGCTCTCGCAGCATCCGCGCTGGTGGTCGCTGCGCAGTCTGCGGGAGATGAAGGCGAGTCTCGCGGGGATCGCCGACGCCGTAAGTCTCGGAGCGCTGATTTTTGCCGGCTCCACCTGGGAGGACAGCGATGGCGACTGGAGCGATGAATCTCAGATCGCCCTGGCGACCGCTGTAACGGCCTGGGCCATCGGACGCCTCGCCGAGCAGGGCGCAGCCGCGGACCTGCGATACTTCGATGTTCTGCCGCGAACGGTCTCCATCGTTCCGCTCTCGCTGCCGGAGGGGGCGCACACGGTTTCGTTCGGCGCGTCGGAGGGCCGGGCGGCGGAACTGACCGGAGTTGTGCCCGGAACGACCTCCTCGCCCTCGGTCTACGCGCTGCGGCTGCGCAAGCCGCGCTGAGCGGCTCGGGTCAGCCGCCTCCGCGCTTCGGGGCGACCATCACCTTGTAACTCATCCGCTGATCCGTGGGAACGCCCTCCGGACGCGGAACCCAGCCCCAGAAGAGCGGACGTCCGAGGCGGCCGCCTGCCATGACGTAAGCCGGGGGATGGAAGTGGTGGGTGAAAGGCACCAGCTCGTGCAGTTCATTGTTGGTGCCGACGCCCGGCCACGCCCGCCACAGGTCATGCATCATGCCCGGCGCCTTGTAGAGACGGCGAAAATCCACCGAGACCCAGCCGGCGCCGGGGACGTAGTACTCGGCCCAGGTCGTCAATTCATCGCGCTCCTCGGTGTCGAAGCCGATGACGGGTCGCGCCGGCAACCCCGCCGCGCGGCAGACGGCGACATAAAGGCAGACGGCGTCGTTGAGCGGCCCGCGCGCGTGTTCGACGGCGTGCTCTGCTCCGAAGACCTCGATGCCGACCAGCGAGCCGTAGTTGTCGTTGGTCCACTCCTTGCCCGAGACCTGGTAGTACTGCACGACATGCTTGGCGAGGTACTTGCCCAGCAGGAAGGGCGGCATGTTCTTGGGCTTGGAGTTCGTCCAGGAGTTCATCAGGTTGTGCACCTTCTCGCTGGTCGATTCGATGTACATCTGTGGCTGAAGTTCCGCATGCACATGCTCGGGAAAGTTCTCCGTCGGCCAGGGGAGGGCGGCTGCGCGCTTCTCATCGACGACGGCGTCGTAGGAGGTGATGAACTGCCGGCTGTGCAGGTCGATCTGCTTGCCGTCAAACTCCTCAATGATGAAACGGGCCAGTTTGGAGTCTGACTTGCCGACATCCAGAATCTTGACTTCCGTGCGCACCGGCCGGTCATCGAGTTCAAAGCGCCACTCGACGCGGTTCATGTCCACGGTGTGAAAGCCGCCGTCGGGCACGATCGGGAAGACCAGCGGCGTGTCCTTGAGGTTCTGAGAAACCTGAACCTCGGCGTATCGATCGTGCTGGTAGGCGATCAGGAAGAGGTCCAGATCAAGCTGGTACTCCTTCGAGCGCGTCCGCTGGATGATGTCGCTCTCCGGCGGCGTTGCGGAGTGGATGGGCGTCAGGAGGGCCAGCGAGGCGAATGCGGAGACAATCGGTGCGAAGCGTCGGTGCATGGCGGCATCCATCTGACTGTGAGGGTTCAGGTTTCGTAAGGGCCCCGGAGTCCGGTCTGGAAAAGTCAGACGCTCCGGGGCGAGAGCCGTTCCGTCTCAGGGGCGGTAGATGAACTGCTCCAGGTAGAGGATCGTCTCCTCCTGGATACGTTGCTGAACGATGTTCAGGTCGCCGATTGAGACGATTCCCACCAGGTGTCCCTCATCGACGACCGGCACATGCCGGATGCGTTTCTGCCGCATCAGCGTTCGCACCTCGTCGAGCGTCGTTCCCGACTGACAGCAGAAGACCGGCGTGGTCATGACCTTCTCAACCCTGACCCCCGCGGGGTCCAGCCGGCGTACAACGACCCGGCGCACGAGGTCGCGCTCGGAGAAGATGCCGACGACTGTCTCGCCGCGCGTCACCACCAGGGCGCCGACATGATGCTCATCAAGGAGTTCAACGGCCCGGAGGACGGTGTCATCTGGGCTTACGGTGGCGACGGGACCGGGCTTTTCCGCCAGCAGTTGCGAAATGGTGTGCATGCATCTGACCTCGGAAGGGAGTGATCACCTCGACCCTTAACCTTGGCCCGCTCAGCAAAGATTGCAAGATTGTGAAACTTCGCACGAAGAGCCGGCCCTACCGGATCAGGTGTGCCGGCGGAGGGGTCTCCTCGGAGATCGGCTCCCGCTGCACCTCCTGGCCGTCGCGGCAGGAGAGCAGGTGCATCTCCTCGTTCATGCGTATCTGCACGTGCACCGGCCGCTTCCACAGCCGCTGGAGACTGCGCAGCACCTCGGTGGCCTTGCCGCCGTCGACCTCCAGCCCGTTGAACTGATGCGCCAGATAGAGTTCGCCGCGGTTGAGGTAATTCGCATCCACGACGTAGATGAAGGGCTGGCCCATGTTGCTGATCCGGTACAGCAGCATCTGCCGAACCGCCGAGGGGTCGCGGCTGTCGATGACGTACTGTCCGGTTCGCGGCTCGCGCCGGTACGCATACAACTGCAGCCGATCGACGAGCTCATCGGTGAGAAACTCCTCGATGAAGCTCACATCGTTGTAGATGCGGCGGACCTCAAAGATCTTCTCCCGCCCCCGGCGGGCCCCGCTGTCGAAGGCCTCCCGCTCGCCCAGGCGGTCCAGCGCCTCCCACTCGGGTCCGTGCTGGCCGCGATTCCACCGGCGTTCGATGTCCTTGAAGATTTCGACACCGATCTTGTACGGGTTGAAGCCGCCCGGCGCCATGAAGACGACGCCGGAGTGCTGGTCGGCGTAGTGGATGATCTCCGAGGCCTCAAGGATGTGCGTCGTCATGATCGTGCTGTGCCAGTAGGTGGCCCAGCCCTCGTTCATGATCTTCGTCATCGCCTGCGGAGCGAAGTAGTACGCTTCCTCGCGGATGATCGAGAGGATGTCCTGCTGCCAGTCCTCCAGCGGCGCATGACGCAGCAGAAACAGCAGCACGTCACGCGTCGGCTCCGTCGGAAAACGACGCCGCTTCTGGTCGGCCTCCGCCCGGCGGCTGTCCCGAAGCGCCGCAAGCCGCGTGGGCGGGTTGATGAAGCGATCCATGTAGTCTTTCGCCGGCAGCCGGTCATCCTCGTCGGCGGGGTTTCGGCTGGCGCCCGGCGCCTCGGGCCGCTGCTCGCGCCGCATGAACATCGAGTGCGGGTCGATCAGGTGCTCAAGGGTGAGGCAGTCATCGATGAACTGCTCGACCACGGCCGCCCCCTCGGCGTCGATGATCCGCTGCACGCGGGTGGCGTGGTTGGCCATCTCATCCATCATGTTGCGAGGCGTCGGGCCGAACCATGCGTTGCACTTGAAGAAGTCGCAGTGTGCGTAGACGTGGGCCATGACCAGTTTCTGGTCGGTGGCAGAGTTGGACTCCTGCAGGTAGGCGTAGCAGGGGTCGTTGTTGATCACCATCTCGTAGATGCGGCCCA
>CAZPFK010000003.1:0-17544 GCA_964585855.1 uncultured Vicinamibacteraceae bacterium
GACTTCTTCTCGTTCATCACCCGCTCGGCGTAATGGTTCATCGCATCACGAAGCTGCTCGAAATCCTCCAGCACGTAGAGAATCGGCTGGTAGTGGTCGATCTCGAAATCAGTCTCGCACACCCGGTCGAGGTCAAACGGCCGGCGATCCACCTCGCTGGAAGTCAGCGCGTGCCGCGATTCGCCCGGTGAGGAAATCAGCCCCGAGCCGTACACCTTGATCTCGCCGTCCTCCCGGATCAGGCCGAACTCGACGGTAAACCAGAAGAGCCGCGCCAGCCGGGTCGTGTGGAAATCCGTCTCCGCCTCCAGCGCGGCCTGCCCGTAGGTCTGCAGGAACTGCGCAAAGACCGCATCGGCGTGCAGCGGCACATGCCCGAAAATGTCGTGGAAGATGTCCGGCTCAGGCAGGTAGTCGATCGACTTCAGCGGGCGAATCACCACCGTCGTCGGAAACTCACGCCTCGCCAGACAGCCGAAGAAGGCCTTGGCCGGCAGATACCCCGGTACTGCGCGGGAGGCCCAGCCGGTCAGCGGCTTGAGGCGGGCGTTGATCTCGTCGAGGACCGGAATCTTCTCCGGCTGGAGGTTGATGGCCCGGGCGCCGTCGAGGTAGGTGCGGCTGGCGTGGTCTGCGAGGTACTCCATCTGCCGCTGGAACAGCAGCCGCCACGTCTCCTGGTTCTCCTCGGTGTAGCCCTCGTATTGCTGCTGGATGTACAGGCGTGACGGGTCGTTATAGCCCGGCTTGCCGAAGTTGTCGGCATAGTTCTGAGCGGCGCGGGCCTGCGCATCGTCGATCATCGCGTGGTTGAGGCTCTGGCTGGCGTTGTCGCTCTTCATCGTGGCATCCTCCGTCGGCCGCGTTTCTGCACTCGCATCAATTGAGCATACGGTCAGGGGCTTGAATCTTCCAGATGCAGCGGCCGCATTGGGGGAAGAGTCCTCGCTCCCGCACTCCCGGAGTTATTGGACACATCTTTCTTCAATTCCGGGTGGATTTCCCCTTTCGCACACCGCGTCCAGTCGGTAGGATGGTCGCATCGGCCCTGCCGCATCTTGATCTCCGACGGGAATGATGGGCCGGCGTTGACGGGTTGTTCACGCATGACTCGATACGAAGAACGCGAACTCATCCTTCAGGCTCAGGGGGGCGACCGCGCGGCCATGGCCTCGCTGATCCGCGCCCATCAGGAGCCGCTCTACGCCTTCATGCTGCGGAAGACGGGTCGGCCCGATGTCGCTGAAGATGTTGTCCAGGAAGCGTTTGTGCGGGTTCTGCGCAACCTCGACCGTTTTGACCCGCGATTCCGTTTTTCAACCTGGCTCTACACCATCGCACGCCGGCTTCACCTTAATGCCGTGCAGAAGTGCGCCCCGATATCTGAGTCCGATTTTGTCCAGTCCTGCGCCGCTCGAGAGCATGGCCTTGAGCCCGAAACCCGTGCCACTCATCATGAGTCTCGCAGCGAAGTCAGGGACATCGTCGACAGGGCGTTGCGCCGCCTCAATCCGATCCAGCGTGAAGTGATTCTCCTCTTCCACCAGCTGGACTGGACGATCACCGACATCGCCGAGTACCTCGAGATCCCCGAGGGCACGATCAAGAGCCACCTCCACCGCGCCCGCCTCAGAATGCGCGCCGAAATCGAGGCCTACGTCGAGGCGGCGCGGTCAGCCACAGGTCGCCGCGGCCGCCGCTGCACAAACGAGTCCCTCCGGGTCGATGATTTCATGCAGGCCCTCCTTGCCGGGGAGGGTGGCTCCCCATGAAGCGTCGCCTTACCGACATCCTCAGGAGCGAGTCGCCCGATTCGCCGGCCCCGGCCGAGCCGTCCTATGTTGACCGGCTCTGGCTTGCCGAACTTCGAAGCGGTTGCGGCCGGGCGCGGGATTTCGCTCCGGAAATTCTGCATCGCCTCGGGCTGGAGGCCCCGCCTCCCGGCGCGGGCACGGCGATTCCCCTGGGGCTGCGACTGCGGAGACGCTTTGCGATTGCCGCCATCGTCGCCCTGGCCGTCTCCGCCGGTGTGCTGCTTCGCCTTGAGGCGTATGAGTCCCGCGCGGCTGCCGCCGTGGCCGGCGCGGCTGAGCCCTCCCCCCGGTATCTCGTGGACCGCGTCTTCACCACCGTGGACCGGTTTGCGTATTTCGTGAACGTCGCCGATGCAAACGTGGCCTCGGCGGAGTGGATGGATGTCGTCCCTGCCTCACTGGAGGAGCTCCTGCCGGCGCTCACCCAGTTCCTCATTCTCGATACTCTCGACCCGACCGGCCCATCCATTGAAGCCGTTCCGGTCGATCCCGGTATAGAGGGTGAGGAGGCGCGGGCCGAACACGCCTCACTGAGTTGACGAAGTATGCAGGCCGTCGGCTGAGACGCGAGGAACATTCCTGTGCGTGGATCGGAAACGTTCATGATGAACGCTAGGCTGCACTCTGTCCGGGTATTCCGGGCCTTTTCTTTCCTCCTGTGCGCGGGGATCGCCCTCTTCGGGCCGATGACCCATTCCACCGCTTCGCAGGTGGAGGTTGAGCAGGAGCAGCCGCCGATTGCTCCGCCGCTGGCGCTGGCGGCCCGGGTGCCGTCGGATGCCGTGGCAATGATCGCCTGGGTCAACGGCGACCCGGCCGTTCTGGCGACTCCGATGGGGATGGAGATGCGTCAGCAGGTCGGGCAGTGGCTGGCCGGCAGCCGAACCGCCTCAACCTGGGCCGATCTGGCCTCCCGCCTGAATCTGACTCCGGATGAATTGACCGACATCGTCCTTTCCCGCCGGGCATTGCTCGTCGAAGCGCCCCGGTCGCCCGAAGAGGGGCCGCCGCGACCCTCCTTTTCCGACATGATGCCGATGCTCCCGCCGTCGATTGACCACTTTGACCAGGCGACGATCGCTGAGCGGTACGACCGGTGGGTAGTGGGCTTTGAGGCGGATGCGGCGTTTGCGGAGCGTATCGTCGAGGCGTATCGCTGCCGCGTGTTCAAGTTCATCGATGAATGTCCGGTCTACCTCGGGGCTGAGGGAGCGCTGCGCCTGGGCATCTGCGGCGACTGGATCTTCCTGAGCGGCGTCAAGGGCGAGGCGATGCTTCAGAGTCTTTTGGCACACGCTCCGGTTTCTCCGCTGCTCAATGCTCCGGAGTTTCTCGCGGCTCCGCAGTTGGGCGGCGAGGGATTCCTCGCCTACTTCCGGCGTGAAGCCCATCGCTTCGGCGGCACATCGCATCGGCTGGCGCTGGCGATGACGGCTCCGCATGGTGTTGAGGTCGGCCTGCTGACCTACGACAGCCGTGATCAGGATCAAGTAGCCCCGGTGATTCCGCAGGGCGTCTCTCCCGCGCTCGATGCGCTGGCGCCGCACGGCTGGTTCGTCTCTCTCGAGGCGATGGACTTCACCGCTCGCTGGACTCCCGGTCGCCGCTCCCTCTTCTTCAACCCCTTCATGCAGCTGCTCGGGCGGTTGCGCACCATCGCCGACGACCTCGATCCCGTCATGCTCACGATCCTCGGCGAGCCGGGTTTCCACACCGCAGACGCGGCAGTGGAGAATCAACGGCCGCACTGGCCCAGCATCGGGATCGCGCTTCGGGTGCGGCAACCGCTCAAGGTTTCCAAGGCCCTTGATGACTATGTGCTTACGCTCATCGAAGGATGGCGCATGTTCGCCTCGGGGGGCAAGGATGTGGAGATCACTCCTGAGATTCCCGATGATCCGATGGGCCCGCGCGGCGCGGACACCTCGCACATGCTGCCTCCCTGGATGACCGGGCCGTCAAGCCCGCAGGCCGACGACTTCGGCATGTTCTGGGGATTCGTGGATGCGCCTGCAGGCGGCGAAGTCGCAGACCCCGCGCGCTGGTGGGTGATCGCCAATGCGAAGGCCTCCTTCGAGACGATGCGGAAGACGCTGCAGCGACATGGCGCAGCACTGGGCCGGGCGACGCCGTCCATCGCAGTCGAGGGCCGACTCAACGGACGCCGCTGGGGTGAGTCGACGATGCTCTGGAAATCGCTCCCGGAACGGGAGAATGACTGGGGTTTCCGGCAGCGCATGCTCTCCTGGGGCGACTTCCTGCACAACCTGCCGCTGATTCACTGGACGGTGCGCCCAGTGCAGGGGCCCGCGCCCGGCGACGACCCGGCGCAGACGCACTACGTCAGCACGCACCTGCAGATTCAGTGGGAGGCCGCCGACCCGGCTCCCTGACCGTGCGTTCGCACCTTCGTCCTATTCATGCTGCAGCAGTCTCGCCTCCTTCCGCTCGGCAAACTGCCGGGTATAGAGCCGGTAGTAGCGTCCCCGACGTGCGATGAGATCATCGTGGCGCCCCTGCTCGACGACGATCCCGCCGTCGATAACGAGGATCAGGCTTGCACGTCGGATCGTTGAGAGCCGATGCGCGATGACGAAGGCCATGCGGCCGCGCAGGACGGCGTCGATGCCGCGCTGGATGAGCCGCTCGGTCTCGGTATCGACTGAGGAGGTCGCCTCGTCGAGGATGAAGATCTGCGGGTCGGCAAGCACGGCGCGGGCGAGGGCCACCAGTTGCCGCTGACCGGTTGAGAGGCGGCAGCCGCCCTCGCCGACGTCGAAGTCATAGCCCTCGTCCAGTTCACAGATGAACTCATGCGCGCGCGCCGTTTTCGCCGCCCGCTCGATCTGCTCATCCGTGGCGTCAAGCCTGCCGTAGCGGATGTTCTCGCGGATCGTTCCGGAGAAGAGATGCGGCGTCTGCAGGACCACGCCGAGGCTGGAGTGCAGCCAGTGCAGACTGCGCCTGCGGTACTCGATGCCGTTAATGAAGATCCCACCCTGCTGCGGCTCGTAGAAGCGGGCGGCGAGACTGACAATCGTGCTCTTCCCGCCGCCGGTCGCGCCGACCAGTGCGATGGTCTCACCGGCTTTGACGGTGAGGGTGAAGTCCTTGAGCACCGGCTCGCCTTCCTTGTACCAGAAGGTGACGTTGCGGAATTCCAGCGTCTCGATGCGCGCCGGATATCCATCCTCGGCAAGCGTCGCATCCGCCGCTTCGCGGCCGGCTTCAATCCGCTCGCGCACTTCGGCCGAGTCGCGGATGGCGGGCTCCTCATCGAGCAGCCCCTGCACACGCTCAGCGGCCGCCTGCGCCGACTGGAGGTCGGTGAATCGGCGGGCGAGTTCCTGGATGGGCATGGAAAACAGCGAGGCGTACTGCATGAAGGCGATGAGTTCGCCGAGGGTGAGCCCCGTGCGGCTCATGACGTCAACGCCTCCGCGCCACAGGGCGAGGCCGACGCCGACGCTTCCCAGCGTGATGACCAGCGGCAGGTAGACGGCGGACTGGAGCGCGTTCTGCATGGCGTAGCGGAACATGTCGCCCGAGAGCGTCTGAAACTCTCGCAGGTTCTCCGGCTCGCGCACAAGCGTCTTGGTCGTGCGCACGCCCATGATCGCCTCATTGAAACTCGAGGTCAGCTGGGAGTTGGTCTTGCGCATCATGCGGGAGCTGTGCAGCAGTTTCCGTTGAAAGAGCGCGCTGACGATCGCCAGCGGAGGCACGATCGTCATCACGACCAGGGCCAGTCGCCAGTCCACCCAGAGCATCGCTGCGACGATGCCGACGAGCAGGCAGGTGCCCCAGACGAGGTCCAGCGCCAGCCAGGGAATCAGCGAGCTGACCTTGTGACAGTCGGAGGTCAGCCGGGAGACGAGCCAGCCCGTCGGCCGCGCATCGAAGAAAGTGAAGTCCAGCGATTGCAGCCGCCCGAACCCCTTCTCGCGAAGGTCAGCCCCGACGCCCGTCGCCGCCTGTCCGGCCAGCACGATGAAGAGCCAGATCGAAAATGACAGCACGCCGAAGATCACGGCATAGGACGCCGAGAGCCCCCACAGCCGGGGTGTTGCGCCATTGGTGACGGCCTCGTCGACGATCCAGCCCACAACCATCGGCGCCACGGCGTCAATGCCGGCGACGAGGAGGCCGGAAAGGCAGAGCCCGATGAGGGCGCTTCGATAGGGCAGGGCGTGGCCGAAGATCCGCTTCCAGAGGCGGAGGTCCACCTGTCCGCGAAAGTCATCTTCCTGCAGCTGCAGTTGCGTCATGTTCCCGCTCCAGTCTCCGCGCCGACGGTTGTGCCCCGGCGTCGGTCAGTGTCCGTGTCCTCACCGGTGGATTGCTGCACCTTCCACAGGCGTGCATACAACCCGCCTGCGCCGATGAGTTCCGCGTGCGATCCCTGCTCCACGATGCGCCCGTGATCGAGCACGATGATGCGATCGGCGTGCATGATCGTCGAGAGGCGATGGGCGATCAGCACGGTCGTCTGCCGGCCGCTGCGCTGCCGCAGGGCCTCGAGGATCATGCCTTCGGTCTCGGTATCGACGGCGCTGAGCGAGTCGTCGAGGATCAGGAAGGTCGGCTCCTGCAGCAACGCCCGCGCCAGCGCCACGCGCTGCCGTTGTCCGCCCGAGAGCGTCACGCCCCGTTCGCCGACGATCGTGTCGTAGCCGCCGTCAAAGGCCTCGATGGAGTCGTGGATGCACGCCAGCCGGGTGGCCTCGGTCAGTTCCTCTTCAGTTGCCGAGGGACGTCCCAGGGTAACGTTCTGGCGGATCGTCTTTGAATACAGGAAGGGCTCCTGCATCACGACGGCGCAGTGGCGGCGGATGAACGACCGCTCCATGTCGCGCAGTTCGATGTCGTCGATCCGGATCGAGCCCTGCTCGTAGTCGTAGAGACGCAGCAGGAGGTTGACGATCGTGCTCTTTCCGGAGCCGGAGGCCCCGAGCACGCCCAGGGTTTCACCGGGTCGGACTCGGAAGGAGACGTTGTTGAGCACAGGGCTGCTCCCGCCGTGCGTGAAGGTCACGCCGTCAAAGGCGAGGTCGCCGCGGAGAGAGTCGGGCGAGACGGGATTTGCCGGGGCCGACTCCTCCGTCTCCTCGAGGATCTCCTCAAGACGGGAGAGCGCGACGACGGCCTTGCCCAGGTCGGTGAGAATGCGACCCATCATCCGCACGGGCCAGACGAACATCGTCACGACGGTGAGGAAGTAGTAGAAGGCGCCGGCCTGGAGGTCGCCGACGGCCAGCAGCCACGCGCCGAAGATGACGACGAGACTGCGCTGGGCAAAGCACAGGAAGTCGGAGATGGACCAGAAGCGGGCCATGAGCTGATAGAGGCGATAGTCCAGGGCGCGATACGCATCGCTTCGTTCGTGGAACTTCGCCATCTCGTGCTCCTGCCGTGCAAAGGCGCGCACGACGCGGATGCCGGTCAGGTTCTCCTGGATCGTCGTCGTCATGGCCCCTTCGGCCACCTCGACTTCCTTGAAGATGCTCTTGACGCGCAGAAAGTAACTCAGGGAGAAGCCGACGACGATGGGCAGCAGAATGACCGAGGCGATCGTCATGCGCCAGTCGATGGCGATCATCAGCGGCAGCGGAACGGCGAGCATGATGACGGCGCGGCCGATCTCCACGACCTGGTTGGTCAGGAAGTTGCGCAGCGTCTCCACGTCGGAGGTGCACCGTTGAATCAGGTCGCCGGTTTCCGCCCGATCGAAGTACCGGCACGGCAGGCGCTGCAGGTGGTCATAAACGCGATCTCGGACGCTGATGACGATGGCTTCGCTGGCCTCGGCAGACCATCGCCCGCGCAGGTAGGTGAAGATGCCCGCCAGCGCGGTCAGGATCGCAATCAGCACGGCGCAGAGCCACAGGTTGGCGGCCAGATACTCCCGTCCACCGAGGAGGTTCACGCTCCAGAGCACAAAGCCCGGCGCCGATTCCGCGTCGTCGGAGATCACCCCGTCCATGACGATCTGCGGGATCAGGGGCGCGAGATAGAGAAAGCAGGAGGCGGCCACCAGGGCTGCAATCGCCGCAGCGTATCGCAGTCGATGTCCGCGCATCAGCGTCCACAGCGCTGCCCATTTCTTCATAGCCATTGTCAGTCATCCTTCTTCCGAGCCATGTCCCGCAACGATCACGACAGACGACCGTTTCCCGGTCGGGGCCGAATCGGGCTGCGTTGAGTCGCGGAGAGTCGGAGGAGCGCGCTGCAACGAAAAACCCGCTTCGGAGTCCGGAGCGGGCGTCGTCGTTTGTCTGCGCGTGTCAGAAAGGCAACGAGAACCCGCTCACCGGTGTCCGGAATCCGGTACGAAGATGGAAAGTCGGGTCATCGTCAGCATCAAAGTTCATCCTTTCCGATGAATCAGCCTCAGGGTATCCCCCGTGGAACCGCCGTGCAAGACCCCCGTACAACTTTCGCCTAAGAATTATGTCCCCAGGTTCCAAGCCCCTTCAGGCCACTCGTGAAGCCCGTCAGCCACACCGAACAATCCGCCCCCCTCAAGACGCCGGCCCAGATCCGGCGCATGGCCGTGGCCGGCCGCATTGTGGCCGATGTGCTCGAATCCTGCGTGGAGGCGTGCATTCCCGGGATGACGACGGCCCAAATTGATCAGATCGCCCGCCTTGCCTGCCAGGAGGCAGGGGGAACCTCACTCTTTGAGAACTACCCCGATTACAAGCCGCGCAGCGGCTTCCCGGCCGTCATATGCATCTCTATCAATGAGGAGATCGTCCACGGCATCCCCGGGCCCCGCGTGATTCAGGAGGGCGACGTCGTCTCCATCGACTTCGGCGTCCGCAAGGGCGGATGGTGTGCCGATGCGGCTCGGACCATCGTTGTCGGCCGGGGCCGAGCGGAGCACCTGCGACTCGTCACGCAGACGCGAGAGGTGCTGGAACATGCCATCGCACGCATGGAGCCGGGGCTCTACTGGTCAGAGGTGGCCGCCGACATGCAGCGTCTGGCAGAGGAGGCCGGCTTCGGCGTTGTCCGGGAGTACGTGGGGCACGGGATCGGCAGGCGGCTGCACGAGCCGCCCCGGGTTCCGGGGTTTGTCTCCCGGCAGTTGCTGCAGAACGACTTCGTTCTCCGGCCGGGGATGGTGCTGGCGGTCGAGCCGATGCTGACGACGCGGTCTGGCGACACGCGGGTGCTGGCGGATGGGTGGACGGTGGTGACGGCCGACGGGGGCTTTGCCGCCCACGAGGAGGAGACGGTGGCGCTGACCGACGATGGCCCGGTGGTGCTGACGCGGCAGGGGTGAGGGTTCCGGGGATGTTGAAGTTGGCAAAGATCGGAGCGTTGACGTGTTTTTTGAGGAAGTCGGGCTACAATCCGGCTTCCCCTGAATCCGGGGTTGGTTTTTTGAATGTAGAAGTGCCGGAGAATGGTTCGCTTGGCCAAGGAAGACAAGATCGTTCTGCAGGCGGAGGTTCTGGATACCCTGCCCAACGCCATGTTCAAAGTGAAACTGGAAAATGGGCACGAGATCCTGGCCTACGTTTCGGGGAAGATGCGGCAGTTCTACATCCGCATCCTGCCCGGGGATACGGTCTCAGTCGAACTGAGCCCCTATGATCTGACGAAGGGGCGAATCGTCTATCGTCACTGATTGTAAGGACTTACGGCGTCTCCAGACGCGCAGCAACCCGACGACGAGGTGTCACCATGAAGGTCAAATCCAGCATCCGCCGGAGAACCCTTGACTGCCAGATTGTGCGGCGGAAGGGCAAGCTCTACGTCATCAACAAGAAGAACCCCCGCATGAAGCAGCGGCAGGGCTGACCATTGGCCTGACGCACTGTGGCCGGCAATAATCCCGGCTGCGGATGTTTCCCGGAGTTTTCAGGTCGGCCCAACAGGCCGCTCCAGCACGATTCACGAGGTTTACGCCATGCCCCGCCTTGCCGGCATCGACATTCCCGACAACAAGAAGATTCTTTACTCCCTTCAGTACATCCACGGCGTGGGATCGAAGATCGCCGCGGACATTCTGACCGAGGCGGGGATTGATCCGAACAAGCGTGCCAAGGATCTGACCGGCGAGGAGTCGGTGCGGATCAACCAGATCATCGACACGAACTTCGTCGTCGAGGGCACGCTCCGCCGCCAGGTGCAGCAGAACATTCAGCGACTCAAGGACATCCGCTCCTATCGCGGCGACCGGCACCGCCGGGGACTGCCGTGCCGTGGTCAGCGCACCCGCACGAACGCCCGCACCCGCAAGGGCAAGCGGCGCACGGTCGCCGGCAAGAAGGGCATCAAGGGCTGATCGAAAGCCCCGCAATTGCAAACGATTTCAGCGAACGGTCTCTATGGGGCCGTTCGCTGTGCTTTTCTGCGATCCTCACGCAAGTCCGAGGGCCTCGAGATCATCCTCGTCGAGGCCGAAGTGGTGGCCGATTTCGTGCAGCAGGGTGATGCGGATCTGCTCGTAGAGGGCTTCATCCCACTGCGCAGCGCTTTTGGGCCGGGCCTGGTGTCGGGCCAGCTGGGCGATGCCCTCGCGGAAGAGGTGAATCTGGTCGGGCAGGCGGTGGCCGTGTTCGACGGAGCGTTCGGTCAGCGGAATACCGGTATGGAGGCCGCAGAGCCCGCGTTCGAAGTTTTCGGTCAGTTCGTGATCGGCGAGCCCCCAGGCGCGAGCGATCTGCCGGACCAACTGTCTTGAGGGGCGATCCTCCACGATGACGGGAATCTCATCGAGGCGGCTGCGCAGCACATCGGGGAGGGCGTCGATGTTTTCTTCCAGCAGCGAATCGAAGTACTGCCGGTCCTGCGAGTTCATGCTGCGTCCTCAGTCACCGTGGCGTTCCCGGAGCCGGCCGCTGGTACGCAGCAGCAGGTGTACACGTTCGACCTCGTCAAGCATCTCCTGCAGGACCGTTCGCACGGGGTCGGCAGGGGCCTCGCCGCCCAGGGGAGGGCAGGCGGGGCCGAGCTGCTTACGGGCCATGGAGCGATAACGGGAGAGCGTGCGATCTCCGAAGACGCTGACGGGCTCGAAGTCCTCCGCACAGAAGAAGGTCACGGGGACGCGGAAGCCGGCATTGATCTTGAGCTTCACGATCAGGTCGGCATGGGGATCACGGGGGAGGAAACGCAGATGAAGCAGGGGGGAGGCCTCGGCGATCCGCGCCAGAGCCGCTCCCTGCAGGGCGCAGTCGCCGCACCAGGTCCCGGTGAGGGTCAGGATCCGGATCTCCCGGACGAAGGAAGACACCAATGTTTCCTGCGATGGATCAAGGGCCAGGCGGCCGTAGCGTTCGCGCCACTGCCCGGCATGGCCGAGCGGCTCACCCGAGGCGACGAAGGCCTCGAAGGTCAGTCCGGCGTCGAACTTCTCGCGTAACAGTGCGGCCGATGGAATCACTCCCGCCTCCTCTTCGCCCCCCGGTCGGGGATTATTGGACAATACGGTGGGGTCGCGGCCCCGAACTGACGCGATTCTGATCGAGTCGATGCAGCAAATCAATCCATGATCCGCCCGCCTCGCGCTATAGTGCTGGCCCAGGCCGCTTCATTGGCCGATCCAGAGGTACTCATCCCTTTTTCGGAACCATGTCCCGTGCGCGTCGCATTCGTTTTCGGCTCCATTCCGACCCGTAACGACAAGGAAACCGACTTCGCCAGCGCAGTCGTCACCAAAGGCGACTGGCTCGGCCAGGAGGCGGAATCGGTGGCGCGGGAACTGGGGCACCGCCACCCCGGTTCGGCCGTCTCCCTGCACCTCTTTTACCCAGAGACTACCGAGGTGACAGCCAACGGAGTGGAGTGGGTTTCGACCCGACCGTGGCCCGGGATGCTCAATCGCTATTTTTACATGGGCAAGCAGTGGTCCCACCGCTTCATGCCCCGGCTGCTCAACTGGCGGCCTGACATCGTCCACTGGCAGATGAACAGTTACGCCTACACCTTCCACCTGGCGGCAAAGAGCCTCGTCCGGCACGGTGTTCCGTATGTCTACCAACATCACGGGCCGCACCTGTCGAAGAAGCCGCGGGTCCGGAAGATTCTGAAGTATCCGCACGATCATGCAGAGCGGGGCATCTACCTGACGCGCTACCACGAGGAGCAGTACAGCGAGGGGTTGAACCTCGATCGCTCGAAGAACCGCATCATTCGTGTTGGCTACAACGAGCGCTTTCGCCCGCTGGACCGCGCGGAGTGCCGTGAAAAGAGCGGCTTCAAGGGCAACCCGACGCTCTTCTGGGCCGCCGGCATCAACGCCCGCAAGGACCCGATGACGGTGCTGAAGGCCTTCGAGCGCGTCGCCCCGGACTACCCCGAAGCCCACTTCTACATGGCTGGTTACGGACCGCTGGATGCCCAGGTGAAGGCCCTGGTTGAGGGCAGCTCGATTCTGAGCCGACAGGTGACGCTGATGGGCTACGTCAACAACGAAGAGCTGCCGGTGCTGGAGAACGCCGCCGACATCTTCGTGATGGGTTCACACGGCGAGGGTTTCGCCCTTGCGTCGATGGAGGCGATGGCGTGCGGCCTCTTCCCGGTGCTGACGACGCTGCCGTGCTTTGTCGAACAGACCGACAACGGCCGCCTCGGCGAACTCTTCGAGCCGGGCGATCTTGAGGGGTGTGTGCGGGCGATGCGAGCGGCGATCGGAGACGTGGAGCGGCGCGAGTCTGTGCGCAAACTGCTGCCCGAGGCCGTCTCGAAACTGACGTGGGGATACGCGGCAACACAGCTGGTCGATCTCTACGAGGAAGTGCTCGCCGAGAAGGCCGCTGCGGGCAGAGCGCTCAAGGCCGGCTGACACAGAGGAGATCGGCGAAGAGATGAATCCCACACGCGTGCTGATTGTCGGGCTGGACGGCATGACCTTCGACGTCATGGAGCCGCTGGCCGAGCAGGGGGTAATGCCGGAGTGCGCTGCGCTGATGAAGGGTGGCTCGTGGGGCGTGCTGGAGAGCACGATTCCACCGGTCACAGGCCCGGCCTGGACGAGTTTCGCCACCGGCAAGCAGCCGGGGAACCACGGCGTCTTCGATTTCTTCAAGCCGACAAAGGGAAACAACGCCGTCGGGATGAGCCGGCGGCTGATCAATTCGCGCGAGGTTGACGGCAAGACGATCTGGCAGATCATGACCGAGCACGATCGCACCAGCATCGTGATGAACATGCCGGTGACGTATCCCCCGCGGCAGATCAAGGGCGCGATGATCACGGGGATGCTCACGCCCTCGATCGACGCCAACTCCACCTGGCCCCCCGATCTCTACAAGCGCCTCAAGCCGGAACTCGGCCCGTACACGATCACGGTCAACTGGCAGGGGTATTCCGACGCGCGGGCGCTGGAGTTCATCCGCGATCTCACCGACTGCCAGCGCAAGCGCACCGACTACTGCCTGCGCCTGATGGATGACTACCCGGAGTGGAACGTCTGCTTCCCCTGCTACACCGGGACCGACCGAATCCAGCACGCGCTGTGGCACTACATCGACCCGAAGGAGCGCGAGAAGACCAAAGCCGCCGGTCGGTACCGCCAGGAGGTCATGGACGGCATCCTCGAGTACTACCGCTGCGTGGACAGCGACATCCGCCGCCTGCGGGAGAAGGCCGGTGCCGATGTGCCCGTCTTCTTCGTCTCTGACCACGGCTTCGGCCCGCTCTACGGCAAGGTCTACGTCAACGAGTTTCTCGCCCGCCACGGCTTCCTGCACTATGACCGCATGAAGCTCCGCAAGGCGATGGCGGGCATCTTCCTCAAGAAGGCATGGCTCAAGACGCTCAAGACGCTGGGGATGAACGGGGCGATCAAGCGATTCCACGAGCGTGAGGCGGAGCAACGCCGAAGCGCTGAGGCTCGCACCTTCTACGACGACTTCTACGAACTGATCGACTGGTCGCGCACGAAGGCGTATGTCGCCAGCAACACCGAGGGCGGCATCTACATCAACACCAAGGGTCGCGGCCTGTACGGCGAGCCGAAGGACCACGGCTGCGTGGACCCGGCCGATTACGAAAAGGTGCGAGCGGAGCTGATTGATCTTCTGCGCACGATGAAGCATCCGGACACGGGGCAGCCCTTCCGACTCGACGTCGAGCCGCGCGAGAATGTCTACAAGGGCAAGTATCTCAAGAGTGCGCCGGACATCGTCTTCTTCTTCGACCGGGGCGAGTGGATTGCCGACTTCGGCCTGGGCAAGGGGCTCTACAAGCACGCCGACTGGCGCACCGGCTCGGGCATGCACCGGATGGAGGGCTGTTTCCTCGCCCACGGCCCGGGCATCAAGGCGGGCTGTCGCGTGGACACGAAGATTTACAACGTCGCGCCGACGGTACTGGCGTACATGGGCATGCCGATTCCGCCGGACATGGACGGCCGCTTCATCGAGGATGCCTTCACGGATGAGTGGAAGACGGCCCATCCGGTGCAGTACGCCGGCCATTCACAGGATGCGGAGAAGGGCTGGGGCCAGGGGGCGGATGTCTTCAGCAGCGAGGATGAGGAGGTGCTCGTCGAGCGTCTCCGCGGCCTGGGCTACATCGACTGATCGCGATTACGGCCACTGCCGATCCGGGGCGATCTTCCGCTCCCAGTCTACGTCGGGATCCTTGGCGAAGGCCCGGTCGGCCTGGCGGATGCAGTCCCAGCAGACGACCGCCTCCCGGTTGGCCTCCGGCGGCGGGGCCGGATGCGACCAGATGCGTGTTCCCGGTTCCACGGTGCGCAGGCAGAGCGTGCAGGCGACGGACACGGGGGTGGGCAGGGCTTGCTCCACGGCCAAAGCGAGGGCGGCGATGGAAATCACGGAGCCGCGATGGCCCTCAATCATGGGGATTTCCTGATCCCAGACCTGGCCGGTGAAGTCGCAACAGATCTGGATGCCGCCGGGGACTTGTTTCTGCATTGGAATTGGGGGTCCGTGGGGGGTGTTGGGGGGATTCTTTGCATGATTCCGCCTCCGGGCGCATCCGGCTTATACTGCCGTGCCCGTCTTTCACGGGAATGTGACATTTTCTGCGCGCGTTGCCGCCCCGAAACGACGCCTACTGACTGAGGAGATTCTGCAGATGACAGCCACCTATCGACCCGGTTTCCGCCCCTGGGCCGCCCTCATGCTGGGCGCCACCGTTGCCGTTTTTCCGGTGCTTGCTGAGGACCGGGTTGATCTCGACGAACTGGGGGATGACCCCTTCGTGCCGATGCTGGAGAAGTTGCCGGCCGAGGTGCTGAGGTACAACGAGCACCTGGTCTTCCTTTCCAACTCATTCTGCGAGGGGCGCGTGCCGGGCTCCAACGGCATGGAGATCGCCACGCAATACATGGAGTACTACTTCCAGCAGGCCGGCCTGCTGCCGCCCTTTGACTCCGTCCGCACCGACCGCAACGGCGAGGAGGTCGTGACCAAACGTGCCAGCTACCGCCAGCCCTTCCCGCTGGGCAACAACGTCGAAATCACCGGGCAATACCTCGCCGTCAACAACGGCGGCACGATGACCGAGCTCGAGCCCGACGTCGATTTCGCCGTGCAGAGCATCGGCGCCTCCGGCGACATCACCGGCGAGGCGGTCTTCGTTGGCTACTCCATCGAAGACGGCCCCGAGGGCTTCAACTCCTACGCCGGCGAGGATGTGGACCTGATGGACAAGATCGCCGTCATGTTCCGCTTCGAGCCGATGAACGCCGAGGGGCGCAGTCTCTGGCATGAAACGCGCTGGAGCGACGCGGCCGGCTTCAACGGCAAGATCAATGCGGCCGTGGAGCGCGGCGCGTCGGCGGTCGTGATCGTCAACCCGCCCAACTGCTGGGACACCCGCGCGCAGCAGGTCTCCTCGGGCGGCGCAGGCCGCGGCGGCTTCGAAGTTCCCGTCGTTCTCGTCGGAACCGAGGCGGCTGCGGACATCCTCCCCGGTCTCGATCCGCAGGGCCGATCGCTGGAAGAACTGCGAGCCCACGCCGACAACGGCGGCGCGCCCTTCACCCTCGGCGGGCGGATGACGGTCCGGGCTTCGATTGAGGAGAATCCGCTGATGGCTGAAAACGTCGGCGGGCTGATTCCCGGCAAGGGCGACCTCGCCGATGAGTTCATCGTCATCGGGGCGCACATCGACCACTTGGGCATGGGCAACTTCGGTTCCCGCGCTCCCGCCGAGCTGCGCGGCACGACGCTCCACCCCGGCGCTGATGACAACGCCTCCGGCTCGGCCGCGCTGCTGCTGCTGGCTGATCGCCTGGGCGCCCGCTACGCCGAACTGCCGGCCGACGCCGAGGCACGCAGCATCCTCATCATCGGCTTCAGCGGCGAGGAGTCGGGGCTGCACGGTTCGCGCTACTACGCCAACAACCCCATCGAGGACATCTCGACCCACACCTTCATGATCAACTTCGACATGATCGGCCGCATCCAGAACCGCCGCATCTCCATCTCCGGCGTCAACACCGCCGAGGGCCTTGCGGAGTTCGTGCAGCCCTTCTTCGAGGAGTCGCCGCTGGAGGAGGTCGTTCCCGAGGGGATCAACGGCGCCAGCGACCACACTTCGTTCATGCAGAAGAACGTGCCGATTCTCTTTGCCATCATCGCCGACTTCCACGGCGACTACCACACGCCTGATGACGTGGAGTGGAAGATCAACCGCGTCGATGCGGTGCGGACCGTCGAGCTCTTTGACAACATCGCCTTCGCCGTCGCGACCCGGCCCGAGGCCTTCGTGTATGCGGAGTCTTCCGGTGATCGCGCGCCGCGGGCGGAGCGCAGCGCCATCCGCGTGCGTTTCGGCATCATGCCCGGAACGTATGAGGAGGGCGTGGCGGGTGTTGTCGTCGGCGAGGTGACTGAGGGCGGCTCGGCAGCGCAGGCCGGCGTGCTGGCGGGCGACCGCATCGTGAAGTGGAACGGCGTGGATGTGACGGACATCGTCGTGTGGATGGACATGCTCCGCAAGGCCAATCCCGGCGATGAGGCGACGGTGGTCGTGATCCGAAACGGCGAGGAGGTCACGCTGAAGGCGACCCTCCAGGCCGCAGGCGGCTGAGCCGTCCGGAGCGTTGAATTGCTATGATTCGCCGGCAGTCGCGGTGTGCGGCTGCCGGCGTTTTCGTTTGTTGCCCTCGTAGCTCAGCTGGATAGAGCAACGGATTTCTAATCCGTCGGTCGCAGGTTCGAATCCTGCCGGGGGCGCTTGTCACTCCCGGTCGCAACGACCGCAGGCGCAGAGATTGCGCTTCACGAATGGAGCGGGGAAACGCGCGCAATGCTGGTCAGAGTCGTGAAGTAGAGCGGTTGCGCCCGAGAGTTCCGAACTTCACGCGCGCCGATCTCCAACTGAGTTACGCGAATGTCGGATGGACGTGTACGAATCCCACGAGTACTCGTACAAATGCCGAGTTTGCGCGGCCACACTTCGGCGCAGCGTGTGCGCAGGAATTGGGGACCTGTGCGTTGGAAGTGTGGAACAATCGGGCGTAACCGCCGCCACGTCAATCGCGCGCAACTTATCGGCTGCGCGCTTACCCCCGCCGCCCCGGCCAGGGACCGGTGACTGCCAGCGTCAGACCCGGATGCTGCATGTTGATAAAGAGCGTCGTGCCGTCGGGGGAGAAGGTCGGGCCGGCAATCTCCGAGTTGTTCAGGACGTTTCGCCCCAGCAGGTAGGATCGCCCCTCCGGGGTGATGCCGATGAGGCGGTCCTGACCGGCACAGTCTTCGGCGACGATCAGGTCGCCCCAGGGCGCAACAGTCAG
>CAZPFK010000003.1:17644-88247 GCA_964585855.1 uncultured Vicinamibacteraceae bacterium
ATCTCTTCGAGGTCGATCCACTCGACGTCGAAGACATCGCCCTGTGCGACCGTCGGCGATTCGCTCCAGTTGCGCGTGTCGGCGGAGGGGAGGTCGCGGATGGCCAGCGCCTGGAGGCGGCCGGGGCCGGCCATGTCGCCGGGTCGTTGCGGGATGAAGCGGTAGATGAGTCCGTCGCCGATGTCCTCGGTGAGGTAGAGGATGCCGGAGGCGGGATCGAGGGCGACGGCTTCGTGCTTGAAGCGTCCGAGGCCCTTGAGGGGGCGCGGCTCGGCGAGTCCGCCGTCGGCGCGGGCGGGGACTTCGAAGGCCCAGCCGTGGTCCTTTGCGTGCTCATCGTCGGCGAGTTGTTCGGTTTCCTCGCAGGTGATCCATGTGCCCCAGGGGGTGGGTCCGCCGGCGCAGTTGTACTTGGTGCCTGCCAGCGAGAGGAAGTGGCGGACGAGTCGCCGGGCGCGGGTGTCGTAGACGAGCGTGGTGACGCCTCCGAGGGTCGGCCGGTTGGCGCCGGGCGCGCCGGGGTCGTAGAGGCGGTCGGGGTCGATGCGGTCGAGCAGTTCGTTGTTCCAGCCGAAGGGCCCTTTGCGCGGGGAGAGGTCGGTGACTTCGTGGTTGCGCATGAGGATGGTCAGGCCGTTGGGGCCGGGGAAGGCGGCCATGCCGTCGTGCAGCGCGGGGACGAAGAGGCCGTCGTCCATGCGCTCGCCGTACTTGGAGATCACGTGGTAGGAGAAGCCGGCGGGGAGGTCGATGACGCCGAGCGGATCGGTCTGGAGGGGGCCGAAGAGGGCGTCGGGGTCGAGTGCGGAATCCTGGCCGGCTTCGAGGGCGAAGACGAAGCGGTTGAGGCCGGTGAAACCGAGCGAGAGAGCGGCGGCGTTGCGGAGGAGGTCTCGTCGGGTGAGTCGTGACATCGCGGGCGCTTTCGGATGGATGCAGCGAGGGAAGGGGAGAGATATCCATCGTACCGGCTCGATCGGCAGGTGCGCTTGGGGGCTGTCGGGGTTGTGTGAGAAGGGTGTGAAGGCGGGGCGTGGGGGTGCTAGAAAAAAGAGGAAACGCGCAGTTCTGCCCCGAAATCTGCGCGTTTCACCCCGTTGCTTGCGTTGCTACGAATCACCAGTCGTAGGTGTTCGTCTGCCGCTGCTTGGATTTGTCCATTTCGTTGCCGATCATGTAACCGGCGACGGTCCCGATGGCGGTGCCGATAAGGGTCGCCTCGGTGTCTCGGCCGATGGCCTGTCCTGCGACGGCGCCGATGCCGGCTCCAGCGATGGTTCCGGTCTGGGCGTCGGTGGCGCAGCCGGTGGGAATGGCGATGAGGGCGGCCAGTGCGGTGAGGGAGGCGACGTTTCTGAGAGTGCGGGTCTTCATGGGTGTGCTCCTGTCCCGTGGTTTGAGCAGACATGCAAGAGGACGCCCGGAGCGGGGCTTCATTCCCAATCTATTGGGAAATCCGGGGGCAAGTTCGCGCTGCGGGGCGGGGAGTCCGAAAACAATCGGGACGGGCGGGTTCTGCGCGGGTATCCTGAGATAGACGGACCGGTTCATACCCGCACGGAGATTCGCGGAATGGCCATCGAAACGAGTCTGGCCCCGAAGTACTGGCGGCACAAGATTCTCATGCTTTTGCTCCTGGTGGGGTTCGGCTGCTGGGGGCTGTATGACGGCTACTGGGCGTACCCGGCCGAAAACGTCCGCTTCGAGCGTTACCAGGAATTTGAAGAACTCACGAGCCGGTCGGAGAGCGGCGTGCTCACCTTGTCGGAGCAGCAGCGGCTGGAGGAACTGCGGGCGGAGTTTCCGCCGGGGGCGAAGCCGCCCAAGCACCACGGCCCGCTCGACCTGGCGTTTCAGCGATTCATCATCCCGGGGATCTGTTTTCCGATCGGCGCGCTGGTGGGGGTGACGTGGGCGATGTCGGCCCGGAGGCGGTACGTGTTTGAGGATGACGGAACGCTGCGGGCACCGGAGGGGGTGTTTCCGCCGGATCGCCAGACAGGTCTGAACCTGGCGCGGTGGAAGTCGAAGTCGATTGCCGTGCTGGAGATCGACGGCGGACCGGCCAAGGGCGGCAGCGGGGTGAAGCTGGACGCCTTCATCTACGAGGGGATGGAGGAGATCATCGATCGGCTGGATCGGCGCTTCCACCCGGAGGAGCACGCTGAGCCGAAGGAGGTCGCGGTTCCGGCTGCGGCGAAGGAGTCGGGCCCGCCTGCGGAGGCGGTTGAGCCGCCCTCGGATGAGGGGGGCGCGGAGCCGAATCCGGGTCAGAGCCAGGTGAAGTAGGTGAATTGACGTCGGGGGTGGGTCTCGCTACAGTCACGACTGGATTTTGACGAATCAAAATCTATTCTCGCATGACTCCAAGAGTGTGCCGGCGCGGGCCGGTCGATGATCTCCCGGGGAACTTCGTGATGTCCAATGCACTGCGTTGCTGTCTGATCCTCCTGCTCCTGACTCTGCCCGGCTGTGCCGACTCAAGCGGGTCCTCCGAAACGTCGGCGTCTGATGAGACTCGTGTCCTGACGATCGTGGCGACGACGGGCATGGTCGCAGATGTCGTGCGGAACGTGGCCGGGGAGCGGGCCGAGGTGCGGCAGTTGATGGGGGCGGGGGTGGACCCGCATCTGTACAAGCCGACGCGCAGTGATGTCGCGGCCGTCAGTGAGGCCGACCTGGTCTTCTACAACGGACTGTATCTGGAAGGCCGCATGAGCGATCTGTTCGTCAGGGCCGCCCGTGACGGGAAGCCGGTCTACGCGGTGACTGAGCAACTGGATGAATCGATGATTCTTGAGCCGGAGGCCTTTGTCGGGCACGCGGATCCGCACGTGTGGATGGATGTCTCGGCGTGGGCACAGACCGTCGGCGTCGTCGAGTCGGCGCTGGCGTCGGCCGACCCGGCCCATGCGGAGGAGTATGCGGCGCGGGCGTCGGCGTATCGCATGGAGCTTGCGAGTCTGCACGACTACGTGACGGAGGTGATCGCCACGATCCCGGAGTCGCAGCGGGTGCTGATCACGGCCCACGACGCCTTCAACTACTTCGGCCGCGCCTACGGCATCGAGGTGCGCGGCATTCAGGGTCTCTCGACGGAATCCGAGGCGGGGCTGGAGGACATCAACCGCCTGGTTGATCTCATCGTGGAGCGCGGTGTTTCGGCGGTCTTCGTGGAGACCTCCGTCTCGGATCGCAACGTCACGGCGTTGATCGAGGGAGCGCGTGCGGGCGGCGTGTCAGTGAAAATCGGCGGCCGTCTCTTCTCCGACGCGACGGGCCCGGAGGGAACGTACAGGGGGACGTACATCGGTATGATTGATCACAACGCCACGGAGATCGCCCGAGCGCTTGGCGGAACGGCTCCGGAGGGCGGCCTCAACGGAAGACTGACCGGCGATGAAGGCTGAGCACGATTCAACCCGCCCGGCGACTGTGGGCGTCTCCTCAGGCGCAGAGCATTCGGCCGAAGCGCCGCTCTCGATCCACGACATGACGGTGGCCTACCGGCGCAAGCCGGTACTGTGGGATATCGACCTCGACTTTCCAGACGGCCGGATGACCGCCATTCTCGGTCCAAACGGCGCTGGCAAGAGCACGCTGATCAAGGCGGCACTCGACCTGGTTCCGCGTGCTTCGGGGCGGGTGAATTTCTACGGTCGGCCGTTCCGCGAGAGGCGCCGGGAGGTGGCGTATGTTCCGCAGCGGGGCAGCGTGGACTGGGACTTCCCGGTGACCGCGCTGGATGTGGTGGCGATGGGGCTGTATCGCCGTATCGGGTGGTTTCGGCCGGTGCGACGTCGTCACCGGGGCGAGGCGCTCTCGGCGCTGGATCGGGTGGGGATGGCGGACTTCGCAAACCGGCGGATCAGCGACCTGTCGGGCGGGCAGCAGCAGCGCGTCTTTCTGGCGCGGGCATTGGCGCAGGAGGCGCGGGTATACCTGATGGATGAGCCCTTCGCCTCGGTCGACGCCGCGACGGAGCGGGCCATCATCGCCGTGCTCAACGACCTGAACCGGGCCGGCAAGACAGTGATCGTTGTACACCATGATCTGCAGACGGTGCGGCAGTACTTTGACTACCTGGTGCTGCTGAACATGCGGATCGTGGCGCACGGACCGACCGAGGAGGTCTTCACCGGGGAGAACCTGACGAGGACCTACGGCGGCAAACTGACGCTGCTGGATGAAGCCGGCCAGGCGCTGGCTGGAGCGGGGCGATGAGGAGGCAGCGCCCGGGCATGACCGTCGCGCCTGCCTGCGCTGTCGGCGCGGCGGCGGTTGCGATCGGCCTGCTCGTGCCTGCAGTCCCAGATTCGTCGGAGTTATGGTCAACGCTGCTGCTGGAGCGGTACAACACGCGTGTCGTCGTGCTGGGCGTGACGATGCTGGGGCTGGCCTGCGGCGCGGTGGGGTCGTTTCTGCTGCTGCGCCGGCGTTCGCTGACGACCGATGCACTCAGCCACGCGACGCTGCCGGGGATCGCCCTTGCCTTCATTCTCGCAGCTGCGGTGGGAGTTGAGGGAAAGTCGACGTGGGTGCTGGTGCTGGGGGCGCTGGTCACAGGCAGTCTCGGCATTCTCGTGGTGCAGGCGATTACGGCGACGACGCGCCTCAAGGAGGATGCCGCCCTGGGCATCGTGCTGAGCGTCTTCTTCGGCCTCGGCGTCTCGCTGCTGAAGATCGCTGAATACATGCCCGGCGGAAGCGCAGCGGGGTTGAACAGCTTCATTCTCGGCCATGCCGCGTCGATGATTGCGGCCGACCTGCGCGCCATAGTCTGGGTGAGCGTTGCCTCGCTGCTGCTGTGTGTTCTGCTGTTCAAGGAATGGCGGCTGCTGTGCTTCGACAGCGAGTTTGCGCGCGTTCAGGGCTGGCCGGTGACGGCTCTGGATCTGGCGCTGATGGGCGTCATTGTCGCGCTGACGGTCGTCGGGCTGCGGGCCGTCGGCCTGGTGCTGATCGTGGCGCTGCTGATCACGCCGGCCGTGGCCGCGCGATTCTGGACGCGGCGGCTGGCGCCGATGACCGCCGTGGCTGCATTGCTTGGCGCGGTATGCGGCTACAGCGGAGCCGTCGCCAGCGCGCTGGCTCCGAGAATGCCCACCGGCCCGATCATCGTCATCATGTGCGGGGCGGCGCTTGGCGTCAGTCTGATTGCAGGTGCGGAGTCGGGGCTGGCACGTCGGTGGCTTCACATCGTCGCAAACAGACGCCGGGTCGCCCAGCAGCATCTGCTGCGGGCGCTGTACGAGGCCCACGAGATCGCAGGAGAGGCCGCTCCGCAACCGACGCCGCTGACGTCGCTGCTGGAGTTGCGCTCCTGGAGCCGGCGCGGGTTGCGGTCGGCGATCCGCCGGGCGCAGCGCGAGGGCCTGGCGGTGTTGAACAGGGAGGACACGGTCACTCTGACGAAGGCGGGGTGGAGTGCTGCGGCGAGACTGGTGCGCAATCACCGGCTGTGGGAGCAGTATCTCGTCTCCTTTGCCGACATCGCGCCCTCGCATGTGGATCGCAACGCCGATGAGATCGAGCATGTGCTGGGTGCGGAGCTCACGGCCCGCCTCGAGGCGCTGCTGGCCGCCGACGGGAAGCGAGCGGCTCCTCCGCCCAGTCCGCACGCGCTGGCGACGGGAACCGGCAGTCAGGAGCAGGGGCGATGACCTGGCAGAGCGGCGATACCTGGATCGTGGTGACGGCGATTGCCGTGGCGCTTTCCTGTGCTGTGCCGGGAGCGCTGCTGGTGCTGCGGCGGATGAGCATGATGGGAGATGCGATCAGCCACACCGTGCTGCCGGGCATCGCCGTGGCCTTTCTGGTGACGCACAGCCGTGATCCGGGGGCGATGTTTCTGGGGGCTGCAGCCGCCGGACTGCTGACGGCACTTCTGGTGCAGACGCTTCGCGAGGCGGGGCGCGTCGAGCCGGGGGCGGCCATCGGCGTGGTCTTCACCACGCTCTTTGCCGTCGGCATTATCCTGATCCGCCGCAGCGTCGATCTGGACCACGTTGACCTCGACCCCGATTGCGTGCTCTACGGGTCCATCGAGACCTCCGCGCAGGATCTTGTGTCGCTGGGTGGCCTCGGGGTGGAGCTTCCGCGTGCGGCCCTGATCAACTTCGGCATGTTCGCAATCAACGCCGTGATCGTGCTGGCGTTGTTCAAGGAGTTCCGCGCCAGTTCGTTTGACCCGGAGTTTGCAACCTCGCAGGGGATTTCCTCACGGGCGATGCACTACCTGCTGATGGCGATGACCGCCGCCTCCGCCGTCGCCGCGTTCGAGTCCGTCGGTTCGATTCTTGTCGTCGCGATGATCGTCGTGCCCGCCGCGACGGCCGTCCTGCTGACGCATCGTTTTGCAATGGTCTTTGTGCTCAGCGCGATCGCGGGAGTCATCGCTGCTGTTGCGGGCCATGTTGCGGCGATCGTCGTGCCGGGGTGGTTCGGATTCGGCGAGACGGTGACCGCCGGCGGGATCGCCTCGGTCTCGGGGCTGCTCTTTGCGGTCGTCTGGATGCTGGCCCCCGGTGACGGGCTGCTGGCTCAGCACCGGCGTCGATTCCTGCTCGGGGTGCGGATTACGGCCGAAGACGTTCTGGGCCTTCTCTATCGCGTGGAGGAGTCGCCCTCGTCGGTGCCGGCTGGTGTGCCGGCCAATGATCTGCTTGGAGTCTCGCGGCTGCGGCTGGCGATGGCGCAGCGGTCGCTGCGACGCCGGGGACTCGTGGCAGCCGAAGCGGACGCGCCGCGCGGGCTGCGCCTGACGCCGATGGGCCGATCGGCGGCGAGCCGCCTGGTTCGCCAGCATCGTCTCTGGGAGACGTACCTGCACAACCGCGCCAATATCGCGCCTGATCACGTGCATGGAACGGCGATGCGCCTCGAACACGTCACGACGCCCGAGATGCTCGAACGGCTCGATGAGGTCACGGGCCGGCCCGGCGTCGATCCGCACGGTCATCCGTTGCCGTCGAGCACGGACCATTAGTCGAGGTCAAAGGCGCGATTGTCCTGATCGCCGAACCACCCGATGCGGAACTCCGACATCTCGGCCTCTGTGACGCCGTAGATGTTGCCGGCGGTGAAGGCGAAGGGCTCGCCCGAAGTATGTCCGTCAGCCCAGGCGATCGTCGCGAGGTCGCGGTGGCGGAAGTGCATCGTGGGATCCATGGAGGCGTCGGGCTGATCGGCGTGTCGGGGCGGCTCTGCGAAGCTGTATTCGATGAGGCGCAGCCCCGGATAGCGCACCGCGAGGGCAGCGTCGGCGAACATGAGCGTCGCGAATGGAGCGGCGATGCGCGAGAGCGCGGCCCCGGCCCGGTCATCCCCGTCGGCGGAGACGCCAAGGTAGGCGTTGTTGTAGCCGTATCCGCCGCAGCCGCGCTCGAAGTCGGTCGGCTGGGGGTCGACGGCGGGAGACTCCGGGCAGGCGCGGACTCGTCCATCCTCGTTGAGGTAGGGCGAGAGCGGGCCGCCGTGGGCTTCGAAGGGTTCATAGACCGAGGCGCGGCTGCCGAACCAGCGATGGAGGTTGGCAAGAAAGTCAGACGCGCCGGGGGCGAGCCGTCCGCGATGGTCGGCGGCGTAGGTGAGGTTGGCCAGTGAGAGATGCCGGATGTTCGAGGCGCACGTCGCCGCCCGCGCCCCGGCTCGAGCCGAGGAGAGCGCCGGCAGGAGCAGCCCGAGCAGCAGGGCGGTGATCGAGAGGACCACGAGGAGCTCGACGATGGTGAAGGCGCGCGGTTTCATCGTTGGACTCCGCAGATTATCCACGGGCCGGGAGCGCCCGGAAGCGTCAGCGGGGCGAAGATGGGCGTAAGCGCCGGGCCGACAATCGCCACGCCGCCGATTTCCGCAGAGACTTCGCCGAGTTCGCCTGAGTCGGCATCGACGGCCGTTGTGATGCGAATGAAGTCGAAGCCGCGCAGACCGGCGGGCGCGCCGGTTGCGGGGTCGATGGCCCAGGCGATGTCGAAGCCGTCGCCGCCGCCGCTGCCGGGAGTGATGCCGACTTCAAAGGGATCATCGGGCAGGGTGTAGAAGCGATCCGGCGTGATGGCGGCGTCATCGATGAGGTTGTCGCCGTCAAGATCGCCGAGGCGCAGAACGGGCGTTGCGTCGGCGTAACCGAAGACCTCCTCCTCGTTCGGGTCGGAGTTGAACAGGGGCGGTGAAGCGAAGGGGATCTCGGGCAGGATGAAGTGGCCGTCGCGCTGCTGGCTGCCGGCGTCGTGAATGTGCGAACCGGGAATGAGGTACCAGGGATCGTCGGCAAGCCCGTTGTCGTTGACATCCAGGGCGATCTCGATGACGGCCGCCTCGGCAAATCGGCGCTGGGGGTCGCCGCCCGGCCAGAAGGCGTTGCCGAAGACGATGCAGTCGATGCCGAAGGGGTTGCGCGGATCATCCATGGCGCGGCGGGCGAAGCCGAGGGTGATCGAGCCGCCGAAACCGCCGAGGGTGACAACCTTGGAGTTGTCGGCAAAGAGCGTGCCACCGCCGATCGGCGCGCCAAGCGCGCGAGCCGGATCGTTGAATTGCGGATCGTTGACAAACTGTCCGTCGGCCGGGGCGTACTCCAGCACGCGGACGGCAAAGGGTGAGGCGAGAGGCGGCGGATCGTCGGCCGAGCCGCTGCGGAGCGACTGCCCCGACGCTGAAGCGGTTGCGCTGAGAATGGCGACGATGAAAGTTGGGCCGATGGAGACTCTCATGGCTGCGCTCCGATTGAGGGCAGGCGGCCGGATCGGCCCGTCTCCTCGAAGAGCAGCACGGCTGATGCCGCATCTCCCTGCACAAGAAAGGCGCCGTCGAGAGGGCTGAAGCGGGCCGTGTAGAGACTGGTGTCGCCGCCCTGCGGGTTTCGGCGGAAGATGTCGCGCGGATCAACCGGGCCATGACCGGCCATGGTGTCTGCAATCCCGTCACGGTGGAGGATGGCGAAGTAGCCGTAGTCGCCGGATCCTCCGAAGAGGTCGCCGCCGCCGACGAAGAGGTTTCCGAGATCGTCGAAGTCGAGGGGCGATGCAGTCAGCAGGTCGGCGACGAGGAGGCCTTCGGAGGCGAAGTCGATTGCGGGCTGAACGCCGTCGAGGACGTCGAGGATGCGGTCGGCGGCGAAGACGCGGATTTCACCGGTTTCCGAACCGCCGGTGGCGAGGTCGAAGCCGTTGGCGGTAAAGAGGTTGCCGTTGTCGTCGAAGGCGATGCCTCCAGAGGCGCCGTCGATGGAGAGGATCACCGTGGCTTCGCCGGTGATGGTGTCGAGCCAGGCGACCTCGCCGAAGAACGTTGAGAGGTTGGCGTAGGTGACGGCCAGATGGGAGTCGGAGACCCAGGCGGCGTCGAAGTTCTCCTGCAGGAATCGAGTGACGGGCACTTCGCTGCCGAGGAGATCGACGACATCGAAGGTGGAGACCCAGGCACCGCCGAAGTTGTTGTCGCCGACGGCAACAGTTGAGCCGGAGGGATTAATGCGCACAAACGATGCGCCCCAGGGGGCGACGGTTCCTTCCGGCAGCGTGCCGGCCAGGTCGAAGACGCCGCTGCCGGGTGACGTTTCGAGAAGCACCTCGGTGACGTTGACGGCCAGCATCCGGCCGTCGGGCAGGATGTCCCAGGGGGCATCGGGGCCCGGCCGGGCGTCGATGCGGAGGAAGGGCGGGGCCGCGAGAGCGGATGCGGCGGGAAATGCACAACAGATCAGGGCGGGAACGCAACGAACCTTGGGCATGGGAGCAATCCTTTCCACGGGCCGGCTCCGAAATCGCGGGAGCCGGCGGCGTTTCGGCGTCATTGGCGAAAGCCGATGACACGGGAATCGGAAACCGACCGCCGATTGCGGAAAGGATTGGATTCGGGAGTTCGAGTTCAGCAGGGCGCTGCGCGCGTGCCGGCGACGAAGCAATCCCGTTTCCGTCCCGATCCGCGAGGACGGTCACGACAAGTTCGTTGACGGCAGGTCTTCCGGCTTGGGGCCTCTGACTCCGGCCTTCCCATTCGAGGTGCTTCGAACAGTGGCTACCCGGCAGTCAGTGCAACGACTGTGGTGCGTTGCGGCCCGTTACGGCGGCGCGTCCGCGGTGGCTTCTCACCACGCTTCCCTTTTCAGTCTGCGACCGAAGCCGAGACACTCTCGGATTCGGGAACAGACACCGGCAACGCCGCCACTGTAGCGGCGCATCGGTGCGGGTGTCAACGCCTGACGGGAAGGATTGGCGGAAAGAAAGGAGATCGACCCGGCAGGGGGCTGCCGGGTCGAGGGGATGGATCGGTATGGAGGTTGTGAATCAGACGCCGACGAGCCAGCGATCGAAGGCGAGCACCTTCACGCCCGAGGGCAGGATGCTGCCGACGGTCTTCTTGCCTTCCGGATCCTTCACGTAGATCTGGTTGACCAGGGTATTTTCCGCGATGAACTTGCGCACCTTGCCCTCCACCATCTTTTCGATGATGTTGGCGGGCTTGCCGGACTCGGCGGCCTCGGCCTCGGCGTCCGACCGGGCGCGGGTGAGCAGATCGGGGGCGATCCCGGACTCATCGGGTGCAAGCGGCGTCGGGACGTGGGCCAGCACATGCTGGGCAACGCCCAGGGCCGCATCCTTCTCAACCGGACCGCTGAAGGCGACGACGGCGGCCTTCTGCTCATCGTGGTGCAGGTAGGCGGCGACATACGGGGCGGCGACCTTGAGGCCGCGCCGGTAGGAGATGTTCTCGCCGGTCGTGATGCGCAGTTCGTCGATCAGCGCGGTGATTTCGGCCGTTGCGGCGACCTGCCCGGCCGGGGCGGCGAAGGCGATCTCGGCGATTTTTGCGGCGGCGGCGCGGGTGGCGTCGTTGCGGGCTGTGAAGTCGGTTTCGGTGTTGATTTCGATGATGGCGACGGCGGAGGCATCGGGAGCGACCTTGACTGACAGCAGCCCCTGGGCGGCGGCGCGATCAGTCCGGGCGTCCATTTTTCCCTTGAGGCGGGTGCGGAGCAGTTCGATCGCGGCGTCCATGTCGCCGTTGGTCTCGGTGAGGGCCTGCTTGCAGTCCATCATTCCCAGACCCGTCTTCTGACGCAGGGTCATCACGTCCTTGGCGCTGATTGACATGATCAGTGAGTCTCCCGTGATTGGTGCACAAGTGCGAGTGTTGTCGAGAGCGACCGGACCGCAGGCGTCTGTGGTACGGCGATCCGGGTCGGGCGGTCGGCCCGCAAGCCCGGGTGATTATTGGTGATACTCCCCGCTGGAAGCGGTTGTGAACTCTGAAGATCGCGCTCAGGAATCCTTGCCCTGAGCGGCGACGGGCTGCTGTCCGTCCTTGGCAGGGCTTCCGCTGCGCGGCGTTTCATCGCCTTCCGAGGGGCTCTCGGCGGAACGTGATCCGCCTTCCTCCTCGGAGCGGAACATCGCCCGGCGGCTGCGGCGGCGCGGCGCGGGGGCGTCGCCGGGACGCGATTCTGCCGAGTCATCGCGAGTGGACTCTTCCTTGACGGTCACGCGCTGGTTCTTGCCCTCGACGATGGCCTCGCAGAGTTCGCGGATCACGACGTCGATGGAGCGCATCGAGTCGTCGTTACCGGGGATGGCGATGTCGGCCAGATCGGGGTCGCCGTCGGTGTCAATGAGGCACACCGTGGGGATGCCCAGTTTGCGGGCCTCACGGATGGCGTTGATCTCCCGCGCTACGTCGACGATGACCAGGGCGCCTGGGAGCTTCTCCATGTTGCGGATGCCCTCGAGGTTCCGCGTGATCTTCTTGCGCTCGCGACGGAGCTGGGACTCCATCTTCTTGGAGTAGGAGGCCATGTCGCCGGACTCGTTGAGGGTTTCGAGTTCTTCGAGTCGCTTGAGTCGTGAGCGGATGGTGCGAAAGTTGGTCAGCGTGCCGCCCAGCCAGCGTTCGGTGACCCAGTGCATCTTGACCGCGCCGACTCGCTGCTGGATGACCTCACGGGCCTGGCGCTTGGTTCCGACAAAGCAGACATCCTTGCCGTCGGCAACGACGCGGGAGAGGAACCGCTTGGCCAGCAGCAGGCCCTTGACGGTTTCCTTGATATCGATCACATGGATCTGATTCCGTTTGCCGTAGATGTAGGGGCCCATCTTCGGGTTCCAGCCGCTGCTGCGCTGGCCGAAGTGAATGCCGGCTTCGATGAGGTCTGTGACGAGTGATTTCTGTGTGGTCTCTGCCATGAGAAGTGCCTTTCCAGCACCAGCGACACCGACGGAACAAGGAATCGGCCGACTTCAAGTCTTCGAAACGGGGGGAAACCCGTTCCGACGCTCGAGGAAGACTCGAACCGTCATAAGGGCGCTTGAACCTGTTGTTCATGTGGCGGCGAAGCACACCAACTGGTTCGCCGTCACCTGGATTTCAAACGGTCTTCGGGCACCACCCCCGAAGCACCGCCCGGCCGCCGAATCTCGGCCGGTTTGCAAACTATAACCCCATCGGATGCCGACAGCAAATCCGAGGGCCCTTTATCGACTCTCAGCCGATATTTGATCCAACCCTGCCGAAAGCCTCACAGATTCTTGCTGCGGACGACGCCGCCCACGATCACTCCGGCGATTGCGGCCTTCACCTTCGTCCCGAAGAACGGGGTGTTGTTGGACTTCCCGGCCAGACAGGCCTCGGTGATCGTCCAGGGCCGGTCGGGGGCGATGAGGGTGACGTCGGCCGCCGAACCGGGGGCCAGCGACCCGAGCCGGTGGGGCGGTGCGTCGAGGCGACAGAGCCGGGCCGGATTGATGGTCATGAGCCTGATGAGAGCCGGCCAGTCGATCAGGCCGGTCTCGATCAACGCCTTTGCGTAAAGGGGCAGGGCGGTCTCCAGTCCGATGATGCCGAAGGGGGCGTGGTCGAACTCGAGGGCCTTGCGCTGGCGGGTGTGGGGGGCGTGGTCGGTGGCGAGTATGGTGATGGTTCCGTCTGCAACCCCGAGCTGCACGGCCTTGACGTCCTCGAGCCGTCGCAGGGGTGGGTTCATCTTGGCCGCAGTGTTGTAGCCCTCGCAGGCCTCCTCGGTCAGCAGCAGGTGGTGCGGACTGGCCTCGGCGGTCACTGGCAGTCCCTCCTGGCGCGCCCGGCGGACAACCTCCACAGATTCCGCCGCCGAGATGTGCTGCACGTGATAGCGGCAGCCGATGTCGCCGTTGAGGCGGATGTCGCGCTCGATCATCAGCGTTTCGGCCACGCTCGGCCAGCCGGTCAGCCCCATCCGCAGGGCGACGGGGCCGGCGTTCATCACCGAGCCGACCGTCAGCGTCGGCTCCTGGCAGTGCTGCATCATGACTGAACCGGTTTCGGCGATCGCCTCGAAGGCCCGCCGCTGAAGTCCCGCAGAGGCGACCCCGTCTCCGTCGTCAGAGAAGGCCACTGCGCCGGCATCATTCATCAGGCCGATCTCGGCCAGTTCAGCGCCCTTTCGGCCGACGCTGACGGCGCCAACGGCAAAGACGCGGCACAGCGCAGACCGCTCCGCCCTGGCGCGGACGTATTCGATCATCTCCGGGCTGTCGAGCGTGGGAGTCGTGTTCGGCATGCAGCAGACGGTGGTGAAGCCGCCGGCAATCGCCGCATTGGACCCGGACTCGATGGTTTCGGCCTCAGGCGCACCGGGGTCGCGCAGATGCACATGCGGATCGATCAACCCCGGGGAGACGATCAGGCCGCGAGCGTCGATCACCTCATCCTCGGGGCCGGCATTCGCGCTGCCGGGCTCAGTGAGCGACTCCACGCGCCCATCGGCGAGCACGAGATCGGCGACCTTATCGATGTCTGAGGCGGGATCGATGACCCGGCCGGACTTGATGACGATGCGTTTCAGGGTTCACCTCCATCCGCAGCCACGGGTTGGTGCGAACCATAGGCGAGAGGGGCGGAGTCGCGGTCAGGGCGCGCCAGCCACTCGTTTCGCAGAATGCCCCAGACGACTTCGTCGACGCGCTTTCCCTGGATCAGGTAGTGCTGCCGCAATACGCCCTCGCGCTGGAAGCCCAGCGCGGCCGCCAGCCGGCACGATCGATCGTTTGCGTGATGGATGAGGGCAAAGAGCCGCTCCATGCGGGATTCACGGAAGGCGTGGTCGCACAGGCGGGAGACAGCCGCGCGGCCGATGCCCTGCCCCTGGCGCAGCGGCGCGACCTGGTAGCCGATCTCAGCATGCCGCATCATCCACGAGGGCTTGGCGCTGACAGTTCCGACGGGCTCTTTTCCACAGAGGATGATCCATCGACAGTCGCGGGAGGCCTCATCGGTCAACGTTCCGCCGCAGCGGGAGAGCTTCTGCGCCAGATCGCGTTCGCCGAGCAGCTGGTAGGGGTTCATCGCCTGCGCCTGCGGGTCGCTCCGCCAGGCCAGCAGCAGGGGGGCGTGCTCCGGGCGGGCGGGAATGAGCCGAACGTCGGGGAGGCGCCGGGGCTGTGCCGATGCATGGGTCATGGCGTGGGCGGCTCCGCGAGTCGGCGTTCAATGGTGCGGACCTCGGAGTCGGTCAGCCCCTTGAGGGGGTCGAGGCGAAGGTTGGCGTTGAGGTCGAGCGTGCGGCGATACCACGCAATGGCCTCGTCGGTCTGACCGGCGGCATCGAGTAATTCCGCAAGTCGGTGGGCGGTCGCGACGCCATAGGGATCGAGCGCTGCGGCCTGCTTCTGCAGGGCCACGGCGTGCTCCATCCGCCCGGCGAGGGGGTTGAAGCCGTGGGCATCCCGCAGCACGAGTGCGGCGAAAGCAAGGTCGGCAGAATCGCCGGGCCTGCGGGCGGCCAGTCGCAGCGCGGCCTCGACGGCGCGGGCGGCGTGTTGTTCGGGGTCGCCCATTTCGGCATCCTGCCGAGCGATCAGGGCGTGCTGCATGTGAAGGCGTGCCATGACCCGGATCGCCATTGATTCATCGATGAGCGTCTCCGACGCACGTTCCAGTTCAGAGATCGCCTGGGGAATTGCAGTTGCGGCCAGCCGGCGTCGGGTGGCGTCGAGGCGTGTTGCGGCCTCACCCAGCAGCGTTGTGAGGCGGCGACTGTCATTGGCTGCGACGGCCGATTCGGCTTCGCGCAGGAGGCCGGCGACATTGGCATCGACTCCGGCCGAGGCGGCGATCTCCGATGCTTCCCTGAGCGTGTCGATGCGCTGCTGCGGCGCGACGTCAGCGGCGGCCTGTGAGAGTCGATACTGCACCGCTCCGACGGGGACGAGGACCTGCTGCGCGGCTGAGGCGTGTCGTTCGTGCTTCAGCACCGGTTGCAGTGCGGCGACTCCCGCCAGGGCGACCACCGCGACAAGGAGGCCTGTCAATCCCAGGTCGAGCGTCCGGTTGCCGCGCGGCAGCGGCTGGGATGGAAGCCGTGCAGCGGCCGTGCCGATCAGGAACATGGCAGCGGCGGCGGAGGCGGGCTGAGTGAAGGTCATCTCAATCTGCCCGTGAACGGCGAGGACGACCAGGCCGGCCCAGACTGCCCATCGCAGCGACATGAGCGAGGATTCGCGCGCCAGCCAGGGGAGCAGCGCGATGGCCAGCGCGAAGGCGAGCATGGCCATCGGCCACCAGAGGAGGCGAAAGTCGATCATCATCGACTCGCGGTTGAGAATCCATCCGGTAAGGGCCACCACACCGGCGATCCCGAGCGCCGGGAGCCAGTCGGCTCGTGTCATTGAAGATGTCGGCTCCCCGGTCGGGCTTGCCTGATCCGGGGTGCGATTCTCGCCACGGTGCTCCAACACGGCCGGCCAGGAGGGGGAGGCGCGGCGCAGCAGCAGCCACCACAGGGCCGCCCAGAAGAGCCCGGCAGCGCCGAGGCAGGCGATCCAGGCGATCAGAACGTTGTGCGGATCGGCGACTTCCTCGGGGCTCAGCGGCGGCTTGTGCAGGAGGTAGGCGCTCTTGAAACCGGCCGGTCCGACGCCGGTCATCCAGTGGTCCTGCAGCATGGAGGCGGCGCCCTGCCAGTAGTGCCAGCGGAAGAGAAGGCTGTAACCGTCGGCGGTGATCCGCTCACCTGCAAGTCCTCGACCGACCACGGCAGCCAGCGCCACAACGACAAGGGCCAGAGTGAGTGCGAAGGTGCGCGTGCGGGCGCGGCGGCGCCAGCGCTTCGGAAGCAGCACCGCCACGGAGAGGCCGATGCCGATCAGCCCCGCCCCGATAGCGCCTTTGGAGAAGCTCATCGTCAGCCCCGCCAGTGCGAGGCCCGCAATGAGGCCGACGACGCCGATCCATCCGCTGCTGAGGCGCGAACGGGCTGCGGCGAGCGTCAACCCGATCCACGCCGCCGCCAGAGCGGCCATCATCGAGCCGTAGACATTGGCCAGGCCGAACCATCCCGTCGCCTCGGCCTGCGTGAGCCGGCGGACATAGAGGCGGGCGCTGGCGGAGTCGGCGCTCCAGCCGTGGCCGGCGAGGATGGCCGCCTGGTTGCGTTCAAACTCCTCGACGGTGAAGGCGTGTTCCACGGTGAACTGGTAAATGCCCTTGACGGCCAGCGGCAGGGCCAGGGCCAGCAATGCTCCGGCGGCAAGTAGCCGCAGGCGCATCTCCCGCGCCAGGTGGGCGATGCCGACGGCTCCGAAGACGGCTGCGCTCCAGGCGAGTGTCAGGCGAGTGTGGTCCAGGGAGTGCTCCCAGGTCAGCACCGCGACAATTGCCGGCAGCAGCGCGAGTGCCACGAGCGGACGCTCCAGCGGCCGGCCGCGCAGGCATTCATGGAGCAGGGCCGCCGCAGCGCCAAGCAGCACGAGGATGTCGAGCGTGGCAGAACCGGCCGGGCCGAGGCCGTCGGGTGGCGTGGGAAAGTAGAGCGGGTCGGTGGCGAAGTAGAGCGTCGGGCTGAGGATGGTTACGCAGCGGACCAGCGCCGGCAGCAGTATGGCCAGCAGCGCCGCCCACTTGAGGATGTGCAGGGCCCGGCTCATCGTGTCTCCGCCGGGTTTCGCAATGCGAACTCGTAGAGCGCCATCACCAGGAGCAGCACGATGGTCTGCACGCCGATCAGCATCGCCTGCCAGCCGGAGACGCCCGCGAGGATGATGCCGCCGATTCCGGTCGCGGCGGTGAGGCCGTAGATGACCAGGACGGCGTCGCGCCGGGAGAGGCCGCGCTGAACGAGGCGGTGGGAGAAGTGCTGCTGATCGCCGACCATGGGGTTGCGTCCCTGGGAGAGTCGGAGCCAGACGACGGTGGCGAAGTCATAGAGGGGAACAGCGAGAATCACCAGCGGCATGAAAACGGCGTACCACGCGGCATCATCCCCGCCGAGGTACGTCGTGCGCACGGTCAGAAAGGCCAGCAGGAATCCGACGACGGTGGAGCCCGCATCGCCCATGAAGACGGTTGCGGGAGGAAAGTTGTAACAGAGGAAGGCGATCAGCGCCCCGACAAGTACAGCCAGCATCGCCGCGACAAACCACTGGCCGTTGATCAGTGCGGCCGTGAGGAAGAGCGTGGCGGAGATCGCGGCGACTCCGCCGGCCAGGCCGTCCATGTTGTCGATGAAGTTGAGGGCGTTGGTGACGACGACAAACCACAGGGCGGTGATGACGATCGAGGGCCAGGGGGCCAGCGGCAGGACGCCGTCCAGAAGGGTGAGCAGGCGGGTTTCCGTGAGATACGCCAGTGTCGCGGCCAGAGCGATCTGCACCATCAGCTTCGTCCACGGGCCGAGGGAAAGGCGATCGTCGGCCAGGCCGAGTGCGTGCAGGGCCGCCATCGCGGCAAGCAGCCAGAAGGCGGTGGGCGATTCGGCGATGATGCCGGGGCGGTGCTCTGCCAGTGCGGGAAGGAAGCGGTCGAGCGTCTCACCGCGAGCCAGGAGGATTCCCGCCAGCACTGGAATCACGACGGCCCAGAAGATGCCGATGCCGCCGACGGTGGGGATCGGCCGGATCTCCGGCTTGTGATGTCCGGCCGCACCGGGCCGGTCGACCAGACCTATTGGCGCGGCAAGGCGGCTCATCAGCGCTGTCAGCACGACGCCGATTATGAAGGCAATGGCCGTCAGCAGAAGAATGGCGGAGATCACGGGCCAATCGTAACCGTGTTCAGCGCTTCCGCTGGATGTACCCGGCGATGATGAGCAGCAGGACCGCTCCCACGAAGGCGGAGATGAGTTCACCCAGAATGCCGGTGGTGGTGAAGCCCAGCAGGCCGAAGACGAAGCCTCCGATCACGGCCCCGACGATGCCGACGATCAGGTTCCCGAGAATGCCGAAGCCGCCGCCCTTGAGGGCCAGTCCGGCAAGCCACCCTGCAACCGCGCCGATGATGAGGAAGTAGAGGAGATCCATGCTGCGTTGCCATCCTTGAAGTGGAGGAAGATTCACTTCGACGCCACAACCGTTATGCCCGATCCGGCCCGGATTGTCAAGCGATGCGGATTCACTTTCGAGGATTGTGCGACGACCACCCGGCCGGTCGTCCACCCTTGCGGGGGTCACTTGACGCGACGTAGCCCTCCTCGGTGCGCACGATCATCTGCACGACGGCAAGCGAGGGTTCCCGCCGGATCGTGTGTCCGCGTGCTTCAAGGTCGGCAATGACGCCGGGCTCACTCCAGGCCTCCTCAATCAGCAACAGATCAGGCATCCACTGATGATGTACGCGCGCTCGGCTGACGGCCTGTGATGCGGATTCCTCGAAGATCAGCGCGTGCAGGAGCGCCTGAAGGGTGGCGCTGATGATTCTCGGCCCGCCGGAGGCCCCGGCGACCGCCTCCACGCGACCCTCTGCATCCAGCACGATCGTCGGCGACATGCTGGAGAGCGGCCGCTTGCCGGAGGCGGGGGCGTTTCGATCGGACTGGGTGAGGCCGAAGGCGTTGGGCACGCCGGGCCGGGCGGCGAAGTCGTCGAGTTGATTGTTCATGAGGAAGCCGTACTCAGGGATGGCCAGCAGCGAGCCGAACTCGAGGTTGACCGTTTCCGTGCAGGCCACGGCATTGCCCCAGCGGTCAACGACGGAGAAGTGGCTGGTGCCGGCGTCGTCACGGGGTGCGAACTCGACGGCTCCATAGTCCTGCGGTGAGAGCGTGCGCTGCGGGTCGAAGCGGGCGGCCATGGCGTCGAGGTGTTCTTCGGAGAGGAGGCGGTTCAGCGGCACATCGGCCATCGCATCGTCGCCAAGCCAGCGGGAGCGGTCGGCATAGGCGTGCTTCATCGCCTCGACGAGCAGGTGAAGCCAGGCGGCATCCTGGGGCGAAGACCCGATGAGCGATTCGTGCCGCTCGATGACACCCAGCGCCTGGAGCATTGCGACGCCGCCGCTGGAGGGCGGAGGCATCGTCAGCCAGGTGCGCCCGAGGCGCTGGGCGGCGAGCGGTTTGCCGGTGCGGACCTGGTATTGGGAGAGGTCGCCGGGGCCGAAGGTCGGGCAGGCGCGGCGGATGGCCAGCGCAATCTCGCCGGTGTAGAAGACGGGTTCGCCGAACCGCGCAAGCAGCCGGAGTGTTTGCGCGAGTTCGGGCTGCCGCAGCGTGTTTCCCTCGGAGGGGGTTCCCGCAAACAGGAAGCGTTCCCAGAGGAACTCAAAGGCCTCATCGCCGAGCCGCTCACGGATACTGGGGTCGGCCTCGATGCGTGCGATTACCCGTTGTGCGGCGCTGACGTAGGAGGCGTCAATGGCGAAACCCCCTTCGGCCACCTCGATGGCCGGGGCGAGCACGACTTCCCGGTCCAGCGTGCCGTAGAGGTCCAGCGCCAGCAGCAGGCCGGCGACGGTGCCCGGCACGCCTGAGGCGGTGTGACCGAGCGTGCTGGAGCGGCCCGGCTCTTGGGTAGCGAAGAAGTCGGGTGTCACGGCCGAGGGCGCGGTCTCGCGGTAGTTGACCACCGCGCTCATCGCCGCCGTCTCCCCCTCGGCGGGCATGTGCACGACCATGAAGCCGCCGCCGCCGATGCCGCAGCTCTCGGGTCGAACGACTGCGAGTGCAAATGAGGTCGCTACGGCGGCATCCACGGCGTTGCCCCCGCGCTGCAGCATGGCAAGGCCGGCCCGGGAGGCGATGGGGTGATCGGCGGCAACCACACCGAGGTCGAAGGCGGTGTCAGCCGGATACTCCTGCGGCGGCGCAAGTGTTGAGTACGAGGAAGCACAACCGGCGGCAGACAGCAGGGCCGCAATGGCGAGTCCGATCGGAATTGCGGCGAGGAAGCGGCGGGGTGAGAGCATGAATCCTCCATTTCAGGGCCGGTCGCAGCCGGTCGAGGCGGTGCATCGCATAGACTCTACCGGCTCCGGAACGCCGGGCGCACGGCCTGGCGCGAGTGAATCCAGGGGAGGTCAGACGATGATTACGCGCAAGATCGGAAAGATTCTGCGAGGCAAGACGACGCCGTTTCAGATCATTGCTGCGGCGGTGCTGGCGTGCATGCTGGGGTTCGTGCCGTCGATCCGCACCTCGCCTGGCGCCGTCATCACGCTGGCGTCGCTGCTGATTGTGCTCAATGCGAACCTGTGGCTGGCGCTGATTCTCGGAGCGGGGGCGAAGGTGCTCTCGTTGCTCCTGCTGCCGGTGTCGTTTACTGTGGGCCAGTGGCTGATCGAGGGGCCGACCCGGGGCCTCTTTGCCGCACTGGCTGAAGCGCCGATTCTGGCGTGGTTCGGTTTCGAGTACTATGCCACGACCGGCGGACTGGCCGTCGGCCTGCTCCTCGGAGCGGTCGTTGGTGTGGGTATCACGATGCTCGTGCAGCGCTTCCGCAGAAGAATGTCGCACCTGGAGCAGGGCTCCGAGAAGTTCAAGACCTTCACGGCCAAGCCGTGGGTGAAGGTGCTGACGTTCATCTTCGTCGGCAGCGGCCACGGCAAGATGACCTATGAGCAACTGATGCAGCGGCGAATCGGCAATCCCATCCGGATTCTCGGCGTCATCTTTGTCGCGCTGGTCGCTGGGCTTGGCTGGATCGCATCGGGATTCCTCGATGAACCGATTGTCACCACGACGGTCCAGAGCAACCTCCAGCGCGTGCACGGCGCGACGGTCGATCTCGAAGGGGCGGAGGTAAGTCTTTCGGACAATCGCATCACTCTGCGCGGTCTTGCCATGGCTGACCCGAACGACCTCCAGAAGGACCTCTTCCGCGCTGCGACGCTCTCGGCCGACCTCGGCGGCGTCGACCTGCTGCGCAAGCGACTGACCGTCGACCACTTCATCGTCTCTGACGCAGTCTCGGGAGCGCAGCGATCGTCACCCGGTGAGCGGTTCTCGGAGCCGGCCGAGCCCCCGCGTGAGGTCACGATTCCCGACGCGGAGACTCTGGAGGAATACCTCCGCGATGCGCAGATCTGGAAGGACCGCCTGACGCAGATCTATGAGTGGCTGGAGACGGCAGCCGGGGAGCCGGAGCAGCCGGTCGATCCGTCCGCGCCGCAGGAGACGCTGCGGGAGCGGCTGGCGCGGGAGGCGGCCCAATTGGGCTATGCCTTCGTTCGCTCAGATACCCTCCGCGAAGAGGCCCCGACGCTGCTGGTCTCCCTGCTGGAGGTTGGCGGTCTCGTGGCCGAGCAGTGGGGGGGCGAGACGCTTGACATCCGGGCTGAGCACCTCTCAACCAATCCTGGTCTGATACAGGAACGGCCGAGGATCACGATTGCCTCCCGTTCGGGGATGCTCAACGCAGAGGTGGTGATGGCAAGCGCTGCGTCGACAGAGAATCGCATCTCCCTGATGCGGAAGGGCATGTCGGCCGATTCGCTCGCCTCTTCGCTGGTCCTGGCCGGGAGTGAGCCGATGCTCTCAGGCGGGACGGTTGATGCCCTGATCGAGGGAACCTTCGGCGCCGGCGGTGTGCTGGACCTGACGTTGACGGCAACGGTCCGGAACTCCACGCTTCGTATCCCGACGGGGGATTCGGCACAGGTGTCGGAGTTCATCCTTCCCATCCGTGTCGTCGGAACGGTCTATCAGCCGCGGATCCTCCTCGATGATGAGGCCCTGCGGACGGCCTTGGTGGATGCTGGGGCCCGGGCGCTGGCCGACAAGGCGCTGGGCGAGGCGACGAAGAAGATTCAGGAGGAGGTCGGCAAACAGCTGGGGGATGAACTCGGCGAGCAGATCGGCGAGGAGGGCGGCAAGCTGCTGGAGGGCATCTTCGGCGGCGACCGCAAAAAAGACGACAACTGAGGCCCTTGAAGGCGCCGAACGGCCGGTGTTTTCTGGACGATTCCGCCGGTCTGACTATCCTTCCCACTCCGCACAGCAGGGGGCTTGGGGAGTCGGCGCCCCCTGATCAACACACGTCTGCCGAAGCACCCGCCCGGTTCGGGCCCTGGTAAAGCACCACGCATGAACTACACGCAGATCACGCCCGCTCAGCGGCAGGAGATGTTCAAAGCCATCGGCATCTCCGACATCGATGAACTCTTCACCCCGATCCCCGAGGCGCTTCGCCTTGACCGCGAACTCGACCTGCCGGCTCCGGCCAGCGAACTCGAGCTCCAGCGGGAGTTGAACCGTCTGGGCCGGCAAAACAACGGCTCGGATACGCACGCCTGCTTTATGGGCGGCGGGGCCTATGACCACTTCATTCCCACGCTGATTGACCCCCTGATCAGTCGCGGCGAGTTTCTGACCTCCTACACGCCGTACCAGGCCGAAGCCCTTCAGGGCACGCTGCAGGCGTTCTTCGAGTTTCAGACACAGGTTGCGCTGATTTCCGGGATGGATATCGCAAACGCCAGTCTGTACGACGGGGCCACGTCCGTTGCCGAAGCGGTGATCCTCGCGCTCAACACCACCGGCAAGCGCCGTGTGCTGATTGCCGAAACGCTTCATCCGCACTACCGGCAGGTCGTGGAGACCTACCTCGACTCCCTGCCTGCACAGGTCGTCACGATTCCCGCCCGAAACGGCGTGACTCCCGTTGATGCCATCCGGGCCGAGCTCAAGGGCGATGAGGCGTGCGTCGTCGTGCAGTCGCCGAACTTCTTCGGCCTCTTCGAGGACTGGCAGGGCTGCTTTGAAGCAACGCACACGCAGGACCGCACCCTCGCTGTTGCCGTCTTCAACCCGATCGCCTGCGGCCGATTCCGCAAGCCGGGAGAGTGCGGGGCCGACATCGCCGTCGCCGAAGGGCAGCCGCTGGGCGTTCCGCTGCAGTTCGGCGGGCCGTACCTCGGACTCTTCGCCGCTCGCAATGATCTTTCCCGGAAGATGCCCGGCCGCCTCATCGGTGAGACGACCGATCGCGAGGGCCGCCGGGCCTACTGCCTCGTCCTGCAGACTCGTGAGCAGCACATCCGCGGGGCGAAGGCGACCAGCAACATCTGCACCAACCAGGGTCTGCTGGCGATGCGGGCGACGATGTTCATGAACGCCCTTGGCCCGAAGGGCCTGGCTGAGATGGCTGAGCACTCCTTCCACAAGGCCCATTACCTCGCAAGAGGCCTCGCCGCCCTTCCCGGCTTTGCCCTCAAGTATCCGGGCGACTTCTTCAACGAGTTTGTCCTGACCTGTCCCTTCCCTGCTTCACGCCTGATCGATGCGGCGCGGGATGCGGGCATGTTGCTCGGTCCCGCCCTTGATACCGCGCGGGCCGGCAAAGTCGGCAGCGATCGTGATGTGCTGATTGCCGTGACCGAGAAGCGCACGAAGCGGGAGCTGGATGCGCTGATTGACCTTGCAGGTGCGCTCGCCTCCGCCTGACCGATGACCGAAAGCCACAGAGTGCCGATGACGGCAAGTGAGATCTCATGCAGCCAGTTTCCGAAACCACAGCCCGGCGTCCAGTCGCCGTTGAGTCCACGACCATGACCACGCCCGCCGCAGATGCTTCCTTCAACGGCTCCGCCCGGTCGCGATCCGAGCGTCCCGTCGAACCGCTGATCTTCGAGAAGTCCGTCCCCGGTCAGCGGGCGGTGACCTTGCCCGATCTCGATGTCGAGGAATCACCGATTCCGGAGGCGCTCACCGGTTCGGGCTTTGCCGGCGCGGAGGTGGGTCAGCTGAAGCTCGTCCGCCACTACACGCATCTTTCCAATCGTAACTTCTCCGTAGACGGCAACTTCTATCCGCTCGGGTCGTGCACGATGAAGTACAACCCCCGCATCAACGAGTGGGCCGCCGCTCATCCGGGCTTCTCCACGCTGCACCCGCTGGCCGACGATGTCGATATCCAGGGCGCGCTGGAACTGCTCTACGACCTGCGGGGCTACCTGCAGGAAATCTCCGGCCTGCACGAAGTCAGTCTCCAGCCCGCAGCCGGCGCCCACGGCGAGTATGCAGCGCTGAAGGTCATCCGGGCCTACTTTGTTGATCGGGGCCAGACGCAGCGCACCAAGGTGCTCGCCCCCGACACTGCCCACGGGACCAACCCCGCCAGTTGCGCGATGTGCGGAGCCAACGTCATTACCGTGCCCTCCACGCACGGCTACACCGATGTCGTCGCCCTGCGCGAGATCATCGAGCGCGAGGGACCGGAGACCATCATGGCCATGATGGTCACCAACCCGAACACCGCAGGACTCTTTGACTCCAAGATCAAGGAGATCGCCGACATCGTCCACGAGGCCGGCGGCCTTCTGTATCTCGACGGCGCCAACATGAATGCCGTGCTCGGCAAGACGCGCCCGGGCGACTTCGGCGCCGACGCGATGCACTACAACACCCACAAGACCTTCTCGACTCCTCACGGCGGCGGCGGACCGGGCGCCGGGCCCATCGCCGTGCGCGACTTCCTCGCTCCTTACCTTCCGGTCCCGCAGGTCGTGAAGCGGGCAGACGGGCGATTTGCCCTCGACTACGACCGGCCCAAGTCCGTCGGGAAGGTCCGCTCATTCTTCGGGCAGTTCGGCGTGCTGGTCCGCTGCTGGACCTACATCCGCGCCTGTGGAAACACGGGTCTGCGCGACGTTTCCGAGATCGCCGTGCTCAACGCCAACTACCTCGCAGCCCGGCTCCGGGACCGTTTCGAGATGCCCTACTTTGCGCCGCAGCGCGGGGCGTATGCCGCACACGAGTTCATCACCGTTCCGAAGTCGCTGCTGGCTCGGGGCGTGACGCTGCTGGATATCGCCAAGCGACTGATCGACTTCGGCATCCATCCGCCGACGATGCACTGGCCCATCCACGACTGCCTCATGGTCGAGCCCACCGAGAGCGAGGGCAAGGGCACCCTCGATGAGTTCATCGCCGTGATGAACCGCATCGCCGATGAGATCGAAAGCGACCCGGAGATCGTCCGCCAGGCCCCGACCGACGCGGCCGTGCGTCGCCTCGATGAGGTCGCCGCCAACCGCAAGCCGGTGCTGCGCTGGACTCCGACCGGCTGAGGCGGCTGCGCCTTACGCCATCCGCACCCAGTGCAGCAGCGTGCGCACGCTCGGCGGCTTGCCGTACATCAGGATGCCGATGCGGAAGATCTTGGCCGTCACCCAGATGAAGAATCCGACGGCCAGGAAGCCGATGATCAGCGTCGCGATGATCTGCCAGAGGGGGATCGGCTGGTTGCTGCCCAGCCGCATCGCCATGACAAAGGGCGTCATCGGCGGGATGAAGCTCATCACCGTGGCAAAGCCGGAGTTTGGCCCGCGAACGATCGGGACGAACGCGATCAGCGGGAGCATCAGGATCATGATCACAGGCCCCATCAGCGCCTGCGCCTCGCGCATCTCCGTCACCGCAGCGCCGACGGCCGCCATCGCACAGGCGACGAAGAAGAAGGCCATGATGAAGTAGGGGGTAACGATGAGCACCTTGTTCAGGTCGATCAGGTAGGCCCATTCGGTCGTGCCCAGCCACCAGATGCCCGGTGCGGCATAGAGCAGCAGCATCAGCAGCGCCACCGCGCCCTGGCCGATGATCTTGCCCTCCATCAGTTGCCGCGGCGAGGCGGCGCTGAGGAGCACCTCCATCACGCGGTTGCTCTTTTCCTCGACGGTGCTGGTCAGCAGATACTGGCCCCCTGTCATCGTGCAGATCCACAGCAGCATCATGAACGCAAGCGGCACGAGCATCGCGGCCGCATCGCTGGTGGCGGCCTCGCCCCGATCCGTGACGGTCTTCATATCAATCGACGGCGGCTGCACCATCGCGTTGGCCATCAGGTAGTCCTGACCCTGCTCCGCCAGTCGTGCCTTCACGACGCCCACGGAGACGCCGGCCTTGAGCCGGTCGGCGTTGTCGGCGTGCAGTTTCGGGCCGGTGTAGACCGTCACCTGCTCCTGGGCCCCGATCGCAAGTGCCTGCGGGGCGAGCACGATGGCGGAGGTCAGTTCTCCGGCAAGCACGCGCTGCCGCAGCGAATCAAGCAGGGCCGTTCGTTCCTCCTCCGCAGTTGGATACTCAATCGACTCGAAGGTCACTTCAGGCAGCGGCTGGTTCATGAAACGCGAAATCATCGGCCCGGCGGCGAGCATCTGCATCTGCATGTTTCGGTCGATGGGGGTGCCGGCCTCCCGGGCCGCGGAGAGCATCTCCTGGCTCTGGCGGTACTGCTCCTGCTGGAGTCGGATGGTCTCCGGGTCGAGTTCGCGCTGGATGACCGGCTCGATGACTCCGGTGGCGTCAACGATCGCCACGGCTCCCTTCAACTGCGGAATCTCCGGTTCCAGGGAGGTGAAGTAGAACATCAGCCCGTAGACGATGACCGGGAGAATCACGGCGCCGAAGAAGAACGCCATCGTCATCACCGTCGATTTGAATTCCCGCACAGCGACGAGGAACGTCTTATGCATCGGCCGCCACCTCCAGCCCGCCAAGTTCGTTGATATGTACGTCCGAAACCATGCTGATGAAGACGTCGTCGAGACTCAACTGCCGCAGCTCCACCTTCCGCAGTTCCGCATGCTCCATCAACTGCCGCATGACCGCGTACGGATCGGCCCCGTCTGTCAGGGAGACCTCGAACTCGCCGTGCAGCCGGCGGACGTCGAGTACGCTGGGGAACCCTGCGAGGTCGATATCGCCGTTCCGCGGGCTGACGATGAGCGTGCGCGGGTCAAACTGCTGCCGGATGTTGGCCAGCGTGTCGTCGAGCAGCTTCTTGCCCTTGTTGATCAGCACGATACGGTCGCACATCTGCTCGGCCTGGTGCAGCACGTGCGTGCTGAAGATGAAGGTGCGTCCGGCATCGCTGAGCTCGACGATCAGTTCCCGCATTGTCCGGGCGTTCACCGGGTCGAGGCCGGAAAATGGCTCGTCGAGGATGATCAGTTCCGGCTCGTGGATCAGCGTTGCGATGAACTGCACCTTCTGCTGCATGCCCTTGGAGAGTTCTTCGCACTTCTTTTTGATCGTGTGACCCAGCCCGAGCCGCTCCAGCCAGTCCTTTGACTTCAACTTTGCAGCCGGCGTGTCCACGCCCTTCATCCCGGCCATGAAGGTGAGAAACTCGCCGACTTTCATCTTGCGATACAGGCCGCGCTCCTCGGGCAGGTAACCGATCTGGTCCTTGCTCTCGATGGCGCTGGCCTTGCCGAGCACGCGGATCTCCCCGGAATCCGGGAAAATGATCGACATGATCATGCGGATCGTCGTTGTCTTTCCAGCCCCGTTCGGGCCCAGAAAGCCCGTCAGACTGCCGGTCGGCACCGTCAGACTGAGGTCGTCAACGGCCTGCGTCTCGCCGAATCGCTTGCTGGCATTTCGAATCTCGATGGCTGCATCCACGTCGGGGGCTCCTGGGCCTCGGGTCCGGATTCCGATGGGTCGATTATTGGCACGTCGGCTGCGGGGCCGAATCCTTCATCGGGAGACGCGAGCCCCGGTCGGCCGATCCCTCAGAGCGGTGTCCGGAACGTCTCACCGGCATCATCACGGCATCGACCATACGATTGTCCGATGCACACGATGCCCGACGCCGCCAATCTCGCCTACGTCGAGAGTCTCTACGAGGCCTATCTCGAATCGCCCGACGCCCTGCCGGAGCCCTGGCGCGAGTATTTCGCCGGCATGACCAACGGCCACGCCCCGGCCCTGCGCCCCGCCTTCCGGCCCGCAAGCATTTTCAACCCGACGACCGCCTCGGGGCCGTCGACCGCATCGGCTCTCTCCGGCGATGCCCGTCGCCTCATGCTCCAGCAGCGCGTCGATCAACTGGTGCGCAACTACCGCGTCCGGGGCCACATCATCGCCCAGATCGACCCCTTGGGCCGACAGCGCCCGACGCCCGCGGAGCTGGAGCCGGAGTACTACGGCTTCACCGAAGCGGAGATGGACCTGCCCTTCTCGACGGATGCGATCAACGGGCAGACGGTCTGGACGCTGCGTGAGATCCTCAAGCGTCTGCGCACGACCTATTGCCGCTCGATCGGCGCGCAGTTCATGCACATCGATGACCTGCAGGTCCGGCGCTGGCTTTCAGACCGAATGGAGACCTCTGAGAATCACACGAAGATCTCCCGTGATGAGCAGCTGGCGATCCTCCGCCGACTGACGCAGGCCGTGATCTTCGAGGAGTTCATCCAGAAGAAGTACGTCGGGGCCAAGAGCTTCTCGCTGGAGGGGTCGGAAACGCTCATTCCTCTGCTGGCCATGGCCATCGAGAAATGCGGCGACGACGGGCTCGATGAGATCATTCTCGCAATGGCGCACCGGGGCCGGCTCAACGTGCTGGCCAACATCGTCGGCAAGAGCCCGGCGCAGATCTTCCGCGAGTTTGAGGACATTGATCCAAAGCGTCACACCGGGCGCGGCGACGTGAAGTACCACCTCGGTTATGACGGGCAGTGGCAGACCAGTGCCGGTCGCCGGGTCCGCCTCTCGCTGTGCTTCAACCCCAGCCACCTCGAGTACGTCAATGCAGTCGCAGCGGGGCGTGTCCGCGCCAAGCAGGATCGGGCCGGTGATTTCGCTCGGGCCCTGAAGACGGCGATCATGATCCACGGCGATGCCTCGTTCATCGGCCAAGGCGTCGTGCAGGAAGTGCTGAATCTCAGCCAGCTGCGCGGCTACGCCACGGGCGGGACGCTGCACGTCATCGTCAACAACCAGGTCGGCTTCACGACGCCTCCGGAGGAGGCGCGTTCGACGGTGTATGCCTCCGATGTCGCGAAAATGCTCCAGAGCCCCATCTTTCACGTCAACGGTGAAGACCCCGAGGCCGTGGCGCAGGCGGTGCGGCTCAGTCTCGACTTCCGTCGCGAGTTTCAGCGGGATGTCGTCATCGACCTCTACTGCTACCGACGCCGCGGTCATAACGAGGGTGATGAACCCTCCTTTACGCAGCCGCTCCTCTACCACGCCATCGAGCAGCGCGACAACGTCCGCGAGGGCTACCTGCACCACCTGCTCAAGCTTGGTGAGGTCTCCCGCGAAGACGCGGATGCCATGGCCGATGAGCTTCATGCCGACCTCGAACGCAAACTCGAGGCCGCCCGCGCGGAGTCCTTCGAGCATCATCGACACTCCCCCGATGGCATCTGGCGCGGCTATCTGGGCGGCAGGGAGGGACAGGTCCATGAGGTTGACACCGGGGCGCCGCGCGAGCAGATCGCCGATGTGCTCCGCCGCGTCACCGAAGCGCCGGAGGGCTTCAACGTCAATCGGAAGATCCTTCGCGGCCTCCAGGCACGCCGGAAAATGGCCGAAGGCGAGCAGCCGGTGGACTGGTCCGCCGCTGAGGCCGCCGCACTTGGTCTGCTCTCGCTGCAAGGCGCTCGGATTCGCCTGACCGGGCAGGACACCGCTCGAGGCACCTTCAGCCAGAGGCACGCGGCCTGGCACGATTCAGAGACCGGCTCGGTCTACGTCCCGCTGGCCAATCTCGCGCCGGATCAGGCTCCAGTGGAGATTCTCAACAGTCCCCTCTCCGAATCCGGCGTCCTCGGCTTCGAGTACGGCTACAGCCTCGAAACCCCCGACGGCCTTGTGCTCTGGGAGGCGCAGTTCGGCGACTTCTGCAACGTCGCGCAGCCGATCATCGACCAGTTCATCTGTTCGGCCGAGGACAAGTGGCAGCACCTCTCCGGCCTTGTCCTGCTGCTGCCGCACGGTTTTGAAGGGCAGGGACCGGAGCACTCAAGCGCCCGCCTTGAGCGCTTCCTCACGCTTGCGGCCGAGGACAACATCCAGATCGTCAACCCGACGACTCCGGCGCAGTACTTCCATGTGCTTCGCCGGCAGGTGATCCGGAAGTGGCGCAAGCCGCTGATTGTGATGACGCCCAAGAGTCTGTTGCGCCACGCTTCGGTCGTCTCCTCCCTCGATGAACTCTCAGACGGCATGTTCCAGCGCGTCCTGGGCGATCCCCGACTGGAGTCTCCCGGCGACCTCCGCCGCGTGATTCTCTGCTCCGGCAAGGTCTATTACGACCTCGAGGAGCACCGCCGCGAACATGGCCGGGACGATGTCGCGATCATCCGCCTGGAGCAGCTGTACCCCTTCCCGAAGGCGGCTCTTGAGCGGCAGCTGGCTTCGCTTCCGGACGGAACCGATGTTCGCTGGGTCCAGGAGGATCCTGAAAACATGGGCGCGTGGCGTTTCCTGCGCGTCCTCCTGGGCGAACGTCTCATGGGCCGCTTCCCCTTCTCGGGCATCTCGCGCAAGGCGTCGGCGAGCCCGGCGACGGGTTCAAAAAGCAGCCACAAACTGGAGCAGGAGCGCCTGCTGGAGCGGGCGTTTGCCCTTCCATGATCAGATTGAAACCCCGGCTCATGCCGGCACGGAGTTGCCATGCCTGTTGAAGTGAAGATTCCGGAGATCGGCGAGTCCATCACCGAAGCCATCATCGCCGCCTGGCTCAAGAAGCCCGGCGACTCCGTGGACAAGGATGAGCCCGTCGTCGAACTCGAGACCGACAAGGTCTCCGTCGAAGTGCCGGCTCCGTCGGCCGGTGTGATCGGCGAGCTGCTGAAGAAGGCGGGAGAGACAGCCAACGTCGGCGATGTGATCGCCTACATCAACGAGTCCACCGACGCCTCCGCCAACGGCAATGCCGGCGCGAAGTCCGACAGGCGCACGACCTCAAAGCCGCAGCCGGATTCCACCTCGACTATTGAGGGCGGCAAGGCCGGGACGAAGAAGCAGGAGAAGGAGAAGGCCGGGTCTGAACACGTGAAAGAGCCCGAGGCGAAGAAGGAGCCGAAACGAACCGCCGACGACGCTGCCGCGGCGACGAAGGCGGAGCCGGCGCGGAAGGAGTCCTCGGAGGGCCGGCAGGAGGAACTGGTGCCGCTCTCCCCGATGCGCAAGCGCATCGCGCAGCGCCTCGTCTCTGCGCAGCAGACTGCGGCCATGCTCACGACCTTCAACGAGATCGACATGTCCGCCGTGCAGGCCCTGCGGAAGAAGTATCGCGAGGCCTTTGAGGCGCGCTACGGCATCCGTCTCGGGCTGATGTCCTTCTTCGTCAAGGCGGTGATCGAAGGACTCAAGGCCGAGCCGCGCCTCAACGCCGAAATCCGCGAGGATCACATCGCCTACCGCAACTTCTATGACATCGGCATGGCTGTCAGCACAGAGAAGGGCCTCCTGGTTCCAGTGCTGCGAAACGCCGAACGCCTCAGTTTCGCCCAGATCGAATCGGCCATCGCCGACTTCGCGCAGCGCGCCCGCACCAACCAGATCGACCTCGATGAACTGCGCGGTGGAACCTTCACCATCACCAACGGCGGCGTCTTCGGCTCGCTCCTCTCCACGCCCATTCTCAACCCCCCGCAGAGCGGCATCCTCGGCCTCCACACGATCCAGGATCGTCCAGTCGCCATCGACGGCCAGGTGGTCATCAGGCCGATGATGTACGTCGCCCTGACTTACGACCATCGCCTGGTCGACGGCCGCGAGGCGGTCACCTTCCTGAAGCGCATCAAGGACCTGCTGGAAGACCCCGCTCGCCTGCTTGTGGAAGTCTGACGCCGCTTACGGGCACTCCAGCGTCGTGATGTCCACGCGCCAGTCTCCGGCCGGCGTCGCCGTGGAAAAGACCTCCGGCTCCACCGTCGCCTGGGGGTCGTAGTTCACCACGTCGGCAGTGTTCAGGTCCCCGGAACGCTCCAGCACCACGACGCGGCTTGGCATCCACGTCTCCGGGTCGTACCAGAGGTCGACCTGCTCCAGCTCCTCATCCTCGCCGGACGACCTCGGCGTCAGGCGGAGGTGGTAGTGCCCGGCCAGTCGCCCGGTTTCCGTGTTCTCGATCTGCTCCACATGGAATCGGCGAACGATGTCGGCACGCGACTGGCCGATCGGAAGCGGAAAGGGGCCGTCGATGGAGAGCGGGTCGTACTCCGGATCATCCGGGCAGGCGATCTCCCGCTTGTTGAACTGACGCTCATCATTGAGTCGCTCGACGAGGTACCGCCCGTCGAAGATGTAATCCACATCGATGGATTCAACCGTCACGCCGATCTGCTTCTCGTCGAAGTGAACGGCAAACTGCCGTCGGCCCGTCTCCGGATCTAGCCGGGAATGAAGCGTCCCCTTGCGCACCTGCGTGTCTCCGATCAGCGCCTTCTCGTTCTCGTAGCGGATGCGCGCTGTCAGCGTGCCGAGGTCGGCCGTCTCCTGCTCAATCCGATCCAGCAGTTCGTCGGCCGACGTGATCGGCTGGGGCAGGGCGATGCACTCCCCCCCGGTCGGGGGCGTCTCTGGCTGCAGGAGCGCTATGGCGAGGGCGAGCAGGAAGGTTGTGAGCATCGTCGTCATCCGGGAGATTCCTCTGCCTGCTGCTGCCGGCTGAGCCGTTCCTCGCGCAGGGCGGTCACCTCGTTGAGGATCGCATCAGAAAGGACGAGGTTGTCCTCCAGACATTCCCATTCCTTCCTCGCCCCATACAGGTTGAAGACAACGGCAACCGCCGCCGCTCCCAGGGCCCACCAGGCCGAGATCGCCAGCTCCTGCCGGACCGGACTGGCCATGAAGTGCAGCGATGCGGCCGTGACGGTCGCGACAATCGCCATGAAGCCGTACCGGAAGGCGACGCGCTTATTCCGCTTAGCGCGATCGGTCGCCTGCGGATCGGAGTAGCCGTGGTCCTCCACCGCCCGCTCCACAAATCGTGTCGCCGCAATGAAATACGTGTAGAAGATCGAATGTACCAGGGCCGTCCAGACCGCCGTCAACACGACCAGCACGTCGAAGGATGGCGAGGTCGCCGCGTCGTCGCCGAACCCGCGCACCACTCCCCAGGCGACGACGATCGTCAGCAGCAGAATGTTTGCGGAGGTCAGATTCAGAAAGAGATTCTTCACAATGCTCCTACTCGGTCTGCCCCTGGTGCCGTTCGAGATAATCCTTCAGGATCACCGTCGCCGCCAGTGCGTCGCGCTGGTCCTTCTTCGCCCCGTGCGTCAGGCCCGAGCCCGCCAGCGCCTGGTCGGCCGCAAAGGTCGTCAGCCGCTCATCCTGCAGGTGGACGGGCAGTTCCGTGCGCGCGCTGAGGCGCTCGGCGATCTCCATGATTCGCCGCGCCGCCGGGCCGTGGCTGCCGTCCATGTTGACCGGCAACCCGATGACGATCTCGTCCGGGCCGTACTCCTCGACGGCTGCGGCGAGTCGATCCAGCAGCGTCTCCGCCCGATCGGTCACGATGAAGCCGACCGGCCCCGCCGTCCCCGCCTCGGTCGAGGCCATGGCGATGCCCGTCCGCTTCCCGCCGATGTCAAAACACAGCAATCGCATGTGCTTACGCTCCATCCGCCCCGACCGGGTCCAGCGCCAGACGCCGAGCGGCCGTCAGCGCGATCGCCAGCGCATCGGCCACATCCGGCGGCTCGGGGATCGCCCCAAGCCGGAGTTGTTCGGTCACGGCATGTTGAATCTGGCTTTTGGAGGCGTGGCCCGAGCCCGTGATCGCCTTCTTGATCTCCGTCGCCGCCGTTTCGTGAATCTCCACGCCTCGCCGCTGGGCGGCCAGAAGGATGACACCCCGGGCGTGCGCCATCTTGACGGCCGTCTGCGGATGTGCGTAATGCGAGTACAGGCGCTCCACGACCATCCGCGCCGGCCTCAGACGCTCAATCAGCTCCTCCAGGTCACGGAAGAGTTCGCCGATGCGGGCGCTTACGGGCGTCCGACGGTCCAGCCGGATCGCCCCGGCTTCGATGACCGTGGGGTCCAGCATTCCCGGTTGTGCCTCAAGGCACGCATAGCCCGTTATCAGGCTGCCGGGGTCGATGCCGAGGATCCGCATGGGTTATTGTAGTGCGGCGGCCGGCTGGGCCGTTGCGGCCAGGATACCGGTGCGGCGGAAGACCGTGTCCGACTCGACCAGCCCGTCGCGAAGCCGGACGATGCGCTCGCAGCGTTCGGCGATGGAGTCGTCGTGGGTGACCATCACGATCGTCAGCCCCTTTTCCTGGTGCAGGCGGTCAAAGAGGGAGAGGATCGCCTTGCCGGTCGTCGAATCGAGGTTGCCCGTGGGTTCGTCGGCAAGGACGAACTGCGGATCATTCACCAGCGCCCGGGCGATCGCCGCCCGCTGCTGCTGACCGCCCGAAAGTTCACTGGGCCGATGGTTCAAGCGATCGCCGAGGCCGACGGCATCAAGCAGTTCCGCTGCCCGGCGGGTTCGTTCAACCGGGGAGATCTGCTGATAGAAGAGCGGCACCGCGACATTCTGCGCAATCGTGAGGGCCGGGATCAGGTTGAAGGCCTGGAAGACAAAGCCGATCAACTGCCCCCGGACATGCGAGAGTTCATCGTCATCCAGCGATGCGACGTTCTTCTCCGCGAGAATGAACTCGCCCTTTGTCGGCCGGTCGAGGCAGCCGAGGATGTTCATCAGCGTGGACTTGCCGCTGCCGGAGGCGCCCATGATCGCGACGTACTCGCCGCGTCTGAAGTTGAGGTCGATGGATTTCAGGGCCTCGACGAGGATGTCGCCGTTGGGCTTGTAGTAGGTCTTGTTCACCCCGCGCAGACGAATGACCGCGTCTGAGGCGTCGGGAACGGGAGAATCTGTCGGCATCGAGGCGCGTGACATGCCTGCAAGTGTATCGGTTTCCATCGCTTGCGGCGTCCGAAGCCCGGCGCCTGCCTCTCAGGGGCTCTCCCGCGTCTCGCCGTCGAGCCGCCGGCCGCACTCCGGGCATTTCAGGCCGCACAGGGAGTGGTCGCATCCCGGGCAGCGGAAATTCTGAACTCGGGAGCGGGAGAGAAAGTCGAGCGATTCAAGGACAGTCCAGATGATCAGGCAGGTGAGTCCCCATGTCATGCCGAGGCGTATGCCTGTCTCTGGCCCGACGTTCGTACGAAAAGCGCTAAAGTACAACAGTACACAGAATCCGAGTCCCGCAACAGCCGTTGCAAGGAACGCAATTCGATATCTCATTGCAAACGACCTTTGCAATGGCCGGGGAACAACTCCGTCTGGGATTCACCACCAAACCAGAGTGAGACTGGAGTCTACTGGGGAGGATTCTCACAGCAGATTGCGAATATGCCACTACTGTAGCCGCCGCAACAAGCATAGTACCCCGTGCCGCAGGTGACGGACTTTGAGTATTCTCCATCAACGATCGTGCAACTGGTTGCGCCCGGACCGCCGCCTGTGCATTGCTCCCAAGGGTTTGCTCCGGCCGGAGGCACGACTCCCGTGAAGCCTGCCGCGTCAAGCAGGAATGCCCACTGATCGCGATGCACGCCTGTGTCAAGAGCCCAGAGGTCTTCAAGCAACGTATCGATCTGCTCGTCGGTGAAATCTCGTGCCTGTACACCGATCACAGGGATCACGTGTTCTGCATCCGGCTTCTCCCGGATGATCGGATGATCAAGCGAAAGGTAAAGGCTTGTGGCTTCTCCATCGCCCTGGGACGGGGAAATGGTCAACATCAGTCCGTGGAGCGATCCGCCCGTAGAGTCCGCTGTCACCGCAAGCGGCCCTTGGACTCGTCCCGGTTCCATCATCACGCCCTCGCGAGGGGTCGCAGCCAGGATGCGCCACCGTTTGCCGTCGACAGGTATCTCAAGATTCTGATAAACGATCACTCGCCCGCCGTCTTCAACGACGACCATCGCATGTCCGGTTCCGGTGAAATGGCGGTACGTGTCCGTTGCGGCAGTCGCCATGGTGCCGGAATCTGCAATGAGTTTTGAAGACTCTGAACGGGCTGTTACCACTGCGGCCATTGAGAAGGAAAGGGTGAAAAACGCTCTTGCTGCGAATCGACGCATGATGTGATCCCTTTGGATGCTGAGGACAAGTAGTTATTCTGCTATCGACCAGCTGCTTTACGCACTCTACTGGGCGAATGGCCTTCCGTCAACCCTGAATTGCGATATCCAGGCCTTTGAAAGTCTAAGTGCAATAGTTCCAGAGAGATACGAATGTGCAAATCGGGATGCACGCGGGGGCAGGTCGATCAATCGCCTCTCTCGGTGGCCAGTTGCAGCGCCGCCAGCGACAGCAATTTATCCGGATCGATCTGGAAGACCCGGTCAAGCCCCGTGATCTCCATCACCGAGGCGATGTCGCCGTTGAGGCAGCACAGTCGCATCGAGCCGTGAATCCGCTGCACCTCCTTGTGCAGGCGCAGCAGCTGCGAGAGGTTGGAACTGTTGATGTACTCCACATCGCGGAAGTTCAGCACCACATCGTGCGACTCATCCGACTGGCTCAGCTGATCCGTCAGCGCAAGCACATCCTCGCTGAGATCGGGCTCGTTCTGCAGATCGAGGATGATGATTCGTTCTGACCAGTCAAACGAAGGCATGTGCAGGGGCTCCCGGTTCCTTTAACGCCGCCCAGCATACCAGATTTCACCCGCCAGGGGAATGGGCCCCGGCCCGGAAAGCGCTGGCAATGTGTAATTCGATGGCCGGGCGGGCGGGGTTCACGACTCGGCAGGGGGTGCTTCCGCATCGCCTTCGGAGTCCGAATCCACCACAATCGCCGCAGAAACCAGGTGGTCGCCTTCCTTCAGGTTGACCACTCGCACTCCCTGCGTCGCCCGGCCGATCCGGCTGATGCCCGAGGCGGCCGTCCGGACGATCATGCCCAGTTCCGTGATGAAAAAGATGCTGTCCTCGTCAGAAACCGCAAGCGCACCCACGACTTTGCCGTTCCGCTTGCTGGTGCGGATGTCGGTCCGGCCCTTGCCGCCCCGGCTCTGTGCCCGGGTTGAGCCGTCCTCGGAGTGAACGAGGTACTCCTCCATCGCCGTGCGTTTCCCGTAGCCGTTCTCCGTGACCGTCAGAAGGTCGCGGGAGTTGTCAGCCCGGACCAGGGCGACGACCTCATCGCCCTCCTTCAGTTTGATGCCGCGCACGCCGGTGGCGTTCCGCCCCATCACCCGGACATCACTCTCGGGGAAACGGATCGCCATTCCGCCGGCTGTCGCCAGCAGCAGGTCATCTTCGCCGGAGGTCTGGATGACGTTGATCAGCCGGTCATCTTCGCGGAGGTTGAGCGCGATGATGCCGGAGCGGTTGACGTTGCGGTACTCCTTCAGGGCCGTCCGCTTCACCGTTCCCGAGGAAGTCGCAAACGTCAGGAAGTCCTCGCTCTTTTCAAAATCGCGCACGGCCAGGAAGGTCTGCGCCTTCTCATCAGGACGCAGATCGATGATGTTAACGATGTTTCGGCCAAGCGAGGTCCGGCTCATCGCCGGGATCTCGTAGACCTTAAGTTTGAAGACGCGGCCCGTGTTGGTGAAGCAGAGCAGGTCATCGTGCGTGGAGGCGACAAAGAGGTGCTCGATGAAGTCGTTCTCACGCGCCTCGGAGCCCTTGATGCCCCGGCCGCCGCGCCCCTGTTCGCGATAGGTGTCCACGGCGACGCGCTTCACGTAGCCCTCGTGGCTGATGGTGACGACGCAGTCTTCCTCGGCAATCAGGTCCTCGTAGTGAATGTCCGCCGCGTCTTCCTCGATGCGGGTCAGCCGCTCCTGCGGGAACTTCTCGCGGATCTCCACGACGTCTTCACGCACGATGTCCAGCACGAGCGTGTGGTCGGCGAGGATCGCTTCGTACCCTTCGATCTCTTCGATGATCGAGCGGTAGTCCTCGACCAGCTTTTCGATCTCCAGGCCCACCAGCTGGATCAGTTGCAGGCGGCCGATCGCCTCGGCCTGCGTCTGCGTCAGGGCGGCACCGGCGTCGCTTGCCGCAACGACGAGCAGGCGTTCGGGGATGCGCGGGGCGTACTTGTGATCCCGGGCGATGCGGAAGCGACGCTCGATGAGTCTGCGGATCGCCTCTTCGCGGGTGGAGCTGCTGCGGATCAGCGCGATTACCTCGTCGATCTCACAGACGGCGTAGATGAGCGCCTCGAGCAGGTGGGCCTTCTTGCGCGCTTCCTGCAGCTGGTAGGCGGTGCGGCGGCGGATGACGTCAACACGATGATCGATGTAGGCGTCGATCATCTCCCGCAGCGAGAGCGTCCGCGGCTGGCCGTTGACCAGCGCGATGTTGATGATCGAGACAGTCGATTGCAGCGGCGTGTATTGGTAGAGCTGGTTCTCCACCAGATCGGCATCGGCGCCCTTCTTGAGTTCGACGACAATCCGCGTCCGCGCCTTGCGGCCCGACTCGTTGCGGACGTTGGAGATGTCGGTGATGCGCTCGGCTTTCACCGCCTCGATGATCTTCTCAATCAGCGTGTTCTGCACCGTCTGGTAGGGAATCTCATCGATGACGATCTGCTGCCGGTTCGCGCCCTTCTCCTCCACATGCACCCGCCCGCGCAGCGCGATCCGGCTCCGCCCCGTCGCATACGCCTCGTGAATGCCTGCCCGCCCGCAGATGATCCCTCCGGTCGGGAAGTCAGGCCCCGGCACGATCTCCATCAGCTCGGCAAGCGAAATCTCCGGATTATCAATCACCGCCTCGATTGCCCGGCAGATTTCTGAGAGATTGTGCGGCGGAATCGAGCACGCCATGCCGACGGCGATTCCCGTCGAACCGTTGACGAGGAGATTCGGAAGTTTGCTGGGCAGAACGACTGGTTCTTCCCGCGTGTCGTCGTAGTTGGCCTTGAAGTCAACGGTGTCGAGCTTCAAGTCCTCCAGCATGTACGAGGCCGCCTCGGTCATCCGCGCCTCGGTGTATCGCATGGCGGCCGGCGGGTCGCCGTCGATGGAGCCGAAGTTCCCCTGCTTGTCCACGAGCATCACGCGCATCACCCAGTCCTGCCCGAAACGAACCAGGGTGGGGTAGATGACGGCCTCGCCGTGGGGGTGGTAGTTGCCGGAGACGTCGCCGCAGATCTTGGCGCACTTTCGATGCTTGGAGCGGGGGCCGAGGTTCAGGTCGTTCATCGCGACGAGGATGCGCCGCTGGCTGGGCTTGAGACCGTCGCGGACGTCGGGCAGGGCCCGGTCCGTGATCGTGCTCATCGCATAGGTCAGATAGGAATCCTGCAGCTCACGCTCGATCTGCAGGTCCAGAATCTGCCCGCCGGGCCCCGGAATGCCGATTCCATCGTGAATATCGGGCGTGTCAGCCATGGGGGGAGTACTCGCTGAATCCGGGCGGAAATCGAAGAAAAATCATAGGCGCGCCGGCTCGAAAACCGCCGTCTCGGCAGCCCTCATTCCTACCTTGATCGACCCGGATGATGCCGGCAGAATTGGTCCATGAACCACTTGCCGTTTATCGATGCAGCCCTCGAAGAGGCACTGAAGGGTCGGCTCGAAGGGGGCATTCCCATCGGCTCGGTGCTGGTCAACGCCCGGGGCGAGATCGTTGCAGGGGGTCACAACCTCCGAGTCCAGTCCGGCGACCCCACCGCTCACGCCGAGGTCGTCTGCATCCGCAATGCCGGGCGACGGCGGGACTGGCACGAGCTGACGCTCTACTCCACCCTCTCGCCCTGCCCGATGTGCTCGGGAACGGCGATCCTGTTTCGGATTCCCCGCGTGGTCCTGGGCGAGAACCGGACGTTTCAGGGGGCCGAGGAGTGGATGTGCCGGGAGGGCATCGAGGTTGTCAACCTCGACGATCAGCGCTGCGTGGAGATCATGCGGACCTTCATCCGCGAGCACCCCGATCTCTGGAACGAGGACATCGGCGTGCCGGAAGCGTGACAGCAAGTCACAACAACCCGTGCAGGACTGCCGCCGCGCGAACGAACATGAAGACTTGTCAGGCTGCGGCCGCTGACGCCGTCGAGGAGGCCTTCGCCTTCTCGCACAACTGGTCGAAGACCTGCGGCGACTCGATCGCCAGTTGACTGAGCATCTTGCGGTTGAGCAGAACGCCGGACATCTGCAGCCCGTTGATGAACTGGCTGTAGCGCATGCCGCGCATCCGGCAGGCGGCCGAGATTCGCGTGATCCACAGGCGGCGGAAGTCGCGCTTCCGGGCGCGGCGGTCGCGGAAGGCGAACGCACCGGCACGCATCAGCGCCACCTTGGCCTGCTGCTTGTGACGGCTCTTGGTTCCGTAGTATCCGCGGGCGGCGCGGAGAAGGCGTTTGCGGGCGCGGGTACGGGCTGATCCCTTGCGGACACGAGGCATGGTCGAATCTCCCTTTCGCAGAGTCGGGGGCGATCAGTTGCAATCGCGCTTGGACACCCGATCCGCAGAAATGCTCATCTCAATACTTCGGCCGGTTACTCCGAGGCGGCCTCGGACTGCTGCTGCAGCTCGGGCCGACGGATCTTGAAGCCCAGCAATTGCTGCGCCCGCTTGCGCTCCACGTCTGCGAGGTAACTCGGCCGGCGAAGCTGGCGGTTCTGGCTGCTGGAATGCAGACTCTTACGGTGGCGGCCGCCCGTCGTGCCATGCTTGACATGACCGTTGCGGGTGATCTTCACGCGCTTGAGGAGTCCCTTGTGTGTCTTCTTCTTGGTGCCTGTAGCCATGTTCCTGCCGCCTTTGCGCCCTTTCGGGCCTCGAAGTTCTGAGAAAAATGAGCCTGCAAGCCTAACCTGCCTCGTCGCGGAGTCAACCGCCTCGTCCCCGTCCGGAGCCTCCCTCGTGTCGTTTCTGACGCCCTGGTCAGCCCTCCTCGCCGCCCTGATCGCCATCCCGATCCTGCTGCTGCTCTACTTTCTCCGCCTCCGCCGTCAGCCCCAGACCGTTCCCTCCACCCTCCTCTGGCAGGCCGCCGTCCGAGACCTTCAGGCCAACGCCCCGTTTCAGCGCCTCCGCCTCTCCTGGCTCTTCTTCATCCAGTTGCTCATCCTGATCCTCCTGGCGATCGCCCTGGGAAGACCCCTCTTCGGCTCAGCCGACGCCGCTCCCGGCCGGGTCATCCTCATTCTCGACTCCTCCGCCTCCATGAAGGCCCGACTGCCCGGCCTCGACCGGAGCCGCTTCGACGTCGCCCTTGACGTCGCACAGGACGCCATCGACCGCCTAGCCTCGGCCGGCAAGGAACCGGAAGTGATGATCATCACCGCCGGCCCCTCGGCCCGGGTCGTCTTTCCCCCCGCCACCGACCTCCGCGCTGCCCGCGCGACGCTCCAGAGTCTCACCCCCGTTGATGGTGAGGCCGCGCTTCAACCGGCGCTCCGACTCGCTGAGGCCTATGTCTCGGCCTCCAACGGCGAGACCGCCGCAGCCCCCGCTCATGTGATCGTCATCACCGACGGTCGGCCTGCCGGCGATCTGCTCCAGCCGCCTGAGTTCGCCTCCGTGGAGACGCTCAACGTCCTTGAAGGCGTCGAAGGCGACCACGACAACGTCGGCATCGTCACCCTCGCAGCCCGGCGGGACTATGACGACCCGACGCTGCTGCGGCTCCTTGTGGGGCTGAGCAATTCCTCCGTCGAGGCGCAGACCGTCGCCCTCTCCCTGCGTCTGCCGCAGGGCGACCCGGTGGTCCGAAGCATCGAGATACCCCCAGCTGACTCAGAGGCAGGGATTCCGGGCGAGGCCGTCGTGCAGTTCGACCTGCCCGACCCGACGGTGGACACCGCCGCCGCTCCGATCCGCCTCTCTCACTCCCATGCGGATCTGCTCGCAACTGACGACACCGCCACCCTGGTCGTTCAGCCGGTGGAGACCGGGGTCCTGCTGGTCGTGACCCCCGACGGGGCTCCGCTCTCCTGGCTTCAGCCGGTGCTCGACCTGATGGAGTTCGAGCGAATCGACCACCGCTCCGCCGCCGACTACAACGCCCTGGCCGACCTCCCGGCGCCTGAGCGTGCCGCACGACTTGCCGGCTACAGCCTCATTCTGCATCAGGCCGTCGCCCCGGCCTTCCTGCCGGACGTGCCGACGATGACCTTCGGAGCCGCTCCGCCGATCCTTGATTTCGAGCGATTCTCGGCTGAGGGCGATGAACCCCTCTCACGCCGCGTGCTGGCGTGGGACCGGCGTCATCCGATTCTGCGGGATGTCGAACTCGCCGGCATCGTCGTCGCCGACCCCCACCGTCTGCGCATCCCGGAGACGACCGCCGAGGAACTGCTGATCGGTCAGGGCGGGCCGCTGGCGGCCGTGGCCAGGGTCGGGCGGACGCGCCACCTCGTCGCCGCCTTTGACCTCGTGAACACCAACTGGCCGCTGGATGTCAGTTTCGCAATCTTCATGCGCAACGCCGTGGATGTCCTGCTGGGACAGGCCTCCGACCAGGCGGGCCGATGGTTCCGCATCGGCGATCGCGTGGAGGTGACCGCCGAGGCGGGCGTCGAGTCGCTGCGTCTCCGCAGTGAGGATGTCGATCTGCAGGTCGCAGCCGAGCCCTCCGGCTCGACGGTCCTGCCTCCCCTGGAACGCGTCGGCTTCTACACCGTGGAGGGCGCGATCCCGACGGATCGCTTTCTCCCGATAAACCTCTGCAGCCCTTCGGAGTCAAACCTCCTCCCGGCCGAACTCGTCATCGAGTCCGCCGCCGCAACCGGCCCTCAGCCGCGCCTCTCAGAGTCCCCACGTGAAATCTGGCGATGGGCGGCTCTGGCGGCACTCGGGCTGCTCCTGCTGGAGTGGTGTCTGTACCTGTGGGTGACGCGCTCCCTGTGACGGCTACGCCTCGTCCTTCCCGAACCCGATGAAGGCGTTCCAGACCTGGGCGGCGAGCACGGCCCCGACGAGCGGAGCGACGTAATACGCCCACCAGTTCCAGCCGGCGTTCTCAGCGAGAATCTGCGGACCGAAACTCCGGGCGGGATTCATCGATGCGCCGGTGACGGGGCCGATGGCGAGGATCAGCGCTGCAACCGTCAGGCCGATGGCAAAACCGCCGACCATCGGTCCCTTGCCGACGCCGCGAGGGTCGACGGCGGAGCCGAGAATCGAAAACATCAGCAGGAAGGTCGCCGCGACCTCGAGAATCAGCAACGCCGTCAGGGAGACGGCCTCAGGGTTGGCCGGGAGCGTCGCTCCGAGGTTGCAGGCCTCGGCCGCCGAGGTTCCGTCGGCCAGGACGACGGAGTCGAAGCCGATCCGCAGCAGGAACGCGCCAAGGGTGGCGCCGGCCATCTGGCTGACGATGAACAGCCCCGTCTTCGCCGGCCCCTGTTTGCCAATTGAGAGCAGCGCGATGGAGACGGCGGGGTTGATCTGCCCGCCGGAAATGTGCATCGTCGCCGAGACAACGCAGGCGAGAATCAGCCCGTGGGCCAGCGCGATGCCGACGAGCCCGCCGCCGGTTCCTCCGGTTGTCAGAACAATCGCCGCGCCGCCGACGAACATCAGTGCGAAGGTGCCGACGAATTCCGCCACGCATCCACCCAGGATTCGCTTCATAGTGACCTCTGCTCCGGTATGGGGTCCACGATTATCCGAAACGCCCCACATTCTAACCTTCAACGGCTCCTCCCGGCTCGGCGGTTGCGATTCCCCGATATGATCTTCTGATGAAGTCCCTCGACGCACTTCTCCGACTTCACCCCGACCACTCCGGGGCATTGTGGATCGAACCCGATCTCGCTGTCATCGATTCTCTCGTGGGGCCGCAGGTTCTGCGCCTACTCGCCGATCACCGGCAACACCCGGTCGCAGTCGATCCCGAACGTGTGCGAATCATCCTGGCCCCCGGCGCGGTTCCAGGGTATGGAGCGGCGGTTCGGGCGTTGGAGTCGATGCGCGCCTTTGCGGATGAGTACGGCATCGCGGTGGTCGAGACCGATGAGCCCGAGTGTCTGGATTCGTGCTCTCCGCTGGCGGACGATTCGGGTGTAATCGCGGGGCGGGGGAGGGTCGTGATCTCAGCATCCCGCCGTGGCTCGCCCCGACTGGCAGCCGACGGCGACCTCTGGATCGGCGTCGAGAGCGTCGATCTTGCCGCCTTCCTCGCATCGGGCCGGGTCTGGGTGGCGCCTCCCCCTGTTCTGGTCGTGCATCTGCATGGTCCGCCTCCCGGGGCGGAGGGCCCTGCCACCGTGCATGACGTCGCCGCCGTTGTACGAGCCGCCCTCCCGACGGGGCCGGCCATTGTCCTCGTCGGCGTGAATGAGGCACTCTGGCCGCATCCCGACCGCCTCACCCTCGCCGCCCTCCTCCGGAACGACGACCGCACCGTGGTCATCAATCCGGCCCTGGCCGAGCAGCCGAGTCCGACAGTCCGGGTTGAGGTCGCAACGATCAGGCCTGTTGTGGAGGAAGCCGGGGTCGTCAGGCCGTTGGAGGATTGCCCGCCCCTGGCTGTGGATCGGGTCTACATCGGGTCCTGCACGACCGGAAGGGTGGATGACCTCCGTCCTGCTGCGGCTCTGCTCCACGGGGCAAAGGTGACGATACCTACGGTCATCTCCCCCGCCTCGGTTGCAGACTTTGAGTCGCTTCAAAGGGAGCGACTCGGGCCCGGGGGGCCGACCCTTGCGGAGGTCTTCGTTCAGTCCGGCTGCGACATCGGAATGCCCGGGTGCGGCTCCTGCGTCAATGCCCTGGGCGATACCTTCAGGCCCGGGACGCCGACGGAGTCGCTGACGGTGCTCACGACCGCGGCTGCATCGGTGGCAACGCGGAAGGCGGCGCGCGTTCTGACCGCATCTCCGATAACTGCCGCGCAAACTGCGTTGGCCGGCTCTGTTGGCCGCTGACCGGGACGCCCGCTGGCCGTTATACTCTCGGACCCGCCGGAAGGCGGATTTCTGGAGTCCGGCCGCGTGGATGAACGCAGCGACGAACAACTGGTCGAGGATTACCGCAACGGAGACGAGGCGGCCCTGGCCGAACTCATGCGCCGCTACGAGCGGGAATTGCTGGCATTTTTGATCCGGCTCATGGGGAACCGGGCCGCCGCCGAGGACGTCTTCCAGGACGCCTTTATCCAGATTCACCTCTCTTCAGACGCCTTTGACGTCAATCGCCGATTCAAACCCTGGCTTTTTACGATTGCCGCGAACAAGGGCCGAGACTACTTCCGTAAGAATGCCCGTCACACCTCTATGGTGGGGCTCTCCACCCCGATTCGCGGCTCGGCGGAGTCGGGGCAGACAACTCGGCTGGTTGACCTCCTCGAGCTGGACACGGAAGAGGAGAGCGCGGGATTGTCGCAGGCGGAGCTACGGGATCGTGTCCGCCACATCATTGACGAGTTACCCCGGCACATGCGGGAGATTCTGCTGCTGGCCTACTTCCAACGAATGAGTTACAACCAGATGGCCGACTCGCTGGGCATTCCGCTCGGCACCGTCAAGAGCCGGCTGCACTCCGCGGTGGCGACCTTCGGCCAGCGATGGCGCGAACTTCAACACGGAGACAATGGGGAGTTGAACGAACGATGACTGACATGGACCGCGACACACCCTGTACACTCTGCCCGGCAGACGTCGCCGCACTGGATGCGCTCGTCGAAGCCGGGTTTGAACCGCACCCCTCGAATGCAGTAGATCCTCGCCGCATGCATCGCATTCTTGATCTGCTGAGCAACGTTGACGTCGCTGACGATGAACTCACCGGGCTTTCCCTGCTGCGCCGCCGAACGCTGGAAGCCGTGGCTGCGATGGGCCGTGAGGCGCGGCGCGCTGCAATCATCGGACTCGAAGACACTCGCCGATTTGTCCTGCCCAGCTTCGGCTGGCGCGAGCCGGCCCTGGCGGCCGCCTCCGTCGTGCTGCTGGTCAGCGTTGTCGGACCGCTGATGGCCGGCAGCGAAGTCTCCGCCCGCTCCTATGCCTGCCGCCAGAACCTGATGACCTCCGCCCACGGTTTCACGCAGTATGCCGCCGACCATCGTGGCGCGCTGCCGGTGGCGCTTGAGGCCCGGGATGATCGCGACTGGCTCCGGACGCGCGACAACTCCGCCAATCTCTTCGTCCTGCCCAGGGAGGGCTACGTCTCGCTGGCCTCGCTGACCTGCCCGGAGAATCCCCGAGCCTGTTCCAAGGATGAGGCGCTGCGGGACCGCAACTGGTCCTGCATCGAGGAAATCAGCTTCAGCTACCAGAACGTCCTCTGCGCTAACCGACCCTCATGGAGTGACGGCCCCGCCGTCCCCGTCCTGGGCGATCGCAACCCCGTTGTTGACGGCATCCTGGCCGGCCGCGACGTCATCGGAAACACGAACTCCTTCTCCCATCGCCTCCTGGGCCAGAACGTGCTCTTCACCGACGGGCATGTGGAGTGGCTGGATTCGCCGCGCATCGGGTCAGACAACATCTGGCTGCCCGAGGGCATGGACTGCTCACAGAAGGCCATGCTCAAGGGCTCCGAAACCCCCGCCCGCGCCCACGACGCCATGCTGATTCACTGAGGCGGCCGATCGCCCCTCAATGCGCTGATTCCACGGTGCCTGAGGCCTATCCTTCCGCCCAGCAGCACAGAAGCAGGACAGGATCGACCCCATGGGATGGATCGAAAACCGCTTTGAAGAGAACCTGATCATCACCAGCGTCGACTGGGCGGTGAACTGGGCCCGCAAGTCCAGCATCTGGCCTATGACCTTCGGCCTGGCCTGTTGCGCCATCGAGATGATGGCCTTCGCCGCCGCCCGCTACGACGTCGATCGCTTCGGGGCCGGCGCCTTCCGTGCCACGCCCCGCCAGGCAGATCTCATGATCGTCGCCGGCACGGTGACCTACAAGATGGCCTCGCGGGTCCGCCGGTTGTACGAGCAGATGCCCGACCCCAAGTACGTCATCGCAATGGGGGCCTGCACCGTCGGCGGCGGCCCGTACTTCAAGTACGGCTACCACGTCGTCAAGGGCGTTGACCTCGTCGTGCCCGTGGACGTGTACGTGCCCGGCTGCCCGCCGCGTCCGGAGGCACTTCTTGAGGGGTTGATGCGGCTTCAGGACAAGATCACGGCCCAGACGATCGCCCTGCCGAAGGGCTCCCGCAAGGCGGCTCGGGAGTACGACATTCCCGTCCCGGCCCCCGCAGCAGCGGTGTCGTAGGATCGGCTGGCTTTACATTCTTGTGGAATCAAGCTTTCCCACGGCGTTGTGCTCGTTGGCAGCCGTCGAAGAACTCGATTGGAATAGGTCTCATTGAGTCCCCGTCGCGCGTTTACCGTCGAGTGGTCTTTGCGTACTCTGCAAGCTTCTTGAATTGTTCATGGACAACTCCGTTGGGAGGAGATCCAACGGCAGTATGATTTGCATAGATTGCTACGGTGTCGAAAATCGGGTGCTGAAACTGATACGCGCCGCCATAGATTGCCCACCGGAAACCGTATTCATGCATCAGGTCATATTGCTTTCGCATGATGTCTGTTTCCAACGGAGCTGTCTTGATAAACTCGTTCCACTCTTTCGCGGAGAGTTTATTCGCATACGCATTTCGGATTACTTCACCGTTTCGGAGCCCCCGATACCTCGCCTGATTCTCTGCGGGTTCATATAGCCAATCTTTCAGGGCATGAGCCGGTGACCATTCAAGCGTGAGCAACGGCATTTCTGTCCGTTGTCTGACGTACTTGAGGATCTCACGCATGTCCTCTATAGATGCAATGTGAAGGTGAACATCGAGGTAGTCGCAATACTCTTCTGAGAACTCGATCAACTCGTCCACAAATCTGCGTTTGGTTTCATTTGCGGATCGGTTAGTGGCCATTGCAAGCGTCACTCCGTCAGACAGGGCTGGAGAAATAATCGCCAGGTGCCTGTACTCGGGAGCGCTTTCTCGAATTTCACGTGCAAGCTTCGCCAGTTCCTTGTACCAGTCGATAGCGGGACTGGGCTGGCCTGCCGCAGCAGGCGTCATCACGGTTTCTTCAAGCGCACCAGGGCCTCCGGTTACCTCATTGGCCAGACTGAACCCTGAAATATAAGGCCCGGCTTTGAGCAGAAACTGCCGTGTGAGTGCAAGCTTTCTTGCTTGATCGGAGTGGTTCGGAATCACATCGATATCAGCCTTGCCTTTGAGGTTTTCGCCCGCAGTGTACCTGATCGTAATAATTACTTGAATGCCTCGTGCATGAAGAGATCGGAGCTTTCTAAGCATCTCGGGATCTTGAGTCGACCCGTCTCGATTTCGAGCTGCTTCCAGCTGATAGTCCTTCAGGATGACTCGGAATGCTTCAATACCCGTATCTGCTATTATGCGTTCATCCAGCGCGCCATGCAGGCCGAGAATCGGCGCACCCGCCCATTGTTCATTGCTCTCACCCGAAGAAGCCTCCCCCGATTGCCTTTGCTGTGGGCGCGCGTCCTGGACAGGTTCTGCTCGCTCTCGCTTCTCCCGCTTCCCCGGCATCAGATGAACAGATTCTAAACGGTACCCGGGTGCATGCTGGCCTATTGATGAGCTGGCAATGACAGGTCCGGACCCCCCAGCGGCTGCAAGTACGCCAATGAGAATAAAAAGAATGACCGCCGCGCCGATAACTGAGCGAGTCATATATGTCCTCCCGATACTTCGAACTGAATCCGGAGCCCTGATTCAGTTCATTTTGTGATAAGCATTGCGCCGGACCACGATAGACGGCGCTCATCTGTCATCCTTTGTGAGTATAGACGGTACGGCCCGCTCGAGATTCCCGGCAGCCTGCCTTCTCCCGCCACTTCCGCCACATCCACACCAGACCGACCACGCCTGTCGGCACGAAGATCAAAGCCTCCGCCGAACGGTCGATCAATGCCGCAAGGGCTGACCAGGCCTCGATTTGCGCCGCATCCGCCCCGGCCAGCTCCGGAGTCACGAAATACGGCGCCGCCAGCGCCACCCCCGCCTCTCGAAATCCCAGCGTGCCGGCAGGCAGCAGACTCGTCACCATGCTCACCAGCGCCAGGTACACCGTGTCGCGCGCGCTCAGATCAATTCCCGCAATCGCAAAGGCCGCATACAGCCGGCCGGCGTAGGCGGCAGTATCCACGATTCGCAGCCCCATGCACAGCGCCATCGTCGGCCTGTGACGGGTCAGTTCCGTTGCCGGGCGGATGCGTCCGGGCAGTAGCCGATGATTCGACAGCCAGACCAGCAGGATCGTCGGCGCCGCCAGCAGAGCCAGCAGCAGCAGCGCCCACGCGATGTCAACCTGCGGCCGAAGAAGTGTGGCCGCAAGCATTGCACCCAGGGCGGTGAACATCAGGATCGCCACCGCTCCGTACCAGGCGAGCAGGTGCAGGTACGACATGTCGTCAACCCGGCGATGGTGTGCCAGCCGTGTGACCATTCCCAGTCGAACCGGTGCATAGTTGAGGAGATTGACGACAAAGTTCACAAGATGCACTTCGGCAAAGGGAAGCCGGCGAACAGGGCGAATCAGCAGCCAGAACATCGTTCCGTTCGCCCCGACGCTGACCAGCGAACACAGCAGAAGCGTCATCACCTGCCCGGCGCTCGCTTCGCGAAGTTGCGAGAGGTCGCTGCCGCCGACCGCCCGCCGGATGCACCAGACAAGCAGAGCGACTCCGATCAGAAACATCGAAACCTGGAAGGCCCGGTTTCCGAGTCCTGCGGCGACTGCGGTGCGTGCAGGAGACTCATTCATGGCCGGGCGCCGTGCTCGGCCTGGCCGTCATCGTCGCGCTGCGCAGCGGCGGGGACTTCCGCTCCCGGCGGATCACCGTCAGCGCGTGCAGACCGTCACGCCACTTGATCTTCTTGCCTCGGCGGTACGAACGCGGCCGGTAGGAGATCGGAACCTCAACGATCGGCTCTCCCCTTCGCCCCAACAGCGCCGTAATCTGCGGTTCAATGCCGAATCCCGTCTCGGTCAGATGAGGATGGATCGCCCGCAGCACCTCGACGGTCATCATCTTGTAGCACGTCTCCATGTCCGTCAGCCGGTAGCCCGTCGCCCGGTTCGACATCGCCGTCAACACCCGGTTGCCCCACGCATGCACCCTGGCGCGCCAGTGCTTCGGCGGATAGTGCGGGCCGAACCGCGAACCGTAGACAACGCGCGATGCCCTCTCTCTGATCGGCTCCAGGAGCTTTTCGAGGTCAGCCGGGTCATACTCCAGATCGGCATCGTGAATGACGACGGCGTCGTCGCGCCGGGCAGTCGGATCGCTCAGGATGTGATCGAACCCCGATCGCAGCGCGCCCCCCTTGCCCCGATTCCGTTCATGGCGGATGAGGATGAAATCCCGCTGCGCCGACTGTGACTCAAGAATCTGCGCCGTCCCGTCGCTCGAAGCATCGTCGACGATGATGATGCGACGGCGAACGTCGGCCGGCACCCGGGACTCAAAGAGCCGGTCAAGGCATGCTTCCAGCGCCCCGGCTTCATTGAAGACAGGCATGACGACCCACAGAGTCATGGCCTCATCGTTCACGAGCGGAAAGCGCCGACGGCCCCTCCGACGGCGATCTCCGCCGAACCATCATCGGGTGATTCCCCGTAAAAGGCATCCAGCACGGCGTGCCACTCCGCAAGCGTCGTCACGCGCACGAAGGCCATTTTCACCTCCTCCTCCCGGGGATGATGCCGGCTGAACTTGATGCCGAACTTCCGCATCAGGCGACCCGCCTGCTTCTCGCCGTTGACGGCGCAACACAGGTCGAAGTGCTGCCGCAGCGCCTCCCGCTGCTGAGCGATCGTCGGGGCCGTCGGGGTCGTCCCGGCTGCGATCTGCCGGGCCTGCGTGAAGATCCACGGATTGCCGATGCACCCGCGCGCCACTGAGACGGCGTGCACGCCCGTGAAGCGGCGCATCCTGAAGATGTCCATCGCCTCCCAGATATCCCCGCTCCCGAAGATCAACCGGTCGGGATACCGTGACACAAGATCGCGCAGGAACTCCCACCGGCTCGGGCCGATGTATTTCTGCTCCACGGTGCGTCCGTGGACGGTCGCCCAGGCATATCCGAGTTCGTAGGCGCCGTCGAAGATCCGCTCGAAGTTCAGGGCCGCTTCCGGTGAGTCATCCGAGCCGCGCCGAAGCTTCAGCGTCGTCGGGATCGAGTGTGGGACCGCCTCGCGAACCGCCCGCAGCACCTCGAGCGCATCGGCCGGATGGGCCAGAAAGTGTCCTCCGCGGCATTTGCGCGCAATTTTCCGCACCGGACAGGCCAGGTTGACATCGATAACGTCGTACCCCATCTCCGACAGCAGCGCCGCCGACTGCGCCATCTCGCCCGGCTCGGTTCCCATGATCTGCCCGGCCAGCGGATGATCCTCAGCGCCGCCGGGCACGTTGTCGGCGAGCACCTCAAGGTCGGCCCGCTCAAGACCCTTGCCCCCGGAGAGCAGAATGCGGTCGAGCATCGCTTCGGTGATGCAGTACGGGCAGCCGTGCCGCCGCGCGATCAGCCGCATCGCCGCATCGGAGTATCCCGCTAGACCGGCCTGGAAGAAGGGGGCATCGAAACCGGGCAGCAGGGCGGTGATGCGAGGATCGACCTCGGACAGGCGCGCCATCTCCTGCGGCGAGGGGTCGCCGGCCAGCGCGCCGGGCGTGGTCCCGGGATCGGTCTGGGTCAATGATTCCGCCATGCTGAGATCATCGTACCGCGCATTCCTGCTCAGTGCATCCGCTGCCGCCCTGGCCGGCTGCGCTTCGCAGTCGAATCTTTCCTCAGACCACGCGGGTCGGCCCTATCCCTACGGCGCCGCCGTGGTGGATGTGCAGCAGGTGCAGGTCTTCCGCGACGGCACCTCGATCGATCTGGTCAACCACTCGCCCCGCTCCTATGAGAACTTCGACCTCTGGCTCAACGAGCGATTTCTGCGGCGGGTCGATTCGCTGCCCGTCGGCGGGGCACTCACGCTCCGCCTTGACGAGTTCGTCGATGAATACGGCGACTCCTTCCGCGCCGGGGGATTGCTGGCAACCTACCGGCCCGATCCGGTCGTCAAGGCCGAGATCGAGACCGCCGAGGGCATGATCGAACTGCTCGTCATTCCGCAGGAGCCGTGAGACACGGGCGCGGCGCAAGCTCCAGTTCGGCCTCGAAAGTCGCCCCGGCGGGAATCTGCACGCTGCTGGCACGCATGAGCCCGGCGAAGGCTGCCTTTGGCTTCATTTCAACATGGCCCCGGACATTGGCCTCGCCGTTGAGCCGGCCCGCAAGGTACAGCGAGCCGCAGTTGATCTGTCCGTAGACAAGGCCTCGGGACAGGACGCGGGCATCGCCCAGCGTCGAAACCGAACTGTTGGCAACACAGTTGAAGACTGCATCCTCAAGGCGCATCGGCGCGGTGCAGCGTGAGCATCGGGCGCTGATGGCCCGTCGGGCCACCTCGACACTCGCCCCGCAGTGGGGGCATCGGACGGTGCGCGTCGGCAGGCCGAAACGGAATCGCCCGTCATCCTCGGCAGTGGTGTGGTCGGCTTTGCGCCATCCCCGGAGCATGGTGCGTCGAGACTCCCTGCGATCCTCGACCCCTCACGCTTCAGGCCGCCCCGTTGAGCACATCCGACTTGCGACGGATCAATCCCACCACCGCGCTGCGTGCGGCAGCGCCGCCGGTCGCCTCCTCGGCCTTCTCCTCACCGCCGTGCTGCGCCGCGTACTTCTCCGCAGCGGCGTTGGCGTTGGGCCCGATGATGACGTGGCCCCGGCAGGTCGCCCCCTCTTCGGCTGAGAAGGAATTGGCGAAGATGTTGCCGATCAGCGTCGAGGATGAGGCGAGCACCAGACTCTCGGAGCACACCACATCGCCGTCAACCGTGCCCTCAAGGGCCAGCGTGCCGGCCTTGACCGAGCCCTTCACGTTGGCCTCCGTGCCGACGCGAAGCGTTCCGGTGACGGTCACATGGCCGTCGATGGAGCCGAGAATGACGGCGTCGCCCTCAAGGTGCAGATCGCCACTGAGTCGGCAGGCGTCGCCGATGATCGTCGGCTGGGGGCCTCGTCGGCCGTTCTGCTGGCTTGTGGGGGTCTCTGCGGTCTGGCCGTTGCTGATCTTCGTGCTCACCGGATGCTCCTTGGACTGTCTCAGAATTGGGGTCGTGGCGCTGCGGGGCGCGGACACTTCCCTTTCGACGAATCCGCCGCTGAAGCATCGAGAAAACATCAATTGTCCAATAACCCGAAACGGCCCCCGGCCCTACGTTGATGCGGGTCGCCGTCGAACCAGCAGAACGAATCCCAGCAGCAGCATCAGCAGCGAGGCGGGGGCGGGAATCGGCGAGTTGTCCCCGCCGTTGATCGCCAGGTCGTACAACTCATCCTCGGTCAGTCCGATGAAGCCCGCATCCCATTTCAGGTTCATCAGTTCGACCAGTTCGTTGGCAATCAGGCCGTTGCTGACCGCCGTCGGATGAATGTCGTCGGCGAAGAAGTCACCGCTTTCGCCGTAGAACGGGGGAAGGCGGAGGGTCAGGCCGTTGATGTCCGGCGGGTTCTCGATCCAGTCGTTGACAATCGCCCAGAGATCCAGGACGACGACGCTGGCAAAGCGGGCGTAGCCGCGGATGGCGGCGTTGGCGCGCTCGATGTGTGCGCGCATGTTGCTCTCCTGCTGGTCGTTGAAGACCTCCCAGTAACGGGGCGTCTGCGTCAGGTCCGGCAGGGTCCAGAGGACGGCCTTGGCGTCCGGTCGCGCATCCTCGTACAGATCACGTGTGTAATCCGCAAAGTTGTCGATGATCGTGTTGATGATGCCGTCGGCCCGGCCGTTCTCCCCGGGGGCGTACTGCGTCAGCAGGTCTTCATTGCCCAGCAGGTCGTTGCCGCCCATCTCCAGCTGGAAGAGCGTGGCATCCCGCTGCAGCCAGATCGCATTGTTGAACTCGTACAGCTCAATCTGCAGGTCGACAAGGTCGCTGGTGAAACCCGCGACGGCGTAGTTGCTCAGTTCGTTGCCGGGCTGGCGATTCTTGTTGAAGACCAGTTCCATCGGGTCGTGGCCGTAAAGGCGCGGCGACTCTCCCGTGTACCACGGCAGGATGGATTGATTGTCGGTGAGACTGTCGCCGAAGCAGACCACCTCCCGCAGATTCACATCCGCGAAGACGGCCGAAGCCGACGCCGCCGAGACGAAAACAGACAACGCCCACGCCGCCACGCGCTTCATGCTGCACACTCCCTGACACGATTCAACCACGAACAGGTCATCGTCAACCTGCTGCTCAGTGTACCACGACTGCCGGAAAATTGGAAGCCTGAATCCGGCAGGTCAGCTCTGCGCCAGCGAACGCTCCGCTTCCGGCAGGTATTCCGGACCCCGCATGAAGGCGATGTCCCGCCCGACCGGCATGGCATCCGGGAAGAGACTCCGTGGCGGGGCTTTCTTCCGCGTCAGCAGGGCCCAGACGCCGACGGCAACGTAGAAGCCGAAGAAGCCGACCCCGGCCAGTGTCAGCAGCCACTGCACGATGGTCTGCAGCGTGCCCACCTCGCCGGTCAGATGTGCGAGGTTCAGCGAGGTCTGCTCCGATGCGGTGTACGGCTGAACAAGGTAGATCCAGACGGCGTTCCCGCAGAAGGCGACGAGACTCAGCGGCAGCAGCACCTTGACACAGGAGTGCATGACCTGGTCGATGCGGATTCGCGGCAGCGTCCACCGCAGCCACATGTGGACAAAGACGACGGTGCACGCCTTGCCGATGACCCACATCGCACCGTACAGGTTCAGCGCCAGAACCCCCAGCGCCCCGCCGTTGATTCCGCTCTGGATCGCAAGGTCGCTCCAGCCGATGCCGGTGGCCATCTCGCCGGTCAGCACGCCCTGACCGACGGCGACAGGGTCGTAGCCCAGAATCTGGTACACAGGGTCGATCGGCCCCAGCGGGCTGTTCCAGCCCCCGAGGAAGAGGATCGCCTGGATGCACCCGATGATGAACATCCCCGAATACTCGGCGAAGAAGAAGAAGGACCAGCGGATGCCGGAGTACTCGGTGTGGAAGCCCGCCACCAGTTCCGATTCGGATTCGGGCAGGTCGTAGGGGGCGCGCTTGGCCGAGGCGAGACTGGCGATGAAGTAGATGAAGAAGGCGGCGAAGATGAAGGGGTTGTGGTAGAAGAACCACGTCTGAATCCCGCCCCCCTGCAGGTACGAGAGTTCCGAGAGGTTCAGCGTGCCCGCGATCATCACCCCACACAGCAGGGCGATTCCAAGCGGGATCTCGTAACTGACCATCTGGCACGCCTCACGCATCGCGCCGTAGATGGCCCACTTCGAGTTCGAGGCCCACCCGGAGAAGATGACCCCCATGACCTCCACCGAAAGCATCGCCAGCAGGTAGAGAAGCCCGACGTTGAGCGCATCCTCGAAGACGAATTGCGGGCCGAAGGGAATGACCAGAAAGGCGGCAAAAATCGGCGCAAAAGCGATGTATGGAGCCAGCCGGAACATGAAGGAGTCGGCCCCGCCAGGGATCAGATCCTCCTTGCCGATCAGCTTGATGCCGTCGGCCAGCGACTGGAGCAGCCCGAAGGGCCCCACGTGCTTGGGACCGAGGCGGGCCTGAATGTGCCCGGCGACCTTCCGCTCCGCCCAGATTGAGAGCATCGCCCACACCCCGATGCCCGGGAGGAAGACCATCGCAACGATGGCGGCCTTGAGGGCCGCAAGGGCTGCGACGTACGGAAGACCCGTGATTTCAGCAATCTGCTGAGCGAGTTCGGAGAGCATCGCGGGGCGATTCCTTCCCGGAAAAGACGCGTCTGGGGTTCGTGGCCCCGATCGTAGGGCCGGGCAGAAGCGTCGGCAAAGGCCCGGACCGGCTCCGCAGGGAACTTGAACGGGGGTGACTTCGTCTACCATAAGGGAGGGGATGCCGGCGACCTTTCGCCGATGGATGTCGTACTGACAGGAGGGGACTGGAGACCGCCATGGCCAATTCGATCAATCACGTGCGCACGTTCTGTCTCCTGACGGCGGCCGGCCTGGCCGCCCTGGGAACGTCTGCATCCTCATTGGCGCAGCCGCACAACGACGAGCACCTCTTTACGAAGCCACAAGTTGTCAGCATGCCGGCCGACGGCTCCATGCCGGAGATGGCGACGGACTATCGGGCCACCGAGCCGACCCGCGCCTTCGTGCTCAGCCAGAAGAAGCTGGAAAGGCAGATCCGCCAGGTTCGCGCTCGCTACCTCGGTCCCAAGGCCGCCCACGAGCCGACCCGCAACGAGGGTCTGGCCCAGCTTGAGTCCTTCACGCAGCCGGAGGCGATCGAACCCCTCGTCGAGACGCTCGGCGGCGAATCCGCCCCGGTGCAGTCCTGGCTCGTGCAGCATCTCCGCGATCGCGTCGATCCGGAATACGGCCAGTCCACGCTTGCCTACCTCTGCATCTACGGGGACGACGCCTCGCTGGCCGATATGGCCCTGGGCTCACTGGAAGGACCGGCCTCAGCGCGGACCCGCTACATCATCAACAAGGCATTGCACTCGCGCAACCATAACGTCGTCGGCAACGCCGCGATCGTCGCGGGGCAGCTGAAGCTCTTCGAGGCGATTCCGCTGTTGATCGCAGCACAGGCCGGTCAGGCCGGCGGCGGCGGGACCAGCGGCACGGGTGACCTTGCCTTCATCGCCATCGGCACGCAGCGGTATTTTGTCTCCGATCTTCAGCCCGTCGTCGGCGAGGCCTCAGCAGGGTTCGACCCGACGATCTCCACGATCTTCGAGGGCTCCGTGGTCCGTATTCAGGATGCCGTCGTGGAGTTCAAGCGGCCCGCCGTGCACAACGTCCTGATGGGCATGGTGCAGGAGGACTTCGGCAAGCCCGTTGATTTCGGCTACGACGTGAACGCCTGGAGGGAGTGGTACAACACCGAGTACCTGCCCTTCAAGGAAGCCCAGCTCCGCGAGCAGGCCGAAGCCGAGTCCGGTCAGGGCTGATCCCTGGAAAGGAGCGCCCATGAACAGCATTCCTCGATTTCTGACGCTCTCGGCGGCTCTTGCGGCCGTCGCGCCGGTCTCCGCCCAGACGATCGTCAACCCCGGAGTGATCGAGCGGCCCGTGGTTCAGACCGTTCGGGTTCGCACGACGGTTTCAGCCCCGGCGAATGTCTTCGTCCCGCCGCCGCTGGTTCCACAGGCCGAGGGCATGCGGGCCTTTGAGAAGGCGCAGCAGGGTCTGCTGCAGGAGATGCGGCGTCTGCGCTTCACCTACCTCCACGAGCGACGCAACGATGACCTGAAACTGCAGGGATTTGCGAAGATGGCTGCCTACACCGCTCAGGAGGCGGTCGAGCCCCTGATCGAGACGCTGCGCGAGGATCGCGCTGAGGTGCGCGACTGGCTGGTGGAGCACCTCGCCACGCGGGTCGAGGGGGAGATCGGGCAGGCGGCCCTGACTTACCTCGCCCTCTATGACGAGGATGGCGACCTTCGCCGCCGGGCCAGCGACGCCCTGGCGCAGACGGCGCCGGCCAATTCATACTCCCGAATGCATCTGACGCTGGCGATCCGATCCGGAGATCCGACGATCTTTGAACGCGCCGCCTACGTCTCGCGCGAGCTCGAGCTCGTCGAGGCCATTCCCTACTTCATCGCACACATCGGCAACGGCCGCTACCAGCGGACGGAGAAGGGGCCGATGATGCTTCGTTCCGGCAATTTCTTCGCGTTCAAAAGCGAGCTGGATCGCGAGGCGGTGCTCGGCGAGACGGGTTTCCCGCTCGCGGCGATCCAGGAGTATGAGGATCACCGTGCCCGGATTGTGGAGTATCAGCGCGATGTGCGGCAGGTTGATCAGGTCCGGTTTGATGGCGGGTCGATTCGTACATCGGGGTCGACTTTGCACGGCATCAGACGTGTCTACACCGGCCCCCCTGAAGAGAACCCATCAGCGTGTCCGTACACGCTGATTCCCGTTCCGCCGGTGAGCGGCGAAGAAGGCGTCTCCGCCTCCGAACTGATGGGCGACCTCGCGGCGACGACCTTTGTCGTCGAACATGCCCTTGCGGCGCTCGCCGCGAAAGTCTCGCCGGACGAAGCCCCCGTCAACTTCGGGCACGACTTCGGCTCCTGGGCCCGCTGGTACAACGAGGTCGCCCTGCCGGCCTTGCAGACAACCGCCGATCCGAACCTCACGACGCCTGCCGCTGACTTGGCTCAGCCGTGACCGGGCGGCTCCGGTCGTGCATCACTCCAGCAGTTCCTTGCGAGGGTTGGAGATGGTGCAGTTGGAGGGGATCAGCGCCTGCGTGTAGATGGTCCGGCCGCTGAACCGCGCCGGAATGTGCGCAAAGAGTGTTGCGACGCCGTCAGCATCGGCCTTGGCGTGTCCGACGAGTGTGGGCGACGCCAGTTCGATGTAGACGTTGCAGCCCGATGGAATCCGCAGCCCCGGCTCGAGGCCGGCGATGAAGTATGCCTTCCGGCCTGGCTCAACCTCTGTCACACGCAGTCGGTTGGATTCTCCGGCCCGCGCCGGCGTCAGCGGCATCATGCGCGGCCCGCGATTGGGAACCAGCAGGGCCACTGTCGGCCCCTGCATGCCGGTTCCTGCGGCAGCGTATCCGATTCCCCGAAAGGCGCCGGTCTCGCCGTCATAGCGCAGGATGTCGCCGGTCCCGAAGGAGGTGACATAGAAATCACCATTGGGGCCGATCATCATGCCGTGGGGTCTGGAGAGGCCGCCGAGACCCGGGGGGATGAATTCGTCGATGAACTCGCCGGTGAGAGCGTCGAAGCGCTGCACGCTGTCAGTTTCAAACGAGGCAACGTAGAAGTAGCCGTCGGGGGAGAAGAGGAAAGCGTGCGGCGTGTAGATGCCGCCGTACTCAGCCGGGATAAAGGGGCCCATGAACGTCCCGGTCACACCGTCGTATCGGAGGATTTCGTGAGTCCGCATACTGGTGACGTAGAGATGGCCGTCGGGGCCGAAGGCGATCAGCTCCGGGCGGTAGAGGCCGCCGGAGCCCTCCGGGACGAAGATGTCGATGAAGGCACCGGTCTGGCCGTCATAGCGGACGATGTTGGAGTTTTTGAAAGAGGCGACGTAAAGATGGCCGTCGGGGCCGAAGACGACGTCGGTCGGGCCGCGCAGGCCCCCGCTCTGGACGGTCACGAACTCGCCGATGTAGACCCCAGTGTTTCCGTCGTATCGGGTGACGTTGTCGGTGCCCCAGTTGGCAAGATAGACGTCACCGTCTGGGCCGAAGGTGATTCCGTGCGGCCTGAAGATCTGCCCGTCACCGGGCCGGACGAGATAGCCGATGAACTCTCCGGTCTTTGCATCGAGGCGCTGGACGGCCGATTTCTTGAGATCGCAGACGATGACCTCATCGGCTCGTGCGGAGTCGAGGGCGGCCAAGGATGCGATGGTGACGGCGCAGAGACGGAGCGACGCGCGGATTGACACGACAGGGTTCCCTCCGGGGGTGGGTCGGGCGAGTGAGCCGCTTTGGACGCTGTATCACAATGAGGCGGCCTGAAAAACAGCGAGACAGGTCGCGGAGCAAGGAATGCCGTTGTTGGGGATCGCAACGCGGCGATCGGCGCTCATTTGCTCGTCAAGAGCCAGTATACTGGAAGGCGAACGGGTTGAGAAGGGGTTTTGTTCACGCTTGGCACAGGAAATTGACGGGGCTACGCTCATCGACTTTGCACTGCGAGTGACCCCGAAAACCGCCCTGTATGGGCCTCGGACCGGAGAATGATTCATGGCCACTGAGACCACGGAACTGACACTTGGAGCCGTTCGGATCGAAGACGACGGCCCGGCCAATAAAACCCTTACCATTGAGGTCCCAGCCGACGTCATCGAGTCGAGGCTCAATCAGGGTATCAATTCTCTGATGCAGTCAGTTCGGTTTCCGGGGTTCCGACCCGGCAAGGCGCCGCGCCGACTGGTCGAGAAACGGCTCGGGGCAGACCTTGAGAAGGACACGACTCAGCGTCTGGTCTCCGAGGCCTACCGAAAGGTGATTGCCGATAACAAGTTGAAGGTGCTCGGCGAGCCCGTGCTCAAGTCCGACGTCGCCGACCTCGTTATCCGCCGCGGACAACCGCTGACCTTCTCGCTTGAGGTGGAGGTTCTGCCGGACTTCGACCTTCCAAAGTTCGAGGGAATCAAGGTTCGCCGGCCCCTGATGGATGTGACACCGGAGCTGATCGAGCAGGAGATCAACGCCCAGCGTGAGCGCCGCGGCCGGCTGCAGGATCGCGACGGCAAGCCGGAGCCGGGCGACTACCTCTTCGGGATGGCGACCTTCTTCTCGGAGTCAGGTGAGGAGATTCGGACCGTCGATGAGGCGGTCAGCCGCGTCCCCGTGACTGAGGATAAGGGCATGGGCATCCTCGCCGGCGTCCTGGTCGAAGGTCTGGTTGAAACGCTTGCAGGCAAGGGTGTCGGCGATACCGTCGATGTGCAGACGACGGGGCCGGAGAATCACGAGATCGTGGAGATCCGGGATAAGCCGATCCGGATCACTTTCGAGATCGCCAGCGTGCGGCGGTTGATGCCGCTGGAGCTTGAGGACCTGATTCGCATGGCAGGGGTGCGGGATGAGCAGGAGCTGCGCGACCGCGTCTCGCAGGCGCTGGCGCAGCAGATTGATGCGGAGCAGAAGGATGTGATGCGCCGTCAGATCATGCGTTATCTGCTCGACAACTCAGACGTTCCGGTTCCCCAGCGTGCCTCCGCGGCGCAGGCGGAGCGGATCTTTGAGAACGCCCGAATTGACCTGCTCTCGCGCGGCATGACTGAACTGGAGATCGAGGAGCATGTCTCGCAGTTGCGCTCCGCTTCGCAGGAGCAGACGCAGCGCGACATGAAGCTCACGCTGATCACCTCCCGGCTTGCCAACGAGTTGGATGTGCAGGTCACGGAGGAGGAGGTCAACGGCCACATCGCGATGATGGCCCGGCAGCAGGGGGTGCGTCCCGCCGCGCTGCAGCAGGAACTGGCCCAGTCCAACCGGATCATGCTCATCGTCGGCCAGGTTCGCCAGCAGAAGGCGCTGGACCACCTGATCTCGATGGCCGAAATCGAGGATGTCTCAGCCGAGGACTGGAACACGCAGATGCAGGCCGAGGAGGCGGGCGAATCAGCTCCTGCGGAGGAGGCGGCCGCGAAGCCGAAGAAGAAGACGGCAGCCAAGGGCGACAAGGCCTCGGGAGAGAAGTCGGCGTCCAAGTCGAAGACCACGAAGGGCTCGAAGTCGAAGAAGGCTGATTGAGGCCGGCGGCCTGAACCTGAAACCTGACGTCCCCTCGTGTTATTTCGAGGTGGTTTCGTCAATTCTCTTGCCCGATTGCGCTGCGGCTTTAGACTAGAGAAGAATGTGGATCGCGCAAGCCACGACGGAGGCCGCGGAGTCAGGCGGTCTCGTACCGTTGGTATGGCTGTTGCTGCTGATTCTGGCAGGGCTCGGGTTGATTCTTGCGGCGAAGTGGTATTTCAAGGAAATGCGAGAGGGAACGGATCGAAGCGGATTTGATCTTGAGGAACTCCGGGCGATGCGCCAGCGCGGCGAGTTGTCAGAAGAGGAGTTCAAGGCGGCTCGTCACGTGGTTCTCGGGCAGGCGCGGCGGGATGTGGAATGATCGGTGCGGTTCGGACGTCTGTTTCTGGCCGGGGACTTGAATGCTGGACAGGGTGGATCGCTGGAGAGCGGTCATGCAGATGACGATAGATTGACGATACGGCAGGGCGTGAAGCGGCTCTGCCGGCCGGTGCGGGGTCGAGGCCTGAGTATGGCACTCCGGCGGGCACGGACCGGGCAACCCCACAAACAAGGGCAGGTAGCAGTCAGTATGGCGCAAAGCAGCGGAAGCAAGGGCGGAGGCGGCAGCGGGAACGGCGGCGGCGGCAGCGGCGAGGGCGGCGGTTTTCGCGGTCGCCGCGTGACCACCTGCTCGTTCTGCGGCAAGACGTCCAGGGAAGTCGGCCCCATGGTCGAGGGTCCCAACGATGTCTATATCTGCTCCAACTGCGTTGATCTCTGCCAGAACATCTTCCGGCAGGAGCGTCGGCGGTCGTCGACGAACCGGCCGCTGTTTTCCTCGATTCCCAGCCCGCGGGAGATCAAGGAGTTCCTGGACCAGTACGTCATCGGGCAGGATTCCGCCAAGCGGACGCTCTCGGTGGCGGTGCATAACCACTACAAGCGCCTGACGCAGCTGGACAAGGAAACCGGGATCGAACTGGACAAGAGCAACGTGCTGCTCATCGGGCCGACCGGCTCGGGCAAGACGCTGCTGGCCAAGACGATGGCGCGGATACTCAACGTCCCGTTTGCCATCGGTGACGCGACGACGCTCACCGAGGCCGGTTATGTCGGCGAGGACGTGGAGAACCTGCTGTTGAAGCTGCTGCAGGCGGCCGACTACGACATCGAGGCGGCGCAGCGAGGCATCATCTACATCGATGAGATCGACAAGATCAGCAAGACCTCCAACAACGTCTCGATCACGCGTGACGTCTCCGGCGAGGGCGTGCAGCAGTCGCTTCTGAAAATGCTGGAAGGGACCGTGGCCAACGTGCCCCCGCAGGGCGGCCGCAAGCATCCCGAACAGCAGTACATCCAGCTGGACACCTCCAACATCCTCTTCATCGTCGGCGGCACCTTCGTCGGCATCACCGAGATCATCAAGAAGCGGCTCGGCCGTCGCCGCATCGGCTTTGCGGGCAGCAACGTCGGCGATCAGAACACGGTCGTCGAAAACAGCGACCTGCTGGCGCAGGTGATGGCCGAGGACGTGCAGCACTTCGGGCTGATTCCGGAACTTGTGGGCCGTCTGCCCGTGATCACGCCGCTGATGCCGCTGCGCGAGGAGGACCTTGTTCGGATTCTGACCGAGCCGCGCAACGCGATGGTGCGGCAGTACCAGCACCTCTTCTCGCTGGAGGGCGCGACGCTCGAATTCACCGACGGGGCGCTGATCGGCGTGGCCCGCAAGGCGATGAAGCGCGAGACCGGCGCCCGGGCGCTGCGGGCAATCATGGAAGAGCTCATGCTCGAGATGATGTATGAACTCCCCGAGGCCGACAGCACCGGCGTGACTTACATCGTCGATGAGGACGCCGTCGCCGCCAACCGGCCGACGCTGGCCCAGTTGAAGACGAGGCGGCAGAAGTCGGCGTAAGCCGCACAACAGGCCGATTCGAAAGATCTCAGACGCCTCCGGGAACCCGCCCGGGGGCGTCTTTCGTATCAGCGGTCCCGGCCGGCTCATCTGCGTGCGTACCATAGCGGCTTGCAGTCGGACCCTGTGTGGAGGATTGGTGTGATGCGCCTATGGACGATCAGTGCGGCGGCGGTGGTTCTGGCGGTCTGTGCCGCCGGAGCCCGAGGTCAACGGGCCTTTCCGGTGCGAGCCGATGCAGTGCGGCTGCAGGAAGTGGAGCGCGTCCGCCCCGTGACCGGGAGCATTGTCTCCTATCGCGAGTCGCTCGTGGCCGGCGAAGAGGACGGGCTGGTGCAGACGGCGGAGTTCGATGAGGGCGACCGCGTTGAGGCCGGAAGCGTACTGGCCGAGTTGAACAGCGACCTGCTGGTTCTGCAGCTTGAGGAATCGCGGGCTGACCTTCGCCGCAACGAGGCGATGATCGCGGAGTACGAGGCCGAGCTGACGCTTGCGGAGTGGGATCTGCAGTCGCTGCGCGACCTCTCGAGCCAGGGGGCGGCCAAGGCCAAGGAAATTGCCGACGTCGAGGCGGAAGTGGCGATCGCCGCAGCCCGCGTCGAGGTGGCGCGGATGTCGGTGGCGCTGGCGCAGGCGGCGGTGGCGCGGATCCAGCGTCAGGTTGACGGCACGGTGATTCGTGCCCCATTCGACGGATACGTCGTCGAGAAGCACGTGGAAGTGGGACAGTGGGTCGATCGGGGCGGGCCGATCGCGCGGATCGTCGAGGCCGGCGTGGTCGACGCCCTGCTGGATGTGCCCGAGACCAGCGTGGACAACATCACCATCGGCGCGGAACTGCGCATCGAACTGACGGCCGTCGCGGCTGACGAGATCGGCAGGGTGCGGAGCATCCGCCAGCAGGGCGATGCGCGGGCGCGGACGTATCCGGTTCGAGTCACACTCAATGACCATGAAGGCCTCATCAGGCCGGGCATGTCGGTGCGGGGCTGGGTCCCGGTGGGCGGGCGGGAGGAGCGGCTGACGATCCACCGCGATGCGGTGCTGCGATCGGACCTGGGTCCGTATGTCTACGCCGTGCGCGGCGAGCAGGTCTTCCCCGTCAATATCTCAATTGACGGCAGCGCCGGGGATGGGCGGTTGATCCTGGCCGGCGAGAGTCTGCAGGCGGGCGATCTGGTCGTGGTCGAGGGCAATGAACGGCTCTTCCCGACGGCCCCGGTGCAGGTGCTGCAGGACACGGCCGACGGGGGTTGATCGCTTATGCAAACTCCGGCTGCCCGATCAGGCGGACGTCGCCGGCTCCGTCTCGGAGCACATGGCCGATGACGCACGGCGCTTCACGGAAGGAGCGCAGGTGGTTGAGCACGGAGTTTACGAAGGCCGGGCGGACGATCAGCACATAGCCGATGCCCATGTTGAAGGTGCGGTACATCTCGGCGGTTTCGACGTTGCCGCGCTCCTGAAGCACACGGAAGATGCGCGGCGTGTCCCACGAGGAGACGTCAATTTCGGCGGTGAGGTCGGGGCCGAGGGCGCGGCAGACGTTGCCCTCCAGTCCGCCGCCGGTGATGTGGGCCATACCGGTGATGATCTTCTTGACGGTGTATTTTCGCAGCAGGCGCGTAATTGAACGGGCGTAGATGCGTGTCGGCGTCAGCAGCACCTCGCCGAGCGGCTGTTTCGCATCCAGCTCGGGCAGGGGCGTGTGCAGGTCGAGGCCGGCGACTTCAACGATGCGGCGGACGAGACTGAAGCCGTTGGAGTGCAGCCCGGAGGAGGGAAGACCGATGATCACATCGCCCGCTTCGACCAGGGAGGGATCGACGGCCCGGTCGAGTTCGAGCACGCCGACGGAGAAGCCGACGAGGTCGTAATCCCCTGGGGCGTACACGGAGGGGAGTTCCGCGGTCTCGCCGCCGATCAGGGCGCAGCCGGCCATGCGGCAGCCGTCCGCGACGCCCTTGACGACCGTGGCGGCCCAGGAGGGTTCGATGTCGTGGGTGCCGATGTAGTCCAGGAAGAAGAGGGGCTCTGCGCCTTCGACGATCAGGTCGTTGACACACATGGCGACACAGTCGATGCCGACGGTGTCGTGAATGTTCATCGCCGAGGCGATCTTCAATTTGGAGCCGACGCCATCGGTGGAGGCGGCGAGCACCGGTTCGCGGTAATTGCGGCGGAAGAGTTTTTCGTTGTAATCGAGGCGGAAGAGGCCGGCGAAGCTCTCAAAGCGATCCATCACGCGCGGGCCGTGGGTCCGCTTCACCATGCTGTGGATGCGGCGGACCATCTCGTCGCCGGCTTCGATGTCCACGCCGGAGTCGGCGTAGGTGAGCGGCTTGTCGGTGGGCTGGCTCATGGTCGTGAAGCATAGGGAAGTGGGGGGCGCGGTGGCAGTGCGGCGGGCGGTGGAATAAGGTTCGCGCCGTTGCCTCGCCCCCATCTCCTCCCACCGGAATCCGTGCGTGCGTTTCCAGCTGATTGACGCCGTTGAATCACGGGATGCCTCTGCAATCACGGCGGTGAAGGTTGTCACGCGGGCCGAGGAGTACCTCGCGGACCACTTCCCGACCTATCCCGTGCTCCCGGGAGTGCTGATGATCGAGACGCTGGTACAGGCCGCCCGGGAGTTGCTCCGCGATCGTTCGCCCGGCCGGCTGGTCCTCGGAGAGGTCAAGGCGCTTCGCTACGGGCGGTTTGTCCGGCCCGGGGAGGCGCTGCGAGTGCGGGTGGAATTGCTGCGGCAGGAGGGGGAGGCGTTCTGGTGCAAGGGAGCGGGGGTCGTCGTGGGCGTGGGGGGCGGTGAGTCGGCGGAGCAGGCGGTGGCCGGGCGATTCTGCCTGCGGCCGATTCGTGGAGCGGAGCGGATGGGGATCAGGCGGGGGTGAGCGGTAGAATCAGGCCTGAATGCGGGGCCGGAGCCCCGTGGGTGACAGAGAGCCAGGAAGATGGAGCCAGGTGAGTATGGAACGAGACGAGATTTACGCGAAGGTGACGACCGTGCTGGAGGAAGCGCTGGGGGTGGACGAAGACGAAGTCACTTCCAATGCGGTACTTACGCGCGATCTCGGAGCCGAATCCATCGACTTCCTCGACATCGTCTTCCGCCTCGAAAAGGCCTTTGACATCAAGATCGGCCAGGGCGAACTCTTCCCGGATAACGTCAGTCAGGACCCCGAGTACGTCCAGAACGGCAAGGTGACGGATAAGGGGCTTGCGGAACTGAAGGCCCGGCTGCCGCACGCGGATTTCTCGGAGTTTGAGCAGTCCCGGGACGTCAACGAGGTCGGCGACATCTTCACCGTCGAGACCGTCGTCCGCTTCGTGGAGAACAAGCTCGCCAGGGTCTGAGGCCCACGCGAGACGACCATGCGCTGGCTCTGGATTGATCGCATCATCGAGAACGACCCCGGCCGCCGCCTCGTCGCCGTCAAGAACGTCTCGCTGGCCGAAGATGTCCTCCACGACCACTTTCCCGCCGAGGGCGACCGGCCCGCACAGCCGGTCATGCCGATGTCGCTGCTGATCGAGGGGATGGCGCAGACGGCAGGACTGCTGGTGGGGCAGATGAGCGGTTTTTCGGAGAAGGTGATCCTCGCCAAGGTCAACCGGGCGTTGCTGACTGAGGATGTTTTCCCGGGCGACACCGTGCGCTTCGAGGCGACCATTGAGCGGCACGATCCCAGCGGAGTCTCGACGACCGGGACGATCTCAGTCCTGGATCACGCCTCGGGCCGCACGATGCAGGTCGGCGAGGTGGAATTGATCTTCTCGCACATCGACCGCAATCGAGCCGGCACCGCCTTTCCCGAGGAGAACTTCGTTTTCACCGAGAACTTCCGCCTGCTGGTGGCCGACCTGGAACTGAATCCGCCTGCCGGGGGAGACTCGCAAGGAGCACGTACATGAAGCAACCGGGCGACCTCATCGTCGTCGTCGGCGTGGACCGGCATGAGCACACGCGCATCGCCCTGGATCGCCTGACGGAGGTCTTTGCGGGTCCGCAGCGGCCGCTTGCGATCCTGCTGCACATCATCGAGCACGATGTCGTCGCGGAGGCCTCGGTCTCAAGTCTGGCCGGTGAGGGCGTCGGGCTTCCGGTCAGCGCCGTCGCGCTGACGCCCGAGGAGATCGAAGAACTCAAGCGCCGGGACCTGGGCCGAATGGAGCCGCTGGTTGAGTATCTTGCGGGTCGCGGCTGGCCGAAGGATCGGATCGATTGCCGGGTGCGGCTCGGGGGGTCGTCAAAGTCGGTGATCGCCGACGAGCTCTCCGAGGAGGCGCGGGAGGCGAAGGCGGACATCGTCGTGGTAGGGCGGACGCGGCACGGGAAGTTGTGGGAGGCGTTCCTGAAGAGCACGGGAGAGCGGCTGGTGCACTATTGCCCGGGACTGACGGTGTGGGTGGTGGGCCATGCACCGACGGGTGACGGCGGCGGCGGAACGGCGGCGTAGACGCCGTGGACTCTGCGGCGAAGAGATACTCCTGGCGGGAGATGAACCACCTTCAGGTGGGACGGTTCGCGGAGTATTTTGTAAAGATGGAGTTCGCGCTGCACGGCTTCGAGGTCTACACCTCAGAAGTCGATGATCGTGGAATCGACTTCATAGCGAGGCGCGACGGCGGCCCATTTTATGAAGTACAGGTGAAGTCGACGCGCACGCTGAACTACGTCTTCTTCCCCAAGGACAAGTTTCCCTTGAAGGCGGACCGACTTGGTGCGGTGGTCATCCTCCTCGATCAGCAGCCTCCTGACCTTTATCTGATTCAGGCGACTGAATGGCGAAATCCCGATCAACTGCTTCGCAGCAATGATTATCCGGAGAAAGCAAGTCAGCCCGACTTCGGCCTCAACCTCTCTCAGAAGAACATGCCGGCGCTCTCCCGGTTCGCCTTCGATCAGGTCATCCGCAGACTCTGAGCCGGGCCCTACTCCTCCAACTCCGCCCGTCGGGTCCACTCCGCCTCCAGCGGACCCAGTTCATCGCTCAGCACGCCCCGACGCAGGGAGAGGTCGTGGGCGCGGCGGCCGTCGCGGTGCGTCTCCGGGTCGAGCAGGGCTCGGTCGATGGAGGCGATCTCCCCCTCGATTTCCTGGATGCGGGCCTCGAGTTTCTGCTGGCTGAGCTTCGTGATCGCTCCGCCCGGCGCGGGCGTTGTCTGCCGGGCCGGCTTCGGCTTCGGCGGCGTCTGTTTCGGAGTCGCAGGCGGCGGACTGGCCGGCTTCTTTGCCGCCGCGGCGGCGGCCGCGAGCTCCTCGGCGTGCACCTTCTCCCACTCGCGGTACCGGCCCTGGAAGAGTCGCCAGCCGCCCTTGCCGTCAAGGATGAGGAGTTGCTCGACGCAGGCATCCAGCAGGGCGCGGTCGTGGCTGATCATGATCAGCGTGCCGTCGAAGCCCGTCTGCGGGTCCAGCGCCTGCTCCAGCCGCTCGGCTGAGGGGATGTCGAAGTGGTTGGTGGGTTCGTCGAGGACCAGGAGGTTGTGGCCGCCGGCCACCAGCCCCGCCAGAACGGCCCGTGATCGCTCGCCGCCGGAGAGCGTGCCGAGGACCTTCTCCTGATCGTCGCCGGAGAAGAGGAAGGCGCCGGCGAGGTCGCGGGCCTGCTGCTCGGAGGCGCGGGCGTTGGGGCCCTCGATGCCGCGGATGACCGACTGCAGGTACTGCCAGACGGTGAGGGTGAGATCGAGGTGACCGTGGCTCTGGCGGAAGTAGCCGATGCTGACGTTGGCGCCGACCTTGACCTTGCCGGCATCGGGCGGAGTGTGGCCGAGCAGGCAGTTGACGAGGGTGGACTTGCCGGCGCCGTTTGGGCCGATGATGCCGATGCGGTCGCCGCGCTGCATGCGAAGGCTGAGGTCGTCAAAGAGGTGCAAGGTGCGGTAGGCCTTGCTGATGTGCTCGGCATCGACCACGATGTCGCCGGAGCGCGGCGCTTTGGGGAGCGTCAGCCGCATGACCTCCATCTCGGGCGGAGCGTCGACAATGGACTCGCGGAAGCGATCGAGGCGCTTCTCCCGGCCGGCCGCCTGCCGGGCGCGCTGTCCCGCGCGGTATCGGTCGATGAAGCCCTGCTCGGAGCGGATGCGGTCGAGCTGCTTCTCACGCATGCGCAGCTGCAGCTCCTTGCGCTCCTTGCGGAGTTCCCTGAACTTCTCGTAATTGCCGGGATAGGTCGCCAGCGTGCCGTCCACCTCCAGCTCGATGATGCGGTTGACGGCACGGCTGAGCAGGTAGCGGTCGTGGCTGACGATGATGACCGCCCCCGTGAACTGCGTCGTCAGGAACGACTCAAGCCACTCGCGGCCGGCGATGTCGAGGTGGTTGGTCGGTTCATCGAGGAGGAGCAGGTCCGGGGAGCGCAGCAGGAGCCGCGCCAGGGCGAGGCGGCTGAGTTGTCCGCCGGAGAGGCCGGAGACTTTCTGCGCAAACTGCGCATCGGTGAAGCCGAGGCCGTGGAGGGTTTCCTCCACCCTGTGCTCGATGGCGTAGCCGCCGTGGAGTTCGAGGCGCTTCTCGAGATTGGCATAGCGATTCATCAGCCGTTCGAGTTCGACCGCACCCAGGCCGGGCTCGGCCATGCGATGCATGAGGTCGTCCATCTCGGCGCGGGTCTTCTGGAGTTCGCCGAAGGCGGACTCTGCGATCTCGCGGACGGTGGCGTTGCGATCGAAATCGTGGTCCTGCCGCAGGTAGCCGACGGCCGCCGCCGAGGCGAGGTTGGCCGTCCCGGCGTCGGGTTTGGTGAGGCCGGCGATGATCCGCAGCAGCGTCGTCTTGCCTGTGCCGTTGCGGCCGACGAGTCCGACGTGCTCTGAGGGCTCGAGGGAGAAGGTAACACCGTCGAGGAGACGGCGCACGCCGATGGCGTAGTGGAGGTTGGTGACGGCCAGGATGGGCATGGGAGGGAGAGGATAGCCGCCCGCTCCCGGGCGTCGCCAATTCGGAGATTATCGCTTCTTCGGGGTTACGGTGGTTTCCTGCCGCTGCCCGTCGCGCTCAATGACGAATACGATGGCATCGCCGCTGCGAAGAGCCGGGTCGAGCACCGCCATCGGGCGCGGCATGAGGTCCTGTCCGTTGGCCGAGAGCAGGATGTCGCCGACCTTCAGTCCATCCCGTTGGGCGGCGCTTCCGGGCAGGACGTTGACAATCCTAATGCCATCGCCGGATGCGCTCATTTCGATGCCGAGCGAGTAGGGGGGTCGCAATTCATCGGTGACCAGGCGAGCGAGATCGCGCGTGAACCGCATGAATTGATCGCGAGTCGCATCGGACTGATTGTTCGACATCAGAATAAAGAGCGTATCTGGTCCCTGGGTGTAGGTGATTTCAAATCCGTACATGTCGCCACCGGCCATGACAGTGCCGGGTGGGTCGAAGAACAGATCGAGCGACTCATCGCTGAGAAGTCGGCCGTCGTGCAGGGCGCGATGCCAGCGAAGCAGGTCGCCGGCCGTTGACACCATGCCGCCGCTGCCGAGCACCAGCCATGAGGTTCGGCCCCAGAAGGGCGGCGCGTTTACCTCGCCGTC
>CAZPFK010000004.1:0-8842 GCA_964585855.1 uncultured Vicinamibacteraceae bacterium
GGGTTGAGTTGAACGTTTCGTCAGAGGGGGGTGAATCGCGTAGACTCCACGCTTGCGATTTACCTTATCTGTGGGGAGCGTGCCAATGACCAGCCCGGACTACAACGCCATCGTTCGCGAACTCGGAGAGCGGGCGAGCCATCTGTCGACCGAGGAGGTCCGCGAGGCGATGGAGCATGTTCGGGGGCTGATCCGGTTCATCGGGGAGGACCCGGACCGGGAAGGGCTTCGCGACACCCCCAAGCGCGTGGTCAAGGCGATGCTTGACCACTTCTCCGGCTACCGCATGAACCAGGAGGCGATCCTCTCGAAGCGGTTCTCCGAGGTCGAGGGGTATTCGGAGCTGGTGCTGGTCTCAGACATCGAGTTGCACAGCCACTGCGAGCACCACATGGTGCCCTTTGTCGGCAAGGCGCATGTGGGGTACATCCCCAACGGCCATGTCGTCGGTCTCTCGAAGATCGCGCGGATCGTTGACATGTTTGCGCGGCGGCTGCAGGTGCAGGAGAAGCTGACAGCGCAGATCGCCGACGCCCTCAACGACACGCTGAACCCGCAGGGAGTGGCGGTGATTCTGCAGTGTCAGCACTTCTGCATGTGCTATCGGGGGGTGCGGAAGCCCGGCTCGTGGACGACGACGTCGCGACTGCACGGCGTCTTTCTCGAGAAAGAGGCGTCGCGGCTTGAACTGCTCACGCTGATCGGCATGAAGCGCGACATCGGCTGATTACGGGAAGGGCAGAATCCGGAAGATGCTGTCCACGGTTCCGCCGAAGACCTGCTTGAAGACCTTCGCCACGCCGTCGGGATCGGGGGCGATCTTCGGCTTGTCGATGGGCCCCGTGATCTTGAGGTAGAAGGGGACGTTGGCGCCGTTGAGCTTGCTGAGCTGGAGCGGGCCGAGATTGGTCATCTCCCCGAAGACCTGCGTCCAGCCGACGATGGGGACTTCGGCGTTGAGGTCGAGGCGGCGGTTGACCAGGTCAACGTCGCCGCCGGTGGTGATGTTGAAGAAGTCGGACTGGAGGACGAAGGTGTCGTAGTGGAGACGGCCGGCGTTGATCTTTGCGGTGATCGGGGGGATTCGGCTGGTGGTGCGTTCGCCGGCCTTGTCTTTGGCGGTTCCGAGGAGTTCTCCCAGCAGACTGGTCTTTGCGACTTCGACCTGGCCGAGATCGAGGGTGAGGTCGGCGTCGAGGGCGGAGATATCGCCGTCGAGGGGCAGCCCGAGCGAGCGGAACTCGACCCAGACCGGGCCGCTCTTTTTCTGCACATCGTAAAGCATGGGATTGACGGCGCGGAGGACGCTTTCGGTCATCGCGGCGGTGACGTCGACCATCGCCCAGGACTTTGCGTGAAGCAGGAGGCGGTTGTCGGCAAGTTCGGCCCTGGGGATCATCAGCTGGCTGTAGGGGCTTGCGAAGGAAAGACTGAACCACCCGGTCTGCGGGTTGAGATCGAGGCAGACGAAGTCCACGGAGAAGGTCTCGCCCATCACGTCGAGCAGCACGCCCTGAGTGTCGGCGGCGCCATCGAGGAGCGAAACGGGCGTGTCGACGAGACTGGCGTCGCCGGTAAGCAGCCAGGTCGTCGAGTCGGAGGTGGCACCGACGAGCGTGAGATCGGCCCAGAGGGTTTCTGGCGCCGGGCCGAGGGGGCGGAGGTCGTCGGCGAAGAGTTCGGAGGGAGGGGTCTGGCCTTCCTGATAGGCCCGCGCCTGGAGACGGAGGCCGTCGGCGAGGCTTGTTCCGGACACCGTCGCGGCGACGACGGGCAGCGAGAAGGGCGCGGCGGACTCGGACTGAATACGGAGGTCGCGCAGATCGACGCGGGCATCGAGGACGATCTCGCTCCCCGAGACCGTCTCGCCCCGGACATACGCCATGGGAAGCGATGCCTGCTCGATGCGAATCTGTACCGGTGTCGGATTGAGCACCTGAAGGCGTGAGGCCTCGGACTGGTCGGCGGCGGCCAGAAGGGTGCTGTACCACTCGGGGGTGAGGGTTGTCTCAACAGTCGAGCCGGTGTTGAGCGCGAGCACATCGCCAAGCAGTGAGCCGGAAACATCGGCCTTCAGGCGGTCAAAGTCGGCGTCAACGGCGAAGGTCTGGCCGTCGCGGCCGCTCATCGGCACGAGTCGGGCAGTCAGCGACCCGGCTGAGCCGAGCAGACCTCGGAGCGACTCAGCCTCACGGCCAAGCAGGGATTCGAGATTGGTGACGTTGACATCGTCGAGCGTGACGTTCGCTGAAGCGAGGGATGAACCTGTCGCCTCGGCAGTGAGCGCCGCCCGCCGGACGACCGGTCCCTCGGCGGCGGCGAGCGCTGCGGTTGCTTCGACGGCGACCGGGCCGGCAAGGCCCTGAGGCAGTGCGGCCGAGGCGGCGAAGTCGGTGATTGTCGCGGGACGGGCGGTTGCTGTCAGTCCGCTGAGGATGAGCGGGTCGGGTGTGGTGATCTCGGCCGTTGCGGGCAGAGAGGTCCAGGGAAGGGAAGGGTCGCCCTGCGCATTGAGGGAGAGGGTGAGCGACGCGGGGCGATCCAGCGCGATGGTTGATTCCGGAGACTGGAGGAGGCGAAGCAGCTGTGGGCTCACGGTGGAGACCGCCTCGGCCCGCAGCGTGCGGAGGTCGACCGTCTCGGTCATTCTTGCTTCGGCCTGGAGTGAGTCGGCACTAAGCGATGAGATGATGTCGATCCCGCCGGGCTGCAGATGTGCTGTGGCCGACACATCGAAGGATTCGCCCAGCGCCTCCTGTGCGGTCGCAAGGCGCTCACCAGCCCATCGGCGTGCGAGAACGGTGGGCACATCGGTCAGTTCCAGTTCGGCGCGAATCTCCCTTTCGGGCGAGCTGAGCGGATCTGCGATCGATCCGAATCCGCTGACAGAGAAAGGCCGCTCGGCATGGGTCGCATCGGTTCGAAGATTCCAGTCGAGCCGTTCCCTCAGATCGTCGGCGGCGAACTCAAGCAATGCATCGGTCAGGTTGACTCCGACGGCCGGTGCGCCGGATTCGGCGTCGCCCGGGAGCATGGCGATCGCACGATCCAGTCGCAGATTGCCGCGAAGCGATGCGCCGGTGCCGGCTGCCTCACCCTCGGCCGGCAAGGGAAGTGTGAAGGCATCCACCTGTGCCGAGAGCGTTCCCAGTTCCGGAAGGCGCACGGGGAGACCGGCAGTCTCGAGTTCGCGGTTGAGACGGATTCGCGCTGCCCGGTTCTCCGGCAGGGTCAGGGTGGCGGGAGGTTCGCGGTCGGCGGTCGTCATCGCCTCGACTCGACCGTCAACGAGTCGCGCGGCGAGTCGGGCCTGCGCCTGCGGATCATCGAGGGTGATGGAGAGCGTGGCGGGGCTTCCCGGTCCGCCCGCCTCCTGCCGAGCGAGAATGCTGAGACCAGTCAGTTGCTCACCGAAGAGATCGGTCAGCAGACCCTCTGTGCCTGCCAGCACATCGAGCACCGGCGTGGCGATCGCATCGGCCGAGAGCGCCCCATCCACAGTCAAGCCGTTGCGGTTGAGTGATCCGTCAGCCGCAAGAGCGCGATCGAGCGACAGCGAGCCCTCGATACGGGAGGGTGTTTGGGTGCCGTCAGCCGATGCCAGCGAACTGAGCAGGCCGATGTCGATCCGGCCGGTGAGATCGTCGCTGGTCAGGGTGACGGCGAGTGCTCCTGTATGCACCTCAGGCCACTGCCCGAGGGGATCACGCAGCGTCAGCGGCGGGACGATGAGGTCGGCCGAGATCGCCGCGCCAGTCAGATCGGTCTGCGGGGATTCGGGGTCAAACGGCAGGGAGAGGTTCGTGACGGTGAAGATCACCGGGGCACCATCTTCGGCAACCAGCGTGACTGTCTCGGGCGGCGCCAGCGCTGCGAGCGCCTCGGGCGTCAGCGCGAGCGTCACCGTCGCCTCCTGACCGGCGGCCAGCACCATCCGACCGTCGCCAATGGCCAGCGGGAAGGAGGCCGTGAGATTCGCCGACTCGACCGTTGCCGAGAGGGCGTGCGATGCGGCATCGGCCGAGGTCAGCGCCAGGGAGGCGTCGACGGTCGGGCCGAGGGCTGCCGCCTGTGCTGCATCGAAAATGCCAAGCGAGGCCAGCAGAGCCGACGAAACCTCATCCGCTTCGACTCGTAAATCCGTTCCGGCCGGGGGCATGGCGGCGGGCTTGCCATCGGTTCCGATCGCCTCGGGGATCACGCCCTGCACCCGCACTCGTCCGGAGGATGCGGAGTCGTTCCCGCTTTGAATGTCGGCTCTGAGATCCAGCGTCGCCTCGCGATCAATCACCGTCGCCGATCCATTGAGATTCGAGAGCGCAATCGCACCCGTCTCGCGCTTCCATGCGACATTGAGGCCGGTGAGTTCCAGCGAGGCAGCGAGATCGGGAGGAATGGTCACCGGTTCCGCCTCGCGCGCAAAGTATGCATCGGTCAGCGTCACATCGCCCGAGACTGAGACGGTGCCGAAATCACGACTTCGGCCGGGCCCCCACTCCCACAGCGAACCGCTCAGGGCGACATCGACGGTTGCATCCATCGAGCCGTCTGCTGTTCTGATCGCAAAGCCCGTGATGCGCTGCTGGCCTGACCATGCGAGATCGAGCGAGCCGATGGCAACGGTCTGCTGCGGATTGGAGTTGAGCATGCCCTCGACGAAGCGCGTGCCGGGCTGCGTGCTGAGCAGGTTGGGAATCTGCCAGACCGCGATCGCAAGTGCCGCGATCACCACCGCTGCGACAATCGCAAGTCGCCGAAGCCACCGTCTCGAAGTTGTGCCTTCATCTCGAGTCTTCATCGCTGTCGAATCAGTCGACGCACGTCGCCGCCGTCGCTGCCTCCTTCGTCCTTCCCACCGATCCCGTGCCTGCGAGGCGCAACATGCGGTCCAGCGAAACCAGCGCCCATCGGCGTGCCTCCGGGTGAACGGTGATGCGGTTTCGCACCACGCCCTCGGCCAGCCCGTCCAGCACCCACAGCAGGTGCGGCTGATCGATGCGATACATCGTCGTGCAGAGGCACTGACACCCCGAGAGCATCTCCACATGCACGCCGCGCGACTTCGCCTCCCGCGCCAGCCGGCTCACCAGGTGCACCTCCGTGCCGACCGCCCATGAAGTTCCCGGCTTCGCCGCCGCGAGCGTCTTGCAGATGAACTCCGTCGAGCCGGCCAGGTCGGCCTTGTCCACGACCTCCTGCTGCACCTCCGGATGCACCAGCACCGTGACCCCGGGAATGCGCTCCCGCACCTCGTCCACATGCTCGGGCCGGAACAACTTGTGCACCGAGCAGTGCCCCTTCCACAGCAGCACCTTCGCGCGGCGGATCTCCTCCTGCGACAATCCGCCGTAGTCCTGTTTCGGGTCCCACAGGACGGTCTCGGCCGACTCCGGATCGCCGGCAGCCGCCGCATCCACTTCTGTGATCATCCCGCGTGCGTGGGCGGTGTTGCGCCCGAGGTGCTGATCGGGGAGGAAGAGCAGTTTGATCTCCTCGCCGGGCTTCTTCGGCTCATCGCCGCCGGCAAAGGCCCAGTCGAAGACCTGCGGCGCGTTGGAACTGGTGCAGACCGCTCCGCCGTGCTGGCCGACGAAGGCCTTGATCGCAGCCGAGGAGTTCATGTAGGTAATCGGAATCACGCGCACCGGCCGGGGCGATTCCGCCAGCGCTTCGTGAATCTCCTGCCAGGCCTGCGCCGTCTGGTCGTAGTCGGCCATGTCGGCCATCGAGCACCCGGCCGAGAGGTCCGGCAGGATCACCACGACCTCTTCGGGGGTCAGGATGTCGGCGGATTCGGCCATGAAGTGGACGCCGCAGAATACGACGTACTTCGCCTTGCGCTTTGTCACCTGCTCGGCGGCGAGGCGGGAGAGGAGGAAGGAGTCGCCGACGAAATCGGCATGGGCGATCACATCATCCTGCTGGTAGTGGTGGCCGAGGATGACCAGGGAATCGCCGAGCTCGGCCCGCCGGGCGGAAATGGCGGCGGCGAGCTCCTCGTCGGAGAGGTCGAGGTATCGGTCGGGAAGGGGTGGCTGCCAGAGCATGGGGCCGGTCGCCCGCCTTTCTTGGGGTTGGGAGAGGAAGCGGAGGGGAATGATAAGGGTCCGCCCCCGGGCGCACCAGCCAACTGCCGCGACTGCCGCCTCTGTCGGATTGTTCGTCCCGACGATCGGGCATGTTCATCTGAAAAGAAAAGTCCTTCGGAGGGAGCCCAAGACCTTGTGGCAGCCGGCCGTTGTGATACCATCTGGCAGACTCGGCCCGTGTTTCGCAACCCCGCAGATGCAGGGGCCGCAGCCAGGGACGGCGGCACCGATCGGCGTAATTGCGCCGGTCGTGGATACACAGGGAGGTTGACGCTCCACCATGCGACTGGCGAAACTGACTCTCGACGGCTTCAAATCGTTTGCGGACCGCACCGAGTTCCGCTTCGACGATCCCATCACCTGCATCGTCGGCCCCAACGGCTGCGGCAAGTCCAACGTCGTGGATGCCATCAAGTGGGTGCTCGGCGAGCGCTCGGCCAAGAGTCTGCGCGGCTCGCAGATGCTTGACGTCATCTTCTCCGGCACAACCAGCCGAAAGCCGCTGCAGCAGGCGGAGGTCATTCTGACCTTTGAGAACCCGCTGGTCGATCCGGCGACCGGGCAGCGCGAACTGCCCGTGGACACCGAACTCGTGGAGATCGGCCGCACCCTCGACCGCGACGGCAACAGCCATTACCTGATCAACGGCCGGCGCTGCCGGCTGCGCGATGTTCGTGAACTTTTCATGGACACGGGCATCGGCGCGGATGCGTACTCGATCATTGAGCAGGGCAAGGTGGATGCGATGCTGCTGGCCAACCCGGTCGAGCGGCGGACGATCTTCGAGGAGGCGGCGGGGGTTGCGAAGTTCAAGGCGCGCCGGGTGGAGGCGCAGCGGAAACTGGAGCGGACGGAGATCAACCTCATCCGTTGCCGCGAGCATCTGGAGGGGGCGAAGCGCCGACTGCGGATGATCCAGAGCCAGGCGGCCAAGGCGCGGAAGTTCAAGGAGCTCGACGGCGAACTGCGCACCACCGCGCGGACGCTGGCGCTGGACCAGTATCACGAATTGCGGGAGCGCATCGATGCGCTAAGCGCGGAACTTCTGGAGCTCGAAGCCGCACGCAGCGCTGCCTCGGCTGAACTCCAGGTCTGCGAGACGCGCAAGCAGGAGGCCGACCTTGTCCGCTTCGAACTGCAGGGCCGGCTGCGCGAATTGGAGCAGGCCCGTACCGGCGCGGCCGCCCGCGCAGAACACGCACGACAGAGGGCGGAAATCGGCCGGCGCGCCTCGATCGAGACGCGTCGGGAGATCGAGGAGGACCAGGCGGCGCTCACGCATGCCGAGGATCGCAAGCGCGAGCTCACCGATGAACTGCACCGGGCGTCGGCGGCCGTTGAGCAGCTGCAGGAACAGAAGGCGGGCGAGAGCGAACGCCTTGCCGAGGCGATGCGCCGGCGGGAGCAGGTGGAGCAGGATCTCAACGAGCGCTCCCGCGAGACGGCGGAGATTTCGGCCTCGATTGGGGGCATCGAGCGCGATCGTGACCGGCTGGAGGCGGGCGTGGACTCGCGCCGGGGACAACTGGAGAGTCTCGAAGAGCGTGCAGCCGCCATCGCCGCCAAGGCCCGCGCGCTGACAGAGGCCCTCGATGCTGCAGTGCGCAGCCATGCGGAGGCGTCGGAGGAGTTGTCCCGGCTGGAGGCCCGGATTGAGGCCAACGAGGACGACGCCCGCCGCAGCGCTGAGACGGCCGAGTCGCTTTCGGATCGGCAGCGCGAGGTAATGGTGAGTCTGCGTGAGGCGGAGCAGGAATTCGCCCGGGCCGACTCGCGCCGTCAGGCCCTTGAGGAAATGGAGGCCAGCCGCGAGGGCTTCGGCGACGCGGTGCGCACGCTGCTGGATCGGCATGAGGAGAGCGGCACGCCGGAGTTCATTCGAGGGCTGGTCGGCGAGTTGATTTCAACGGATGTCTCCCATGCCCGCGCTGTTGAGGCAGCGCTCGGGTCGCTGCTGGAGGCGGTCGTCGTCGAAGGGGCGGCATCGGTCATCGACGGGCGCGCCGACATCCTGGCAGCGTCGCTCCCCGGGCCGGTGACCTTCCTTCCTCTGCGGCATGCGACGGAGAATGCTCTGGCCTGGAGCGCCCCTGCGGGTGTGAGCGCGGAATCCATCTACCGATTCATCGAAGGTGAACCGGGACTGATCACAGCCCTGGCCGCGCGAATGGGGCCGACCTGGCTTGTGCCCTCACTTGACGCCGCCCTGCTGCTTTCGATGGGGCCGCTGGCCGGCTCGCGTTTTGTGACGCCGGAGGGCGACGTGCTTGAGGCGGTCGGGCCGGTAACGATCGCCGCCCGCCAGAGCGCAGATGCCGGCGCCGGCGGCGTGCTGACGCGGAAATCGGAACTCGAGGCGCTCCGTGATCGGCTGGAAGCGCTCACGGCTGAGATCAATTCGCTGCGAACGCGGCTCTCACAGCTTGACACCGAGGCGGCGGAGGTTGAGACGCGGCAGGCGGCTCTTCGCCGGCAGACATGGGAGTTGCGAACGCAGCGTGATAAGTGCGGCCATCGCATTGAGCAGATGGAGGCGGAGCAGACTCGCCTGGCTCGTGAACGCGAGGCGATTGACGATGAGACCTCGCTGCTGGATCAGAAGCGGGCCGACATTCTCGCGGAGATCGAGGAGCACCGTCGCCGGCGGGAGTCTCTCGATCGCCTGCACGAGGAACAGACCGATCGGCTCGGATCGCTCCGATCCGATCAACGTAATCTGGAATCGCAACTGGAGGCCGCCAAGGAGGCGGTGA
>CAZPFK010000004.1:8942-14786 GCA_964585855.1 uncultured Vicinamibacteraceae bacterium
CGATCCGATCAACGTAATCTGGAATCGCAACTGGAGGCCGCCAAGGAGGCGGTGACGGCGGCGCGTGTCGCGCAGAGCGCTTCGTCGGAGCGGCTGGCTGCAGCTGAGCGTGAGCACCGCCAGGCCGAGCAGGCCCTTGTGGACACGGCGCGCCGTTGCGAGACGCTGGAGGCCGGCCTGGTTCGTCGCCGGGAGCGGCTGGACGAGCATGATCGACAGATCGAATCGGCCGAGGCGGAGGCCGTGGAGGCCGAGGCGATGCTTGCTTCGTCGGAGCAGGAGTTTGCCGAGGTCTCAATCCGGATCGAGGAGGCCCGCAGCGAACTGGAGTCGCTTGCAGAGACGCTTCACGAGCATCGGCGTTCCTTTGCGACGGCAGACCAGCAGTGCAACAACGCCACGCTGCAGAAGCGCGAGGCGGAGGTGACCATCGAGCATCTCTCTGACCGCACCCGCGATGATCTCGGCTTCCTGCTCAGCGAGGAGTATTCCGCCGAGCGCGACCGTCGAATGGAGCCCGATTTTGTCGCCCCTGACCGGGCGGAGTTGTCAGCGCGTGCGGCGGAGTTGCGGGACGCCATCCGCCGGCTCGGCAACGTCAACCTCGACGCCATCGAGGAGGAGACGGAACTCGAGTCGCGGCATATTGAACTTGAACGGCAGCTGCAGGATCTTGACCTGGCCCGCGACCAGCTCACGACGCTGATTGCTGAACTGAATGATGCCAGCCGCGACCGCTTCCGGGAGACCTTCGAGACGATCCGGGAGCGCTTCGCCGGCTCGGACGGAATGTTCCGGAAGCTCTTCGGCGGGGGGCGGGCCGACATTCAGTTGATCCCGGATGAGAACGGTGAGATCGACTGGCTGGAGTCGGGGGTTGAGATCATGGCCAAGCCTCCGGGCAAGGAGCTCCGGTCGCTCTCGCTGCTGTCCGGCGGCGAGAAGACGATGACCTCGGTGGCGCTGGTCATGGCCATATTCGAGAGCAAGCCCAGCCCGTTCTGCCTCCTTGACGAAGTCGACGCGGCTCTGGACGAGAAGAACGTCGAGCGATTCTGCGGGGTCGTGAAGTCGTTCCTCGACCGGTCGCACTTCATCATCATCACGCACAACAAGCGGACGATGCAGGCCGGCGACCAGCTTTACGGCGTGACGATGCAGGAACGCGGCGTCAGCAAGCGCGTCAGCGTGCGCTTCGACCAGGTAGGCCGTGACGGGCATATCCACGGCCACGAGGATGACTCGAGCGAGCGGGCCGCGGTCCAGGTCGTCGCCGGTTCACCGGTGCGAGCGTAAGCGATTCTCCGAGAGCGCAATGAAAACCGGAGGCTGCGGGTGCAGCCTCCGGTGGTTTGATGTCGTACGCAGTGGCTCGAGTCAGTTGCCGTTGTAGACAGCGACAGCCTCAAGGGTGCGGGTGATGTCGGTCTGGCACTCCTGCAGGTGGGTGCGGGTGTAATCGTCGAGGTTGTCGACCTCACCCTCCTCCAGGTGCATGCCGATCGAGTCGTTCAGCTTGTTCAGCCATTCAAGGGAGATCCCCTGAACGGCTCGCGGGAAGCCGTAGGACCCCGACAGCGTTGCGAGGTCGCCCAGGTTCGCCAGGTACTCGCGCTGCAGATTGCGCCGGAGCGAGGAGATCATCGGCTCGCGGTTGCTGAAGTTCTGGCTGCGGTTGGGCCGGCTGAGCACTTCAGTCCAGATCGAGGCCGTCAGCGAGTTGAGCAGCTCGGGAACGGTGAAGGCATCCTCATCGGCGGGGACCATGAACTCGTTGTCATAGATCCGGCGCATCGTTGAAGGATTCATCACCGAGAGCAGCACGCCGCGCTGAATCTGCATGATCTCGTTGTGCACGGGATACTCGGGCTGGCCGTACTCGCTGAAGTTCCCCCAGTGGATGAACTTGTCGGTCGCGAGGTACTGCAGCAACTCGGGATCAAGGCCGAAGGCCTCATCGTTGAAGGCGTTCGCGATCACGAACTCCAGCGCCTTCCGCTGACGGTCGGCCTCGACGGGAACGATCGGCGGACGGGCGTTGGGCGTTCCACGGTGATCGCGGTTGATGTACGTCCCGCCGACGAAGCGTGCCGCGGTCCGGGCCGTCCACGCCTGTTCGTACAGCAAAGAACGGAAGAAGGAACGGGCGTTGTGATAGCTCTCGCCATCCTTGACGGCCCGATCCAGCAGTTCGCTGCGGAGCTGGTGCACCAGAGCCACCTGCCGGGCGCAGTAGTCCAGCGGATCACTGCCGGCGTCAAACCGCATGACCAGCGGGTCCGGACCCATTGCATCCTCGTCGGTTGCATAGACGAGTGCAGGTTCGGCCGAGCGCTGGACGATCTCGGGCAGCGCCTTGTCATCCTGCGTGTAGCCGTACTCGATCGCCCAGTAGTCGTATGGGCCGATCGTCGGGGTGATCCAGTCACCCTGGTCAACGCCTTCGGGGGCGATGTTGATGGGGTTGTAATCCATGACCGAACCGACCTGCGGTTCGCCGACCTGGGCGTTCATCTCTTCGAGCGACTTCCAGGAGGAGGCCTTGAAGTTGTGACGCAGGCCGAGGGTGTGGCCGACTTCGTGTGCGACGATCTCGGCGAGAATCTGGCCGATGAACTTCTCCGGCAGACCGTCGAAGAGCTCCTCATCGCTGTAGCCGCCGTAGGCGACGGAGTCGAAGGCGAGGCGGGCCATCTGCAGGCGATGGGCGACGCCTTCGGCGAGGTTGCAGTAGTGGTTGCCCTGGACGACCCTGGTCAGGACGTTGTCGGGCAACGAGGAAGCGTCGTCATGCTCAGCATGGGCCAGCAGGCGCTGCTTCTCCGCGTCGGAGAGGGTGTCCATGTTGCGGATCACCACCTCGGCATAGTTGCTGTCATTGACGTAAGTCCGAGGATCCCAGCGGGGGTTGTCGGCCAGGAAGGCCAGCGTCTCAGGGGTGGCGTCCTCAACCGGCAGCTGGGCGATCTGCCGCTGATAGTCGAGGATGTAGTACCGGATCATCGAATCGTCGAAGATGATGTCGGCGTCGAGGATTTCGCCGGTTTCGGGATTGACGCGGCTGGGGCCCATGGCGAAGGCGCGCTCGGAGGTGATCCAGCGGATGAAGTTGTACCGGACGTCCTCAGGATCATGATCCATGTAGGCGCCGGTCATCGAGTCCTGCTGGCGGACTTCGATGGCACCGTCGATCCCGATTTTCTCAAACGCCTTGTTCCACTCGAGGATGCCGTCGCGGACATACCGGCGGTATTTCACGGGAATCGTGTGCTCGAGGTAGAAGATGATCGGGCGCTCAGGCGGGCTGAGCTTCAGGGAGGCGTCGCGCTTCTTGACGTTCCAGCGGTTGATGTAGCGGACAAACTGGTTGCCGTCATGGGAGGACTTGTTGAAGTCCTTGTACACGGTCAGGAAGTAGCCGATGCGCGGGTCAGCCTCGCGGGGCTGGTAATCCGTGCGGGGAATCACGCTCATGGAGTAGTGAATCCGCGTCAGGCGGCCGTTGGAGCCCGGCCCCTCAAAGGAGATCTCCAGGTTCTCGGGAAAGGCCTTGCAGGACTCGATGATCGTCAGCGAGGGATCAAGCGGCATGGCGAATCGGCTCGACTCGCCGACCAGCAGCCGGTCCAGATCGAAAACGGGGCCGCCGTTTGGACCGTTGGTGATGATCGGGACTGAGAGGATGACGCGATCCGAGTAGGTCCGTTCGACGGAGGACTCGATCTCGCGGCTGCCCTTGGCCCGGTACATCAGTTCGGGCTCCATGAGGACGAGGCGATCGTTGATCTTCTTCCAGTAAACGTAGGAATCGCCCCACTGCCAGCCGGTGTACTCGTTGCCGCCGGAGATCGAGGTGGCGACGAAGATGCGCTGCCGCTCGAAGCCGTTGGGCAGTTCGGCAAGCAACTGGTTGTCCTTGTTGTTGCGGTAGATGGTCCACAGCGACTGCGACCCGTCGGCGGTCGAGACCACCTTGCGGTAGTCCTTTGCGACCTCCTCGAAGGGCGGCAGATCACGCTGCGCGTGGGCGGATGTTGCCGCCACTGCAACGGCAAGACACGAAGCCAGGTGTATCGAACGGAATTTCACAGGAAGGCTCCTCTTCACTGAAACCACTGGGGAGAACTTGCGGGAAGACTTGAATTGACGCAACCGCCCCGCTTCGAGCCGGCGTGGGGAAGTATCGGTCCGGCAATGCGTGCCTCGTCAGCCAATCCGCGCGCAGAACAACGATGCCTTACACGCCCGGATGCGCGCAGGCCGGCAATCAGGCCCCAACTGATCAACATCATGGGGAATTATCCGCCCCGCACGCGGCCCGGACCACCGTACAGACTCCCCTTCCCGGCGACTCAGCCGTGGATCATCCGCTTCTGGGAGTCGAGGACGGCCTCGTGGACCGCCTCGTGCATCGTCGGATGGGCGTGCATCGTGTTGATGATGTCCTCGGCCGTCGCCTCCACGGCCCGGGCCAGGCCGAACTCGATGATCAACTCCGTCGCGCCGGCGCCGATCAGGTGCGCCCCGAGAATCTCGCCGTAGGGTCGGCTCGTCAGGACTTTGACCAGGCCAACGTTCTCGCCTGTGGCGATCGCCTTGCCGTGGGCCTTCAACTGGTACGAGCCGACGTCGTAGTGCTCGCCTTTCTTCAACCCCTCGGCAATCAGCTTCTGCTCCGTCTTCCCGATCGACGCTACCTGCGGCTCGCAGTAGGTGCAGCCGGGAATAGAGTCATAATCCACGCCAAGCGTCTCGTGGCCGGCCATTCGCTCCACGCAGGCGACGGCTTCCTCGCTGGCGACATGTGCCAGCCAGGGCGGGCCGATGACATCGCCGACGGCGTAGATTCCAGGGACCGAGGTCTGGTAGGTTGGTTTGGGCACACCGACGTACTGCACCTTGATGTGATCCTTGAAAGTCTCGATTCCCAGCGATGCGTCAAAGAGGCCGTCGTAGCGGCCCCGGACGCCGATGGCGACGAGACAGACATCGGCCGCGATGGTTTCGGTCTTCTTCTCATCCTTGACGTCGGCGACGGTGACCTTCACGCCGTTGCCTGACTTCTCGATTGCGGTGGTCTTGTGGCTCAGTTTCAGGGTCACGCCGGACTTCTTGAACTCCCGCTCGAGGACCTTGGAGATGTCGTGGTCTTCGATGGGCAGGAGGTGATCGAGCAACTCGATGATCGTCACCTCGGTGCCGAAGGCGTTGTAGAAGTAGGCGAACTCAACGCCGATCGCCCCCGCGCCGACGATCACCATCTTCTTCGGCTGCTCCTTGAGCGTCATCGCCTCCTTGGAGGTGATGATCTTCGAGCCGTCGAAGTCCGCAAAGGGCAACGACCTTGGAACGGCACCGGTGGCGATCAGGATCTTGTTGCCCTTGACCGTCTGTGATGCCTTTCCACCCGCCTTTTCTGAGACGGCGATCTCGGCCGGGGCTCCGCCCTTCGGGGCCTTGACGATCTTGCCGTGGCCCTGGACGTGGGTGATCTTGTTCTTGTTGAAGAGGAAGTGGATGCCCTTGTTGAGCTGGTCGGCGACTCCCCGCGAGCGCTGAATCACCTTGCCGAAGTTGTAGGAGAGGTTGGAGAACTCCAGGCCGAAGTCGTCGCCGTGCTTGCTGACCTCGGTATAGAGGTGGGCGTTCTTGAGCAGGGCCTTGGTCGGGATGCAGCCCCAGTTGAGGCAGATCCCGCCGAGGCGGTCGGCCTCGATGCAGGCGACCTTCATGCCGAGTTGTGCCGCGCGAATCGCGCCGACGTAGCCCCCGGGCCCACCACCGATGACGACCAGATCGAAGACCCCTTGTGCCTCGCTCACGTCTGACTCCACCCTTGATACC